>ONQW01000256.1 GCA_900320025.1 uncultured Lachnospiraceae bacterium
GTCAAGGATGTCTTTCTCCGCGGCAAGGTACTGGTCCCTCGTGTCGAACCGGATCCACAGCTCGCGCGGCACATCATCGAACAGGGTGACTTCCTGGCAGATGAGCTTTGCGTCTTTATCCTCTTCGGCGCTGACTCTCCCCCGGATGAAGACCTTATTTTCTTCCGCAAGTGCTGTCTGGAAGACTTCATAGTCGCGCGGGAAGACAATGACCTCGACGCTTCCCGTGAGATCTTCCAGCGTTACGAACGCCATGACCTTGTCGTTTTTTGTATATTTAATCTTGCAGTCGGTCACGAGGCCGCCGATGACAGCGGTCTCGCCGTCCCTCACGTTCGTCTGACCTGTCTCATCATCCAGGATGAAATCGACGGCATGTTTTGTCACATGTGCCTTCCAGAGACCGATAGAGTCATCGAGCGGGTGGCCGCTGACATAGACACCGATGACTTCCTTCTCGAAGGCAAGTTTCATCTCCTTCGGATACTCCCCGACATCCGGCATGGTGATGGCATACTGCTGCCGTACTTCCTTTGGGGCGAAGTCGAAGAGACTCATCTGCCCTTCGAAGTCATTCTTCTTCGAGCTTATAAGGCTGTCAAGGATCCGGCTGTAGACGCTCATGAGCTGTTTGCGCGTATTGCCAAAACTGTCGAATGCACCGGCCTTGATGAGGCTTTCGATCACGCGCTTGTTGACGTCGGTGGACAGCGCCGTGACCCGGCTGCAGAAATCCTGGAAATCAAGAAACCGGCCGTGCTTTCTTCTCTCCTCCACGATGGCGTCAATGACGTTCGTACCGACACCCTTCACCGCATTGAGCGCGTAGCGAATGGCGGGCTGGCCATTCTCCCCTTCATAGGAAACGGAAAATCCACTTTCGCCCTCATTGATGTCGGGCGGCATCATACGGATCCCCATCTGCCGCGATGTGAGAATGTATCCCGTGAGCTTCACCGGATTATCGATGACGGAGGTCATGAGAGCTGCCATATATTCGGTCGGGAAGTAGTATTTGAGCCAGGCTGTCTCATAGGTGACCACGGCATAGCACGCGGCATGGGACTTATTGAAGGCATACTTTGCGAAGTCAATCATTGTATCATAGATGTGATTGGCCTTATCCTCCGGGATCCCGTTCCGGATGCAGCCCGGAATGTTTTCCTTGTCATTGCCGTAGATGAAGTTTTGACGCTCCTCCTCCATCACCTTGGCTTTCTTCTTGCTCATGGCGCGGCGGACGAGGTCGGATCGGCCGAGCGAATAGCCGCCGAGGTCGCGCACGATGCGCATGACCTGCTCCTGGTATACGATGCAGCCGTAGGTCGATTCGAGAATCGGGCGGAGCTGCTCTGCCTCATACGTCACGGAATCCGGATCTTTCTTGCCGGCGATGTATTTCGGGATAAATTCCATCGGGCCCGGACGGTAGAGGGCGATGCCGGCGATGATGTCCTCAAAGCTCTCGGGCTTTAATTCCTTCATGAAATTCTGCATGCCTGCGGACTCGAGCTGGAAGACGCCGTCCGTGCGGCCGGTCTGCAGATGAGTGTCGCTGCAGGGTGCGCAGCTTCTCTGGTCTGCGCCCCTTTAGATTGCTCTGGCAGAAGGTTATCTCCAGAATATAATTCCCTGAATCGCCCGATCGACTGTTCCGCGAAGCGGACGGCGTTCTGGATGACGGTCAGGGTGCGGAGGCCGAGGAAGTCCATTTTGAGAAGTCCGAGGCGCTCGATGGTCGTCATCGTGAACTGCGTCGTCGGAGAGCCGTCCTGCGCCCGTGAGAGCGGGACGAGGTCTTCCGCCGGCATCGAGCAGATGACGACGCCGGCCGCGTGAACCGAGGTGTGGCGGGGCAGGCCCTCGAGGCGGCGGGCCATATCGATGAGTTTCTTCACGCGGTCGTCCGTCTCATAGGATTTGCGCATGTCCGGGTTCATCTTCAGCGCTTTGTCGAGCGTAATTCCCAGCTCATTCGGGACCATGCGGGCGATCGAATCGCAGAAGCTGTAGGGAAGGTCCATGACGCGGCCGACATCGCGGATGACTCCCTTCGCCTGCAGTGTTCCAAAGGTGATGATCTGCACGACGCGGTCCGGACCGTATTTCTGCGTGACGTAATTGATAACCTCCTGCCGGCGTTCGAAGGCGAAATCGACGTCGATATCCGGCATGGACACGCGCTCCGGGTTGAGGAACCGCTCGAAAATCAGGTCATACTTAATAGGGTCGAGATTGGTGATATGAAGGCAGTAGGAGACGACCGAGCCCGCGGCGCTGCCGCGCCCGGGTCCGACTCCGATGCCGTGCTCACGCGCGAAATTGATATAGTCCCAGACAATGAGGAAGTAATCGACATACCCCATTGTCCGGATGACGCCAAGCTCATAGTTTAAGCGCTCCCAGACAGGACTTTGCCGCCGGTCCGTCGGTTGACCTCCGCTTTCGGGAACCGATGCAGCCGCTGCGCCCTCACTGCTGTCCTCCCTCGCGGCGATCTCACCGATTTCCTCCGGGTATCTCTCCTTCATCCCCTTCTCGCAGAGCATGTTAAGGTAGGTCCAGGAATCGTAGCCTTCCGGGACATCGTAGTGCGGAAGTTTTGTTTTGCCGAATTCAATGGTGACATTGCAGCGGTCGGCGATCTTCTGCGTATTTTCTATGGCTTCCGGTGCGTACGCGAAGATCGTGCGCATCTCATCCTCGCTCTTCACATAGAACTGGCCGCCGGGATAGCGCATGCGGTTCTCGTCGGAGAGCTTTTTGCCGGTCTGAATACACAGGAGGATATCGTGGGCCTCCGCGTCCCCGGCATAGGTATAATGGCAGTCGTTCGTCGCGATCAGCGGGATACCGAGTTTTTGAGACATCGCAAGAAGCGCGGTATTGACCTTCTTCTGATCCGCGTAACCATGATCCTGCAGCTCGAGGAAGAAGTTGCCCTGCCCGAAGCAGTCATTGTATTTGAGGGCGGCCTTCTCCGCCGCG
>ONQW01000255.1 GCA_900320025.1 uncultured Lachnospiraceae bacterium
GGCGATATTCCGTTCTATGTCTCGCTCGACAGTGCGGACGCCTGGTCGCATCCGGAGGTGTTCCGGATGACGCCGCAGCATATCCCGGAGGTGATCGCAGGCTGCCCGCCGGACGCATTTTCCGCAACCGGTCAGCTGTGGGGCAATCCGATCTATGACTGGAAGGCACAGAAAAAGAAGAAGTATCCCTGGTGGATCCGCCGCATGGCAAGGTGCATGGCGTTGTTTGACGTCATCCGGATCGATCATTTTCACGGCTTCTGCAGTTACTATGCGGTGCCCTATGGGGACGAGACGGCAGAGAACGGAACGCTGGAGAAAGGACCCGGCATGGATTTCTTCCGGGTGCTCCGCGCGGAGCTCGGAGAGGTGCCGATTATCGCGGAGGATCTCGGCAATGTGACGGCGGAGAACCGGAAACTGCTGGAGGACACCGGCTTTCCGGGCATGAAGATTCTGCAGTTCGCGTTCACAAGCTGGAACAGTGTTTACCTGCCGTTCCGCCATATCAGGAACTGTGTGGTTTACACCGGAACGCATGACAATCCCACGACGCGCGAGTGGATTGAGGAAATTCCGGACGGGAGCCGTGACTATGCCCGCCGCTACATACAACCTGGGATTTTATCCGGGAGGCGTACCGCTCTGTGGCGGATCTGTGCATCATTCCGATCCAGGACTACCTGGTGAAGGGGCGGGAGGCACGCATCAATACGCCGGGACAGGCGGATGGAAACTGGGAGTGGCGGATTCTGCCGCACTTTCTTTCTGATGATCTGGCACGGAGCATCCGCCGACTCGCCGAACTGTACGGACGGCTGCCCGCGGAAAACTGAGAAAACAGGGCGGTTTGTGACAGGACGTGGCAGGGGTATAAACGATGGAAGAACACAGCTGGATTCAGGAATCTGCTGATAAAATCCGTGACAAGCTTGCGGCAGCCGCAGAGCGAAACCAGGGCAGGCTGCCGTTCGGGCGGAGTACAGAGCAGACGAGGGAAGATTACTTTCGCACAGGAAATCCATTCTGCTGGGAGAACGGACTGAGCGGCGGATTGATGTGGCAGATGGTTCATGCGACGCAGGATAGGACCTGCATGAGGAACGCAGTGGACCTCGAGAGCGCGCTGGCGGGAAATCTGCGGAGTCCGGAGAAGCTCGGACCGGTGGCAGGCTATCAGTTTCTGCCGACGGCGGTCGCCAATTTTCATATGACCAGAAATGAGGTCTCAAAACAGCGGGGTCTGGATGCGGCGAAAGCGATGGCCGGCTGCTTCCTCCCCGGGAAGGGGTATCTTGCGCTCTGCCCGCTGCTGGCGGGGCCGGCACCTTCTGTCGATTCTCTCCTGCAGCTCCCGCTGCTGTACTGGGCGAGCGAGACGACGCGGGATGAGACGTATCGCGGGATGGCCGCGCTGCATGCGGCGGCGGTGATGCATCAGCTTGTGCGGGAGGACGGATCCGTACTGCCGGCAGGCGAGGCGGGCAGCAGGGCTGGTGCACAGGCGCTGGCGCTCTATGGTTTTGGATTGAGCTATCTGCACACGTCGGATCAGCAGTTTCTGAAGGCAGCTGAAAAGACTGCCGCCTATTTCCTGTCAGAACTCCCGGAAAGCGGCCGGGTGCCGGAGATACTGGGAGCAGAAGAGCAGGCGGGGGAGAATGATTTTGCTGCGGCAGCCGCGTCATGCGGTCTGATTCTGCTGTCCGGACTGGTGAAGGAGGACAAGGACAATGTCCCGCCCGTGAGTGCGGCGCTCGCACGCGCTTACGCCGTCGCGGCGCTGCGGATGCTGCAGGCGCTCTGCCGGGACCGCGTGGATTACCGGGCGGAGACAGACACGCTGCTCGGCGATCCGGCCGGGGATTATTTCCTGACGGAGGCAGTGTGGAAGCTGATTGGAAGGGAACTGTTCATCTGGTGAGGTCTTGAACGTGATGACGACGTGCCACGTTCAGATGATCACTTGTGCCACGGGTGCGGCTGGTCCGATCCGGGAGAAGTCTCGTCAGGTCTTTTTCCCGCGGCTGCCGTA
>ONQW01000254.1 GCA_900320025.1 uncultured Lachnospiraceae bacterium
AGCGTGCGGATTCTTCTGAATCTGGATGAACCGACGATCTGGTACCCGGAAGCTGTATTGGAGGACAGTATCCGGCTTGCAGCCTCGCTCGCCCGGGTGCTGATACAGCGCCAGATTTCTGTCAGCATTCTCACCAATGGAGAGGGTATGGTCCGGGAGACAGGCAGCACGCAGGAGATACCGGATAGTGCGGGAACGTTCCGCGCGGCGCAGAGCGGACTCGGTGAGGCGGGCAGACTATCGCAGGACCGGACACTGCCGGGCAAAATGGATGGGGCGGCTGCCGCAGCGGCCGGCATGGCGCTTGGGGAGGGCGTTTCAGCAGGACACCTTGCCCGCGTCAATGAACTGCTTGCAAGAATCGATCTTCGGCTTAAGCGGCCGGCGTTTTCAACCTTCCTTCGGGAGGAGACGGAGAGGGCAGCCGGAGAGGGAGGGCAGAGCGGGGTGACGCGCGTTCTGATCTCTTCCTCCCGGAGGGAGGATGTTTCGGAGGCGGCGGCAGGTCTCTCCGCGGTGCGGGGAGGTCTCCTCTGGCTCTGCCCGCTCGCGAAGGATATGAAGGACGAACCGGTTCCGGAGAACGTGGATTTTGTCAGGCTGGATTGTCGGGGATGACAGCATTCTGCGGGAACCCTAACGGGGAATAAAAGTGATCAGGGAGAAGTAATCTGGGAGGCAGATGGAGGAACGGTTTATTACAACGGAATCCGCCGCGAAGATGCGGCTCAGGGTGGGCAATAATCTGGTGCTGACCGGCACAGCCGCGATCTGGCTTCAGCAGCTGCTGCTTGGCGGAAGCCGCGGGAGAGCGGCGCTTGCGTCAATGCATGTTCCGGTTGCAGGAAACCTGTGCGGGCTGCTGCTCGGGCTTCTCCCCGTGGGCTATGCACTGTGGGCGGAATTTCTGCAGAAGCGGGTGAGTCGTTTCGGCCTTTATACCCTCGGGCACCTGGCTGGTGTGGCTGCGGTTCTTCTTCTCACGCCATGGGCTGCAAGCCGGATGCTGTCTCTTCCGTTCTGTCTCATCATTCTTACAGCTTCCTACTATGCCAGAATCAATGAAAGACTCCTGATTTATCCTTCGCCGGCGGCACTCGTCCCGGGGCTGCTCCTGTATCTGGCGGCTGCTTTCATGGGCAGGACGGATCTTGGCATTACGGCCTTTCTTGGAGAACTGTGCAGCGGCATCCTTCTGCTGTTCTTTCGGGGACAGGATAGCCTGGAGACCGCGCTCGATCAGATTCCAAAGGGCGGGACAGTCCCTTATGATCGCATCCGGCAGGCCTACGCCAGGTCGATGGGAAAGTGGGTCGGGATCGGTGCCGCCGCGGCGGGACTTATGTTTCTTTTTCATTCAGGCCGGCGGCTGTTTGAACTTGCGGGCAGTGCCGTCCGGGCGCTTGCGAGGCTCATTCTGCGCGGCGTGTTCTATCTGCTTTCTCTGCTTCATGCAGGAGAAAGCGCCGGACAGGATTCGTCCTCTGCAGCCATGCCGGAGCCGATGGAGGCAGGAGAACCACTGTCAGAGGGAATGCAGCGCTTTCTTGATATCCTCTGGCGCGTGGTGACAGCTGCGGTGGTGGCGCTTGCCCTATGATGTCCGGGAGAGGGTGAAAAAGGCAAAATCGCCGGTGCGGGAAAGGCCAGGTTTCTTTGACCGCAGTCCCTCCGCCGGCATCCGGCGCCGGTATGCCGCATGTCTTCGAAGGGGACCGGGCGCGGCAAAGCTGCGCAGAAGTGATACGCCGCGGGAACTGGAGCGCCATGCGTTTCCGGATAGAAAAGGGATGTGGTACGGCCCTGCGCAGAATCAGAGGGGCGCGCAGGAAACATTTCGCTGCGCAGAGATTCCTTCCGGCACTTCATACACGCCATACACCACGCGCACCGGAAATGCAGGGGCAGCAGAGGATGCTCAGGAGTCCGTAGAACTCATGCACAGGCTGTATGAGAAGGCGAGGTATTCCGATGAAACATGCACAGCGGAGGAGCTTGCTGCCGTGAGACAGGCGGCGAAATTACTGGAGCGTCAGGTATGACGCCGGAGCGTTCTGAATCTTGAAGATGGATGCCGCAAAGGACGTGGCATGGAGTATGGCTGATCTGGGAGAAAGCCCATGCGGGCGTTTTTCCGCGGATGGTGTGCCGCAAAGAAGGCGGCATGGGGTATAAGATGGATGATTTGACATCGCAGCAGCCGCATCGGCGGCGTCAGCATTATAACGGGACGCATCCGCATACGTATGCGGAAAAATATAAGGAGCTGAATCCGGAGCAATATCCGGAAAC
>ONQW01000253.1:0-1750 GCA_900320025.1 uncultured Lachnospiraceae bacterium
ATGCGGAGCATGGATGCCAGGGTGATGAGTTCCGCGCCGACGTGGCCGTAGACGGTCACGCCGTGGTTGGCGCCCCAGTCAGCCATGACGGAGTATACATCGCGGAAGGAACCCTCGCCGGTCAGGCGCGGTGCAAACCAGGTGGTGGGCCAGGTCGGATCGGTCCGCTTGTCCAGCACCCTGTGCACTTCATCGGGCAGCAGGACGGTCGTCCCCTCGGCAAGCTGCAGCACAAGGCCGACACCCTCGACGATGTTGAGACGGAGCATGGTCACGGGCATTTCACAGCCGGTGCGGAAGTGCGCGGAGAATCCGCCGCCGCGGAAATACTGATAATTGGCCCGGCACCAGTCGGTGGCGGCGAGGCAGGCGTCAATGTCCTGCTGCGTCATATCCCAGAACGGCTTCATCCGGCCGCCGGCGGCTCCGGTGTGATCAAGAGCGGTTGCGCCGGAATTGATCAGATGAATAAAGCCGTTCACCGCGGCGCCGGTCGGCGTCCAGCCGGTCACGCGCTTCACGGATTCCGGACTCCAGTAGGTCCGCACGTCGTGGAAACCGGGCGCGGTCTGAGAGACCAGGGTACCGAACAGCATGCTGAGACCGTTGAGCGTGTCGTTTTCGGTCGCAAACGGCGTCGGCTGTTTCGGCCCGTTCCAGTCGAACGTCGAGGCCATGATGGATTCGGTGAAATCACCATTCGGAAGCCAGTCGGTCCACTGGCGCTGGCCCTGGAAACCGGCGGCGACAGCATTCCGACCGAGCGCCTCCTCGTGCCAGCCGAGCTCGTCAAGCTTCGGATTTCCATAGAGAATATCGCGGATGATGATCGTCATCTTCGCGATGAATTCCCAGTCCTTGTCGGGCGCAATCACCTTGCTCTTTGTGATGATCTCCGGCAGAGACAGACCGGCGTTGCAGTCATAGCCCTCCCGGCAGTTCTTCCGTATCCAGGAGAGCGCCTTCCCGTACTCCTCCTGGTCATAAATGCCGAGCGTCATGCGGCGCAGAATCTCAGTCATATCGACCCACTCCGCGCGGATGCCGAGATATTTCTGCATCACCTGCGTGTCACAGTATGCGCCCATGATGCCCATCGTGACGCCGCCGACGTTGACGTATGACTTATTTTTCATCCATCCCACAGCAATGGCACAGCGGGCGAAGAGAAGCAGCTTCTCACGGACGTCATCCGGGACGGTGTGATCGTCCATATCCTGCACATCGTGTCCGTAGATGGAGAAAGCCGGGAGGCCCTTCTGCGCATAGGCGGCGAGAACCGCGGCCAGATAGACGGCGCCCGGACGCTCTGTTCCGTTAAATCCCCAGACAGCCTTCATGGTCAGCGGATTGCTGTCAAAGGTCTCCATGCCGTAGCACCAGCAGGGCGTCACGGTGATGGTGGCGACCACATTCTGCGTGGAGAAGAACTCCTCACATTTTGCCGCCTCGGCGCAGCCGCCGATGGTACAGGGACTGATGACTACCTGCACGGGCGAACCGTCAGGATAGCGCAGCGATGACTCAATCAGGGTCTTTGCGCTTTCCGCGAGGCCCATCGTCTGCTGCTCCAGACTTTCCCGGACGCCGCCCCAGCGGCCATCGATGGTAGGACGAATTCCAATCTTCGGATACAACATGCTGATTTCCTCCTGCTTGCTTGATGGAACACATCTTTGTTTATTGTATTGTTTGATATTGTTTCTTATGACCGACATAACAATCAAAATACATGTGCAGAAACACCTAC
>ONQW01000253.1:1804-2347 GCA_900320025.1 uncultured Lachnospiraceae bacterium
GAATGTACAGAATAACGAAAATTATATGAAATTTAGTCCGATATCGTAAAAATAGATGCGCAGGCTATGACGCTGTGCTACACTGAATTTACGAAACAATAACAAGTAAGAATTGTTTCGGCGCAGGATGGAACAGAAACAAAAACAAGAGGCGGGACAGGGAGACGGCAGAGCATGAGGAAAGAAGCAGGGGGCAGACGGATCGAAACGATTCTTGTTTCATGGCTGGCGCTCTTCTTCCTGTTCGCCGCGCTGGCACCGGGCCTTACTGCCAGTGCGCAGGAAGCAGAGAAGGGAACGGAGAAGGGGAAAACCAGGACGGCCTATTTTTTCTTCAATAATCCCTGTGCCTCCTGCCACGAGGAGGACAAGATTTATGAGATCTTCCACGAGAAGTTCTCTGAGGCGGAGCGCGCCTCCCTTTCGAAAAATGTCCGCGGGAGAAAAGGTCTTCACCATCATCGATTATGCCGTCATGATCTTTGTGCTGGTGACGATCGCCTATCCTCTGATCTACATTGTCAGCGCTTCCTTCTCCTCGCC
>ONQW01000251.1 GCA_900320025.1 uncultured Lachnospiraceae bacterium
ACTAATATTCATTCTTCACCGGCCGGCCTGCTCCGGGAGAAATCTTGCCATGGCCGGCGACCTCGGGGGAAGTATAGGACCCGCCATTGTGGGAAAAGTGACGCAGTATGCGGGAGACAGCATCCGGGTCGGAATGGGAGTGGGACTTATTTTTCCGACCGTGCTGATCCTCATGCTGGCGATGATGAGCAGGATGACGGCCAGAAGCGGAAGCAGGTGACGCGTAAAGAAGCTCCGGCCGGCATCGGGAGCAGGAAGAATCTGAGGCTGGCATCCGGGAGCGGGAAGGATCCGAGGCTGGCACTTGGGAGCAGGAAGAATCTCGCGCTGGCTCTGGATGAACAGGGCAATCAATGGTACACTGAAACAAAATACAGCGCGGGGAGGTGCGTCATGAATGAGACGGTGAAAACGATGGCCGAAGCAGTCAGGAAGGTGACGGATTTCCGGCCGCGGATTGCGCTGACACTGGGTTCGGGACTCGGTAATTTTGCCTCGTGTATCCGGACGGAATGTGTCATTCGCTACAGGGATATTCCGGGCTTTCCGGTGTCTACTGCGCCTGGACACGCTGGAAAGCTGATTTTCGGATGGCTGGACGATGTGCCGCTTGTCTGTATGCAGGGCAGAGTGCATTTATATGAGGGATATACGCCGGAGGAAGTGGTGCGACCGGTGCGGCTGTGCAGGGCTCTGGGCGCGGAGACGCTGTTTCTGACCAACGCGGCCGGCGGACTGGATGCGTCCTGGGAGCCGGGCACGCTGGCGATGATCACGGACCATATCTCGGTTCTGGTGCGCAACCCGCTGATCGGACCGAATGACGACGAGGAGGGCGTGCGGTTTCCGGACATGACGCATGTCTACGATCCGGAGCTGTGCGAGGTGCTCCGGGCGGCGGCGAAGGAGGAGAGCATTCCGCTGAAAGAAGGCGTGTATGTGCAGTTCACCGGCCCGTCGTATGAGACGCCGGCGGAGATCCGGATGGTGAAGAGCTGGGGCGGCACTATTGCCGGCATGAGCACGGTGGTGGAGGCAATCGCTGCGAGGCACTGCGGGATGCGGGTCTGCGCGGTGTCGCTCATCTCCAATCTGGCTGCAGGTATCTCGAAGTCGCCGCTCTCGGAGGAGGAGGTTATCGCAGCCGGTGAGGCGGCGGGACCGCGATTCGAGCGTCTGGTAAAGGCGGCAGTTAGAAAAATGTGAGGGGACCGGGCGTGGCGCCGGACGGAACGGGCCAGGATAGAACGGGCTGGATGGGATGCGCCGGACAGAGTGTACCGGCGGAACGTGACGGACAGAATATACCGGACAGATCGAGCCGGATGGGATGCGCCGGACGGAATGTATACCGGCGGAACGTGTCACCAGGCAGTTTCCTGGCGGATTAACAGTAGGTTGATCAATGAAGGATTGCACAGAGGCAAGACTTCGGGAGAGAATTCTCCGGAAGTCAAAACATAATCATGCGTTTACGGACTGGCTGGAGCTGGTGACGGAGATCCTTGAGATCGCGGTGGCGGTCATTGTGCTCATCGGATTTGTCCTGAGTGTCGTTCCGATTGTGCGGGATATGCCGGCGCTGCTTGACAGCTCCAATGAGTACACGTTCCATATTTTTCTGGAGCACGCGTTCAACCTGGTGATCGGCATTGAGTTTATCCGCATGCTGATCAAGCACACGCCGGGCAGTGCGCTTGAGGTGCTGCTGTTCGCCATCGCAAGGCATATGGTACTGAGCGACGACAGCGCGCTGGAGCTGGTGCTCGGGCGCTGGAGCTGGTGCTCGGGGTGATGTCGATCGCCGGTATTTTCGCGATCCGCAAGTACCTGTATGTGCATTCCTTTGAGTCGCACGAGGACGACACATCCTTCGAATGGTTCCGCAGTGAGGCGGAGAAAAAAGAGAAAGGCAAAGACACGGACGCAAGGAACGCGGCGCGAGAGTAGATTTTCCTGGAGATACACGAGTGCCCGAAATATGGGATAAGATCCGTTGGGGTATTGCCCATACGATTGATGCATGGAATACGGGATGAAAACAGATCGCCTGCCGCAGTAGGGAGCGGCAGAAGGAGAACAGAATGAGTAAATTCGGAACGAAGAATAAGGACAGCAAGAAGGCCGAGGAGAAGAAGGT
>ONQW01000250.1 GCA_900320025.1 uncultured Lachnospiraceae bacterium
CTGAACCAATTACAGCTCCGCGGCGTACAGGGCGGCGCCGAGCGCGCCGCAGAGCTGAGCCATGTCGGAAATAATCGGCGCGGATTTCAATTCCTTTGTGAGGGCCCTGACCAGGCCCTTATTTTTTGCTACGCCGCCGGTCATCATAAAGGGCGCACTGCCGCCGGCTCTCGCCACGAGCGAGGCTGTCTTGGATGCGACCGCCTTGTCGAGACCATGGACGATATCGTCGGTATCCTTATTCTCCGCGATGAGCGATACAACCTCTGACTCCGCGAAAACGGTGCAGGTGGAGGAAATGGTGATATCCTCGCGGTATTTGAGGCCGTGCCGGCTTATTTCATCGAGGCTCATCTCCATGGTTCCTGCCATCATCTCCAGAAAACGTCCGGTGCCGGCGGCGCATTTGTCGTTCATCACGAAGCCCGCAACCTGGCCGCTCTCATCCAGTACAATGACCTTGGAGTCCTGTCCGCCGATGTCGATGACGCAGCGGACGGAGGGATCGAGAAAGTGCGCTCCCTTCGCGTGGCAGGTGATTTCCGTGATACTCTGATCCGAATCCTGGATCGCCGCTCTGCCGTAGCCTGTGGAGACGACCCGGCGGATGTCCTCCCGCCTCAGATTTGTCTCGCGGAGCGCCTGCTGCAGCGCCTTGTCCGCGCTGATCCGGGCGCCGGCACCGGTGGGGATCACCGTCCTGCCGATGATTCTTCCGGTTCCATCCAGAATCACGACGTCCGTCGAGGTGGATCCGGAATCAATGCCGGCAAAATAGGCGGTCTGGGTCCGGGGCTGGTGGGCGGCATTCTGTCCGGCATGATGGTGTCTGGCGGATTCCGTGCTCTGGATTTCTTCAGCGAACGCCTCCAGTCTTGTCTGCAGCTGTCCTCCGGAACTCCGGGTATAGTCGGTCTCGATCTTGAGGAGGGGGATGTCGGGATGCGACTTCACCTCGCTGTATTCAAAACTGTAGTAGTCACAGAACCGAATGGTGTGATAGACAATGCCGCGCAGGTTCGGATCGTTGAACAGCGGCTTCCGCCCGGTGCGGTCCACCATGCGCATGCAGGGAAGCTGGCGCAGGAGGACACCGGCATACCAGCGGAGGAGCGCGCAGTCCGGACAGGAATCCGGCGGGGAGCGTCCGGCCGGCGACGCAGGTGTGATTCGCCAGGGGAAGTGGCATGGCTTCGGCGGTCTGGGCGAAGAGCTGTTCTCCCATCCGTCCGCCGAGTACGCTGAGATATGGTCCGGAGGTCTGCCCGGGAACGGCGGAACAGCCCTCGCGCCGTCCGTTCTCCGCCGCCGCTCCGTTGGATTTCTGAAGCGCGGCAAGGAAGCGCTCGCGTGACATGGTCCTGCCGGAGTACGTCTCGTAGGCCTCCATCAGGCGGCGGAGTTCTCTGGCGAAGCGGTCCACGCTGCAGTCGTCTTCCCGGTGCGGCACATCCAGAAGATAGAGAAAGTCCAGCGTATCCTCTGCCCGAAGCACGTCTGCCAGGCTGCGAATCGTGTCGCAGCAGGATGTAAGCACGAGTTCATGGATCTGCCCGGAGAGGCAGGCATCCAGCAGGGCTTTGCCAAAGCCGCAGATATTCGAGCCAAGAAGCTGCTCGGACCTGCCGAAGCCTGCCGGCATGTCGTTCCACGCCTTCGTGTGGGCGCCGAGGCCCTCCAGCAGTTCGAGCGGCGTGTATTTGCAGATGTAATAGAGAGTGTGTTCTGTTTCCATGTATTTTGCCTCCCTGCTGTATTCAGTCGTTCCGGAGCATCTCGAGGAATGCGCCGATTCTCGTGGAGGTCTGTCCCTCGCCGCCGTGGGCGCGGTCGCATCCGTCGCCGTCAAGGAGAAGCGTCGGAAATCCGGCGTCCTCGAAGGCCTGCTTTGCGAGGCGCGAGACGCCGAGCGTGTGCTTGCATCCCCAGTGATTGAACCAGATGACGCCGTCCGCGCGGGCATCCCGGGCATGGCGGATGCCGTTTGCAATCCGCCGCTCCGCCGGGCCGTTGATGGCATTTCTGACAAGCCGCTGCGCCATGCCCAGCATCGGGTCGCCGGTGTCAAAATCCGGGCTGCATGCCTGGGCGAGCTCGCAGGCGACAATCTGTGCGCTGTCCTGGAAGAGAAAATATTTTTTCACGGCGTCGGACCAGAAGGGAATGGTGTGCATCCAGTAGATGTGCTTTCCGCGCTTTGCCGGGGCGGACCGGAGGTCCTCCTGCAGCATGCGGACATACCGCGCCTCCTCCGGTGTGCCGAGCAGAATGTTGGCTGTCATCGCGGAGTAGAGCGGCGTGACGAGATCGGCCGGAACGAAGCGGTCCGCCCGGTCCCGCTGGACCTGTTCATAGGCAAGGAGCGATTCCCGGGATCGTTTCACGCGGGCCTTCAGAGCGTCCTCTTCGATGGGACGGCCGGTGGTCTCGCAGAGAAACTGTCGCGCTTTGACCAGCTCATCCCGCACATAGGCCACGGCATCCTCCGAAACGTCCGTCGGCACGTCGATGCAGAAGGACGGCACCTGGTAATATGCGGCGAGCCTCGGAAATGTGAGAAGATTGGCGTCACAGGCGAGTGAGGTGTAGAGAATGCAGCGCGGCTTTGGCAGAAGGCCGTTCATGGCGGCGCCGACGAAGGTTTTGTGATAGGAGCAGAGGGTGTCGGAGATGCCGTCCCGCTCAGCCTTCCGGGTGCAGATGCCGCCGGCGAAGGAGGCGGAAAGATAGCAGGAGAAGCCCTCGACATTGTAGGGATGAAGACCGGCCTCCTGTACCATCTCGCAGGGAGTGAAAATGCTGACAATGCAGGAATGATCCGGATCCTTCAGCGGCTGCAGCATGGCATCCATCATGAATTTTGCCAGATACTGGTCGGTGCGGAGAATGCGGCGCGAGGCGGCCGGGTGACCCGGATTGGTTTTCTCAACGACGGTTCCCAAGAATTCTGCGGCACTCAAAATAAATGTTCCCTGCCTTTCCCAGTGTTCCGCGCCTGCGGCGGAAGCAGCCAGGAAGATGGCTGTCCCGGGCGGGTGCAAAGACAGTGTTCCGTACCTGCGGCGGAAGCGGCAGGATATGTCACCTGCCTGTGTCTCCTGTACCAGCGCCTCCCGCCGCGTTGTTCTGATGCTATTGTAGGGAACGGGAAAACAGAAATCACCCGACAATGTGCCGCAAGTGTCGGGAAGGGAGGCTGTCGGCAAGGAAGGACAGACCCGTGAGATGAATCGTCTCAGGAGATATGGTACTTCTCGCGGAAGGCGGCAAGCGTCCGGCGCCCCTCCGACGAGACGGGGCGGATCCACTTCAGGGAATACATGTGGCGCTGCATGAGGAAATACCGGATGGGCTCGTCCACATAGCAGAGCGCAAAGACGAGCAGGAACGGTGCGTGGAATACATCGTTTGCCAGGTGAATCACGGGCTGGACCATGGCGAACATGAAAAGAATCTCCAGCGTCGAGCCGAACGCGGAATCGCCGGCGGAACGGTAGGTGTCATTCTGCGTCCAGTTGCCCATGCGGACAGGGCCGATTACGGTGAAGATCAGCAGCATGCCGAATGCAAAATCGAACGCGGCGCCGTGCAGGCCCATTGCGTGGAACAGCGGCGTGTGAATCCCGACCAGGAAGAGGCAGGCGAGGAGCGTGATGAAGCTGCAGAAGTAGACGATCCGCCATGCCCGGGAGAAGGCCTCCTCATGACATCCGGCGCCGACCTCCTTGCCGACCAGCACGGTCGCAGCGGAGGAGAAACCGGAGAAGAAGCCGATGATCATGCCCTCCAGCGTCCGGAAAACGGCGGTCGCGGCGATGGCGTCCTCAATCTGATGGCCGAGCACGATGTTGATCATCATATTGCCGACACCGATCATCACCTCATTGGCGATGATCGGCGCGCTTTTCCGCAGATACTCGGCGAGAAGCTCCCGGTTCCAGTGCCAGTGCCGTGTGATTTTCAGCACATAAGGCTCCCGCTGCCGGATGCACAGCGCGGCGATGACAAGCACATT
>ONQW01000249.1 GCA_900320025.1 uncultured Lachnospiraceae bacterium
TTCCCGTATAATAACATAGAGGGGAGTTTCAGCAAACCAAGGGAGGTTGTGTATGGCACACTATTATGCATCGCTGACGAAGGATGTTTCAGAGCGGGAGATCCGAAATATGGCGCGGGTCAGAAGGATCGCGCCGCAGGGCATGGTCTTGTTGGAAAACAAGGACTGCCTGCCGCTTACGGGCATGAAGGAGGCGGCGCTGTTTGGAAACGGCGCGCGCCACACCGTGAAGGGCGGCACCGGGTCCGGCGATGTCAATTCGAGAACGGTGGTGAACATTGAGCAGGGGCTTATCAATGCGGGTGTCCGGATCACCACGGCGGCCTGGCTCGACCGGTATGATGAGGCCTGCAAAGAGGCGAAAAGCGCATATATTGGCATGATCCGGAAGGATATGCAGGAGAACGGGCAGTCCGCGATCATGGAGCTGTTCACGAATCCTTATCGTGATCCGGATGTGGTGCCGGTCATGGAGAGCGACGCGGCGGAGACAGCGGGAATACCGGCCATCTATATTTTGTCCCGCAATTCCGGCGAGGGAAAGGACCGCGCAGACGCGCCGGGCGACTATGAGCTGACGGAGACGGAGAAGCAGAACATCGCGTTTCTGGCATCTCATTATGAGAAGCTGGTCGTCGTACTCAATGTCGGCGGCGTGATCGACACAAAATTCCTCCGGGAGCAGAAGGGCATCGGCGCCGTGCTGCTGATGAGCCAGGCGGGCAACATCGGCGGGGACGCGCTGGCGGACGTGCTTCTTGGAAAAGCTTATCCGGCGGGACATCTCGCGGCGACCTGGCCGGAGTATTACAGTGATTATCCAACAGCGGATACGTTTGGTGCGCGGAACGGCGACATAGACGACGAGTACTACAATGAAGATATTTTTGTCGGATACCGTTATTTTGACACGTTTGGCGTGAAGCCCGCATATCCGTTCGGATACGGCCTGTCCTATACGGATTTTGCTGTGACGGATGCTGAGGTTCGCGCGGAAGAAGACAAAATCACGGTCACTGCGAAGGTGACGAATACCGGCGCTGCATATGCAGGCAGGGAATCCGTGCAGGTCTATGTCTCGCAGCCGGCGGGCCGCCTTCCGAAGGCGTATCAGGTGCTGGCCGGTTTTGCCAAGACGGGCGAGCTCGCACCCGGAGCCAGCGAGACGGTGACGGTGACGTTCTCCATGAAGACGCTCGCGTCCTACGATGAAGCGAAGGCGGCGTGGATTCTCGAGGGCGGCACGTATCTGGTCCGTGTGGGAACGCATTCCCGGAACACGCATATCGCGGCAAAGCTTGTGCTTCCCGCGGAGACAACGGTGCGTCAGCTGAGAAATCTGTTCCGCCAGGATGACGCGGTGAAGACGATATCCACCGACGGCGCAGCGCCGTACACCTATGACGGCGAGGAGGCGGAGAAGGCCGCCGCGAAGGAAATCACGCTGGACGGCGGTGCTCTTTCCAGCCCGGCAGCAGTTTACAGCGGAGAGCCGCAGGCGGCAAAGAAGGCGGAAACCGACGCGGTGATCACCTTCGAGGATGTTGTGAAGGGCAGATTTACGCTGGATGATCTCGTGAGCCAGCTGACGAGAGAAGAGATGGCGGTGCTCTGCGTCGGCACGGCGAGAGGAAACGGCGTCCGTGAGAAATCGGTCGTCGGCGCGGCTTCTGCGGCAGTGCCCGGTGCAGCCGGAGACACGACCTCGACGCTGTTAGAGAAGAGACATGTGCCAAATCTGATTCTGGCGGATGGCCCTGCCGGCCTTCGTCTCGCGCGGTATTTCACTGTGGATCAGGATGGTACGCTTATTCCGGAGCTGTCGGAGAACGGGCTGCCGGATCTCGAGGAGATCATGGGGGCGATGGCTAAGCCGGAGCGTCCGGAGGGAGCGGTCACATACTATCAGTACTGTACGGCGATTCCGATCGCTATTGTCGGCGGAGAGATGGAGGAGATGGGCGTCGACCTCTGGCTTGCGCCCGGCATGAATATCCAGCGGAATCCGCTCTGCGGAAGGAATTTTGAGTACTATTCCGAGGATCCGTTCCTCGCGGGAGAGTGTGCGGCGGCGGACACCCGCGGCGTGCAGCGGCATCCGGGCAAGGGCACCACGATCAAGCACTTTGCCTGCAACAATCAGGAGGACAACCGGATGCACAATAACGCGCATGTGACGGAGCGGGCGCTGCGGGAAATTTATCTGCGCGGCTTCGAATACTGTGTGGAGGAGGCGCAGCCGCACTCGGTGATGACTTCCTACAACTTGATCAACGGCGTTCACTCGGCCAACAACTATGATTTGCTGACATCGGCGCTCCGCGATGAGTGGGGCTTTGCCGGCATGGTGATGACCGACTGGGGCACGACCGGGAGCTTTGAGATGAATCCGGGCGAAACCTTCAAATATGGATGCTCCACGGCGTCTGGCTGCATCAAGGCCGGCAATGATCTCACGATGCCGGGATCGCAGCA
>ONQW01000248.1:0-1361 GCA_900320025.1 uncultured Lachnospiraceae bacterium
CGCCGGCGACTTCCTGACACGCCTCGCACGCTGCGAGCGCCATCACAATCGTCACCATCGGCACAATATTCGTCGGCATCTTTGGCCGCACCAGCAGACTCATGTACACATTGCCGCCGTCCGGAGAGATCCACCGGCGTCCCCTCCGGCCCTTGCCCTTATTTTGCAGAGACGTCACACACAACGTCCCCTCCGGCGCGCCCTGATCTGCGAGCGCCATGATATCGTCATTGGTCGATCCGGTCTCCTCCGCATAATAGCATGGATGACCGGCCCACCGCGTTGCGGCCGAAAGCCGCGCGTTCAGCTCGGCCTCATTGAGCAGATCACTCGACTCAGCCCGCGCCTCATCCAGCCGGTACCCGCGGTTCTGCACCGCCTCAATCGGATACCCCTCCTCCCGGAGACGGCTCACCGCCTTCCATACCGCCGTGCGCGATACCCCGAGCGCCTCACACAGCTCCTGCCCGCTGACAAATTCCCCTGCCCCGGCCTCCCGGAGCCGCTCCAAAATTCTGTCCTTCACCATAGCCTTCGTTTTGTCCCTAACAAGTTTAGCTTGTTTGGGACAATTCTCATCCCGCCGTTACCCCAATGTCGCCGCCATGACTGCCTTGATGGTGTGCATGCGGTTTTCCGCCTCGTCGAATACGACGCTGTCATGGGATTCGAACACTTCGTCGGTCACTTCCATCTCGTTGATGCCGTACTTCTCCTTGATCTTGCGGCCGGTCGATGTGCCGAGGTCATGGAAAGCCGGCAGGCAGTGCATGAATACTGCTCCATGCGGCGCCTGCGGGTGGGTGTCCGGGTCCTGGATGGGTCCGGAGGTGATCCGTCCGTTCGTGGCAGTCTCATCCGCGCGCGCCATGATCTGGGCAGTCACGCGATACGGTGTGAGGTCCGCAAGCCGCTTCTGCCAGACCTCGTCCGGTTCGCCCATGGAGACCCACACGTCGGTATAGATGACATCGGCGCCGGTCGCGGCCTTCATCGGGTCCGTCTCCAGTGTGATCGATCCACCGGTCTCCTCCGCAATCCGGCGGCACCTTGCGGTCAGCTCCACATCCGGGAAGTATTCCGCCGTCGAGCACAGTGTGATGTGCATTCCGAGCTTTGCGCCGAGCACCATCCAGGAATCGGCCATGTTGTAGCGGCAGTCGCCGTAGAACGTGACATGAATTCCCCTCTCGCTGCCAAAATGCTCGCGGATGGTGAGCGCGTCGGCCAGCATCTGGGTCGGGTGAAACTCGTTTGTCAGCCCGTTCCAGACCGGGACGCGGGAATATTTTGCCAGCTCCTCCACAATGTTCTGCCCGAAGCCGCGATATTCGATTCCATCGTACATCCCGGACAAAACC
>ONQW01000248.1:1382-3362 GCA_900320025.1 uncultured Lachnospiraceae bacterium
CCGTTCCAGACCGGGACGCGGGAATATTTTGCCAGCTCCTCCACAATGTTCTGCCCGAAGCCGCGATATTCGATTCCATCGTACATCCCGGACAAAACCCGTGCTGTGTCGGCGATGGACTCTTTCTTGCCGATCTGACTTCCGGTCGGATCGAGGTAGGTCGTCCCCATGCCCAGATCATGCGCCGCCACTTCAAAGGAGCATCTGGTCCGTGTGCTCGTCTTCTCAAAGATCAGAGCCACGTTCCTGCCCTCAAAATAGCGGACAGACTCGCCAGCCTTCTTCTTAGCCTTAAATTCCGCGGAAAGATCCAGCAGATATCGGATCTCCTCCGGCGTATAGTCGAGCAGCGTCAAGAAATCCCTTCCCTTCAGCGGAGAATGTTTCAGATCCATAGGGGCCTCCTTCTGTCAAAATTCGTTCAAACTGATGCCACGGTGCCACGTTCCCTGCACCACTCGCGGAAGAAACGCCCGAACGGGCTTTTCCTCCTATCGGGACACTGATACCATATATCACGAATGCCCTCAGTTTACCACATTTTGCACCGCTTCGCAGGAATCCGCATTTTGCACCGCTTCGAAGAAATCCGCCCGGCCGCCCGTAAAAACGAACAGGCCAGTCAGGATCTTGTGTCCCGCACCCGATGATGAACGGTCGCCTACCACCTTGTACTCCGCACCCGATGACGAACGGTCGCCTTCCATCTCGTGCTCCGCGCCCGATGATGAGCGGCCGCAAGGAGCCATGATTGGCAAGCGGGTTTGCATCATGGCATGGCTTCTGACCCGTCGTCTTCACATAAAAAAACCGGCAGAACATCCTGCCGGTGAATCCATAACGATTTTCTTGTATTACATTTGTGACATCCCCGGGTGAAAGACCGGACAGCAGCCTGCTCTCCCCATCCTCCAATCACCAGAATGCGTGGTGCGCAATCACGATTCCGCTGTGAAGCTCCCTGCGCATGAAGTGCAGCGCATTTCCTACCGGCTTGTCTCCGGAGAGCGCTGCGTCCACCGCGTCATAGCAGGACTGCGGCGCGCTCTTGGCCGACGCCATGGAGGCACAGCGGCGGGCAGGAGTAAACTGGCTGCGCTGGTAGATGACGCCCTCCAGCGTGTCCGGGTACGCGGCGGACTGCATGCGGTTCAAAACGACACTTGCCACCGCCACCTTGCCGCTTGCCGGCTCTGTATTGGCTTCATAGAAGACCAGTGCCGCGAGAAGATCACGCTCATAGTCGGTGAGAAGGCTCGTGCCCGAGCTTGTTCCGCTCTTCTTCGTCTCACTCTTTGCACTGGATGTCGTCTCTGCCGCTGCACTGTCTGCGGTATCAGAGGATTCCCCGCTGACTGCTGCCTTGCTCTGCTCCGCAGCCGCTTTTCCGGCTTCGCTGCCAGCAGTGGCTGCAGAAGCTGCTGTTTCCGCGTCAGATGCTGCGGTTTCATTCTTTGTCCCGCTCTCGGCCGACGCACTGCTCCCCGCTGCTGCTTCAGAAGACGTCGCAGCACTGCTTTCCGTCCCCGCTGCGGAAGACGCTGCCGTGCTGCTCTCCGCTCCTGTGGACTCAGCCTCTGCCTCCGTCGTGCCGGAGGCAGTCGTGTCACCGGCGCCAGCAGACTCACTGGAAGCATCTGCAACGCTGGAGGAAGCTGCATCGCTGGAAGAACCTTCCCCTACAGCAGTCACCTCGTCTGACTCCGACGCACCGTCTGTACCGATCACAGCCTCCGCAACCGGTCCGCTGACACTGATCGCGTCATTGTATTTCTGAGAGGCAATCGCCATCTTGCTCTGCAGATCATTGTATGCTGCATCCACCGCGGCCTGCTTATCCGCCACATCCGCTGCCGCCGCATCGCGCTGCGCTGCTGCATCGCTGGACTGCTGATAAAGTGCCTTCAGCTGCTCTTCCGTGATTTTGGTCTGGCTGCCGTCAGCCGGAAGCTCGTCCCCATCCAGAACGCCGTTTCCATC
>ONQW01000248.1:3387-4089 GCA_900320025.1 uncultured Lachnospiraceae bacterium
ACAACCATATTGGCCGCATCCTGCGCAGCGGTTGTCAGACTCTCCAGATTGCTCTGCGCATCCGCAAGCGCCTGCTTTGCCGCGTTGTAGGCATCGGCCGCTGCAGCGGAATCTCTCTGTGCTTCCGCCGCATCGCTGATCGTGACGGAAATGCTTGCGCTTGTAATCTGACCGAGCGCCGCGGCTGCCGCATTGGCGCTTGCCAGATTATCCGAGTTGGACGGTGCCGGCGTAACCGCCGCCGCCTGTGCTGCTGCCGCAGCGTCATCTGTCTGCGCCGCCGCTACCGCCGCCTGCGCGCTCGCGGCGGAATCCGCGATGCTCTGCTTTGCGGATGCCTCGGCCTCCGCGGCAAACGTGCGCGACGCATTCATTCTCGATACAGAAAAAACACAGGTGACCGCCAGCGCAGAAGCGACAACTCTGACTGCCTTCGTGTTTTTCCTACTCTTCTTAGCCTTCATAATTACCTCTCGATTTCTGTGCTCTGTTCTGTCGGCTCCTGCGGCGCCCCGCCGCTGCCCTTTCCATCCGGGTATCACTGCCGCCGACGTTCCCAAGTCTCAATCTCGGGACTGGCAACTGATGTTACATTCGTCACGAACTCATTACATTGTTGCGAATTATTTACATCAATTGTTACGTAATTATTACGTCAAGATAGGAAAAATTGTATTGTTCCGTAATATTTTTGTCAAGTTT
>ONQW01000242.1 GCA_900320025.1 uncultured Lachnospiraceae bacterium
AGCCTGTCAATGAAACAGGTATGGTGCCCGCGGTCCGACAGGCGGAATAGTGATTTTATGGGAGAGCACTGAGGACTGTGGTCTTACATCTGAAGCCTGCCGGGAGGATCCGCATGTCCTGGCGGCTGTTTTCCCGCGGGAGCGGCGAAGGAGGATCGCATGGCAAAGGTCGGTATTGTAATGGGCTCGGACTCCGATATGGCGGTCATGAGCAAGGCGGCGGAGGTGCTGGACGAGTTCGGCATCGATTATGAGTGTCACATTATCTCGGCGCATCGCGAGCCGGACGTGTTCTTCGAATGGGCGAAGAGCTGCGAGAAGAACGGTGTGAAGGTGATCATCGCCGGGGCAGGTATGGCCGCGCATCTGCCGGGTATGTGTGCCGCGCTGTTCCCGCTCCCGGTCATCGGCGTGCCGATGCCGACTACCGCGCTCGGCGGGCGTGATTCCCTTTATTCTATTGTACAAATGCCGAGCGGCATTCCGGTCGCGACGGTTGCGATCGGCGGGGGCAAGAACGCCGGTATTCTTGCGGCAAAGATTCTCGCGGTGTCCGATCCCGCGCTGCTTGAGAAGCTCAAGGCGTACTCGGAGCGGATGAAGGAAGAGGTTGAGGCAAAGGACGCGAGGCTGCAGGAAACAGGCTGCCGGAACTATACAAAGTAAGGGTTTCCGGGCGCCTGCGGCGCTTATCCATATATCTGGAATGTTCGCGAAAATCTGTCTTCGGACTGCATCACAAACATCCCCGATCGGAGAGAAACGGTTTCAAACGGGCGGCGCACAGCGGTGTGCCGGGAAGGGAAAGCATATGGATTACAAATCCTCAGGAGTCGATATCGAGGCCGGATATGAGTCGGTCCGGCTGATGAAGAAATATGTGGAGGGAACGATGCGCCCCGAGGTGCTGGGCGGCATCGGCGGGTTCTCCGGTGCGTTCTCTCTCGCGGAGATCCGGAAGATGGAGGATCCGGTTCTCCTGTCCGGCACGGACGGCGTCGGCACGAAGATCAAGCTGGCGTTTCTGATGGACCGTCACGACACAATCGGCATAGACGCCGTCGCGATGTGCGTGAACGATGTGGCATGTGCCGGCGGCGAGCCGCTGTTTTTCCTTGATTATATTGCCTGCGGCAGAAATTATCCGGACAAAATTGCCGCGATCGTGAAGGGCGTCGCCGAGGGCTGCCGTCAGTCCGGCGCCGCGCTGATCGGCGGGGAGACGGCGGAGCATCCCGGTCTGATGCCGGAGGACGAGTACGACGTCGCAGGCTTTGCCGTGGGTGTTGTGGAGAGAAAGAAGATGATCACGGGCGAGACCATCCGTCCCGGCGATGCGCTGATCGGCGTGGCTTCAACCGGCGTTCATTCCAATGGATTTTCTCTGGTCCGCAAAATTTTTGACATCAATGAGGAGAATCTGAAGCGGTTCTATCCGGAGCTCGGCATGACGCTCGGCGAGTGTCTGCTGACGCCCACGCGCATCTATGTCAGAATGATGAAGGCGGTCCGGGATGCCGGCGTCACGGTGAAGGGCTGCTCTCACATCACAGGCGGCGGGTTCTATGAAAATATTCCGAGGATGCTGCCGGACGGAACGGCGGTGGAGATCCGGAAGGACAGCTATCCGATTCCTCCTATTTTCCCGCTCATGGCGAAGACGGGGCAGGTCGATGAGCATGTCATGTACAATACGTTCAATATGGGCATCGGCATGTGTCTCGCGGTGGCGCCGGAGGACGTGGAGCGGACGCTCGCCGCGATCCGGAGCACGGGAGATACGGGTTATGTCATCGGCAGCGTGACGGCGGGAGACAAGACGGTCACACTGCACTAGGCGAACGTTCAAGAAATAATTGGATCAATGATTTTGCGGGATGGCTCAAGGGAAAGCCGTCTTTGCGGTATCAGTTGGTCCGGGCAAATAGTGAACGCTTTACCAGGAGGAGGCGGTTATGTTTCATCTGGTTGTCTGTGTCTCCGGCGGCGGGACGAATCTGCAGCATATCATCGACCGCATCGCGGACGGTACGCTTGCTGG
>ONQW01000239.1 GCA_900320025.1 uncultured Lachnospiraceae bacterium
GGGTACATTCCACCAGTGAAGCTCGTCTTCCACAAACTTGTCAGTCAAAATCTTCTCTTCCATGCCGGTCTCCTCCCAGGGTGTGCGTGAATGTAGTCATGTGTCCAGCGGTTCAGAGCAGGTTAGTGGCGGATCCGGTTCGTACAGCACTGCTGACCCGGCCGGTGCCTTGTCTGTCCCGCTCTGAAGCTTTGAGCATATTGTAACGCGCTAAGCTTAGAGCATATTGTAACCGTTTCTGTCTGCAGTGGCATGTAAAATATTATGTCCGGGCTGCGATTTACGCGGCGACCGCGGCTGAGCTGTCGGAGCGGGGCATCCTCATGGTTCATCATCAATTCATATCTCAAGTACATTCTTAGCAGAGAATCATTCACTTATAATTTGGACTGGCCACTTAAGAGAGGAACGATTTACAAACAATAAGAGAGAAACGATTTAAAAACATGGTTGACATAAACCCCATGGGGGTATATTATACTGATTGCAATAGGATACCCGGGTGGGGTATCAAAAGCGTGAGGGGACATAGGTATGGAACAGAAAAAGACGAGAATTCAGGAAGCAGCGATCAATCACGAAGCGGCGCCGAACCGGGAAGCGGCGATGAATCAGGAAGCAGATCTGAATCCGGATCAGCTTGCGGAACTTGCAGAAAAGCAGGCGGAGGAAGAGACGGTCTGCTGCGGGTCCGGGCGCCACAAGAAAAGGACCCCGGAGGAGGGGCTGGAGAAAATGGTGGAGAACAATGCCTACTGCCCGGACATTCTGATTCAGTCCTCCGCGGCGGCCAGTGCGCTGAACAGCTTCAACAAAACGCTCCTCGGATGTCACATCCGCGGCTGTGTGGCGGAGGATATCCGGAACGGCAGGGATGAGACGGTCGATGAGCTCTGCAATGTGCTGCAGAAACTGATGAAGTAGTAACCATTTCCGTGGCATTTTGGAAACCGCCGGCCGATATAGCAGAAAAGAGCAGAAAGGGATGGAATGGTAATTCCTGAGAACTTGCGAAAGGACCGGCCCAAACAATAGATGATTATGGAAGAAAGAAGGTCAAAGACGACAATAGAACATTACATTGTGACAGGCATGACGTGCGCGTCCTGCCAGGCCCATGTGGAAAAAGCTGTGGCAAAGGTGCCCGGCGTGAAGTCGGTCAGCGTCTCTCTGCTGACCAATTCGATGGCCGTTGACGGAACGGCAACAGACGAACAGGTGATCAAGGCGGTGGAGGACGCCGGATACGGCGCGAGGCCGCAGGCGGCGGGCGGAAAAACAGACGGCGCGTCCGGCGCGGGCGGATCCGGGTCCGCCGCGTCAGCAAGACTTGCGGCTGAAGAGGAAGCGCTGAAGGACACGGAGACGCCGAAGCTGGTGCGCAGGCTTGAGCTGTCCATCGCTTTTCTGCTCCTTCTGATGTATATCACGATGGGGCACAACATGCTGAACTGGCCGCTGCCGGAATTTCTGGTGCACAACCATCTCGGCCTTGCGCTGACACAGATGCTGCTTGCCCTGACGGTGATGATCATCAACCGGGCGTTCTTTATCTCCGGCTTCAAATCCCTGTTCCACGGCGCGCCGAACATGGACGCTCTCGTGGCGCTCGGGTCCAGCGTCTCCTTCGGATGGTCCGTCTACATCTTCTACCGGATGACCTGGATGATCACCGGCGGTGCCGCCAACATGGACCTCATGGAACTCTACCACAACGAATTGTATTTTGAATCAGCGGCCATGATACCGGCGCTCATTACAGTCGGCAAGACGCTGGAATCCCTGTCGAAGGGGCGCACGACGGATGCGCTGAAGAACCTGATGAAAATGGCGCCGAAGACCGCGGTAGTGGAGCGCGGCGGCAGCGAGGTCACGGTCGGTATCGATGAGGTCAAAATCGGTGAAATCTTCGTGGTCAGACCGGGCGAGGCCATTCCGGTGGACGGTGTGATCGTGGACGGCGAGACGGCAGTGGATGAATCCGCTCTGACCGGCGAATCCGTCCCGGTGGACAAAGCTGTCGGCGATGCGGTCAGTGCGGCGACGATCAATCAGTCCGGCTTCATCCGGGCGCAGGCGTCGCGCGTCGGAGAGGACACAACCTTTTCCCAGATCATTCAGATGGTCTCGGACGCGGCGGCAACCAAGGCGCCGATCGCGCGCATCGCGGACCGCGTGTCGGGCGTGTTCGTGCCTGCCGTGATCGCCATTGCGACGCTGGTTTTCATCTGCTGGCTGTTCGCCGGACAGAACGTGGCCTTCTCGCTCGAGCGGGCCATCACCGTCCTTGTCATCTCCTGCCCCTGCGCCCTCGGTCTTGCAACGCCCGTCGCGATCATGGTGGGCAATGGCATGGGAGCACGGAACGGCGTGCTCTTCAAGACTTCCGAGGCGCTCGAGAACGCAGGCAAAATTCAGCTCGCCGCGCTTGACAAAACTGGTACGATTACGGAAGGAAAGCCGGAGGTCACGGACCTGATTCCTGCGGCGGGCGTCACGGAGCGTGAGCTTCTCCGCAAGGCGTATGCGCTGGAGAAGAAGAGCGAGCATCCGCTTGCGCGGGCGATCGTCGCACACGTGGAGAATCAGGCAGGCATAGCCGCGGCAGGACAGCACGGAGAAGAAGTCACGGATTTTGCCGCGCTGTC
>ONQW01000237.1 GCA_900320025.1 uncultured Lachnospiraceae bacterium
CGTAAGAAGCATGCCGCTCTGCCGGGACAGCCGCACGATCTCGTCGTCGATGAGGTCCAGAATTTCGGCATCCGATACCTGACGGGAGAAATCAATACGCGTCATGATGCTGTCATATAATTTTCTGCGGATCTCCGGTTCCGTCACAATCAATCTCCCTCAGCAGCTTCCTCAGCTGCTCCGCAAGCTCTCCCTTCGTCAGGAGAGCAAAATCCGTCGGCAGCTCATGAAATTTTGGCAGGGACCACTGCCTGGTCCTGGCATAGACATCCTGAAACCCCTTTTCCTGCAGAATGGCACGGTATCCCTGCATCTTGGCCTCTGAAATCCGGCAGCCGGGCTGAGTGAGTGTAATGACCTCACTGCAGGATCGCAGAATGTCCAGAAGCCCGGCCGTGGATTCCGATAAATCCAGAATCAGCCACTCATAATCTGTCACCTGCTCAATGCTGCGGAACAGAGCCTGCCATTGATCCGCCCGGATACTCTGCAATTCCATGAAGGAGTGCATCGGAGGCAGAATAGAGAGTCCGCCGATGTCCTCCACCATCAGTGCCAGCTGACCGGCCAGCTTCTCCTTCGCACATTCATTAAAGTAGAGGAGATCGCTGACACTGCCGCGGAAATGACGGTTGAGAAGAATATCCAGCCCGCTGAAATTTTCAAAATTCATGTACAGCGTCCGGTATTTTGCCGCAAGAAGTTCCCCTATGCCAAAGGATACGGTTGTCTGAAGAACTCTTCCAAGCGGGCTGTAGACACCGATCATGCGCATTGGCCCACAGTGGCGGATAGAGGGAGGTGCCGGTGTCCCGGCTTTGCGCCCCTCCTCCTGGCAGATGTGCAGAAGAATCTCACAGATTTGTTCCACGGGCTGATATTTACTGACGGATTTTTCTGGTCTCTCCGTGCATACACCGGATTCATTCAGAATCATAATTCTGGGGAATCCCGCTTCCCGCACCTGACTGCCGTACGCATTCTCCGCAATCACAAGGAGCGCCACCCTGGCGGGCTCTACAGAGGCCAGCAGCTTCTCCGCACTGAAAAAAGCGCTGATATCGTAAACCGGGATGCGGCTTTTCAGATACTCCATAAGGCGCAGCGCGTAGCTGCGTTCTCCATCGCAGATCACAATGCCGTTATGTTCCATGGCACTCCTCCAGCAAAGATAGGAAATGAAGATAGGAACGGCAAAACAGATGCGGTGCTGTCTTCCACCGGATCGAAGCAGGACGATGATCCCGATTCCAGCTCCCAGCAGCATGGCGCAGAATAATCCGGTCAGAAACTCAGCCGGGGTGAGGAACAGACTGACCACCGCGAGAAGACGGACATCTCCCCCTCCTAGTCCCCTCCACCGCCAGAGAGGCAGCAGCATCAGGATCACCGTCATGGGAAGAAGAAAAAATGCGTGGAGCGCCGACTGCCAGAGCGGCACCGGGCCGGGAAGAAAGGCGTCAATCATCGGCTGCCAGCGCACTGCCTGTCCGGACCAGAAAACGCCGGATGTCGGCAGCCAGAGTGGTCCCAGGCTGGAAATGATGGACTCTCCCCTCACCATTCCGCCGGAAGCGATCATCAAACGATGCAGCAGGGCGCGGTTCCGGATGCGCCAAAGGCTTCCGGCCAGATAGGCCGGCAGGATCCAGAGATCGTATACCTTTCCTTTTCTCAGGTCGGTCGCCGCCGCTCCCGTCAGCAGGACGGTAAGAATCAGCAAACGGTCCGGCATACTATGCTCACCGCCTTTCGCTCTTTTCTACTCTTTATTGAAATCACTTGAGATCTCGGCAGCAGACTTGCTGTCATCAGATTGCTCCCGGCTGGGAGCCCGGGCAGAATGCCCGATTCCTTCGGCGGTGTCCGACGGACACCCTGACGCGAGGGAATGTAGTCTCAAAATATCAGCCCGGGTGCGAAAAAGCAAGCGTCATTTGAACTTAATTCCGCACTAGTGCTGTTTCTGAATTTTCGTTCCTATATCTTGTGCCATGCCGGAATCATGGTATGATCGGAGCAGGACCGCCCTCCGGATGGGCATGGTCACTCGAAGAGTGGTATGCCGAAGAGAACGCGGCATGGGGTATAAAATGTCACAGAACTTACCGACAGTCAATCAGGATCCCGATAACCTTCTGAGCAGTGTGCGCGTGTTCGCGCTGGATATGGACGGCACCGTGTACCTCGGAGAGCGCTGGATCGACGGCGCCAGAGATTTTCTCCGCCGCATTACGGAAACAGGCCGCCGCTTTGTGTTCCTCACCAACAATTCTTCAAAGGGACCGGAAAATTATCTGGACAAGCTTGCCGGGATGGGCTTTCCGATCACGGGCGAACAGATTGTAACCTCCGGCCAGGCCACCATCTGGTATCTGCAGCAGCATTTCCCCGGCAAACGGGTTCTTCTGCTCGGAAATGAACTCCTGCAGAGGGAGTTTCTGGATGCAGGCATCCTGCTGGACAGCCGGAACCCGGAGGTGGCTGTCGCCGCCTTCGACACTTCCCTTACCTACGACAAGCTGTGCCGGTTCTGTGATCTGGTGCGGTCCGGAGCGCCCTTTCTCGCGACGCACCCCGACCTCAACTGTCCCACGGAAACCGGATTCATCCCGGACACCGGTTCCTTTCTTGAACTCATCCATGCTTCCGCATTTCGTTATCCGGACCGCATCATCGGCAAGCCGAACCGGGACATTTCCGACTATCTCATGGCAAGGCTTGCTCAATCCGGTCTTTCCGGTCTGCGCCGGAATGAGATCGCCATGGTCGGCGACCGTCTTTACACCGATATCGCCGCCGGCGTAAACGCCGGTTTCCGCTCCATCCTGGTTCTGTCCGGCGAGGCCACGCTCGAGGATGCCGCAAAATCTGAGGTGCGCCCGGATCTTATTTACTCCTCCGTGGCACAGATTCCACTGTCATAGGTTCCCCCGGTCAGACTGTCCGGAATCAGGCGCAGAAAAAGGCTTCTTTGTGCAGGAAGGCGTAAGCATCGCTGCATTACCGTTTCAGAGCAGCAGGCAGTTCAAAGAGTATAGCAGTTCAAAACGTATACTCGTATTTTGTCTTGTCGGATGCCTCGATCCGGGTGCCGAGCTGCAGCTCAAACAGCTTCAGCGCAGAGTCCGGGTCCGCAATCACCGTATGCCTGCTGCCGGGACGGACCGTGACGACATCGCCCGCGGACACATCCCGCGACTTGCCGTCCATGACGATGCGCCCGGTCCCGG
>ONQW01000235.1 GCA_900320025.1 uncultured Lachnospiraceae bacterium
CAGATCAGCCTGTCGGAGGAGCGGATCCATTCTCAACTGCAGCAGATGGTGAACGGACCCGCCCGCGCATTTCTGCAGGACGCGGTCATCACCCAGCGGGATGGCCGCTACTGCCTGCCGGTACGGTCAGAGTACCGTTCCCAGGTTCCAGGCATGATCCATGACCAGAGCGCATCCGGCCAGACGATTTTCGTCGAGCCGATGGCGGTCGTGAAGCTGAACAACGATATCCGTACACTCGAGGCGGAGGAAAAGAAGGAGATCGAGAAGATCCTCCAGGAGCTTAGTGAAAAGGCGGCGGAGCAGAGCGACTTTCTCATATCTGATATTCAGCTTCTATCAGAGCTGGACTTTATTTTCGCGCGGGCTGGCCTTGCCAGGAAAATGAACGCCACGCAGCCGGATTTCAATGAACAGGGGATCGTGGACATCCGCCGTGCACGCCATCCGCTGATTGACCGCAGGCGGGTCGTTCCGGTTGATATTCGGCTGGGGGAAGACTTTGACCAGCTGGTGATTTCAGGACCGAATACCGGCGGCAAGACGGTCAGTCTGAAGACCATCGGGCTTCTGGAAATCATGGGGTTGTCCGGGCTCCATATCCCGGCGAAGGAGCATTCCAGGCTCTCAATGTTCACGGAGATCTATGCGGACATCGGAGATGAGCAGTCGATTGAGCAAAGCCTGTCGACGTTCTCAAGCCACATGACGAACATCGTCTCCTTCTGGAAGGCGGCAGACGAGAAAAGTCTTGTGCTCTTCGATGAGCTCGGCGCCGGGACAGACCCGGAGGAAGGTGCGGCGCTGGCCATTTCCATCCTGGCGCACCTGCACAGCCGGGGCATCCGGACGGTCGCGACGACGCACTACAGCGAGGTCAAGATCTATGCACTGTCCACAGATGGCGTGGAGAATGCCTGCTGCGAGTTCGATGTGGCGACGCTGCGACCGACCTACCGGTTGCTGATCGGCGTGCCCGGGAAGAGCAATGCCTTCGCCATATCAAAGCGCCTGGGACTTCCGGACGAGATCATTGAGGATGCGAAGGGCCGGATCGCCGATGAGCAGGAGAGCTTCGAGAGTGTGATCTCCGATCTTGAGAGCCGCCGGGTATCCATGGAGAAGGCGGAGAGCGCGATGACAAAGGACCAGGCGGAGATCCGCCGACTGAGGCGTTCGCTGGAGGAGCAGGAGAAGAAGCTTGCGGAATCAAAGGACAAGATTCTGGAGAAGGCCAGACAGCAGGCTGCCGATTTGCTGCGGGACACGAAGCAGTATGCGGATGAGACCATCCGCGCGTTCAACAAGATGAGCGGCAACGCCATTTCCGCGCGGGATATGGAGCGCAGACGGACGGCCCTTCGCGGGAAAATGGACGAGATGGAGGCTTCCCGCAAAAAGGAGAAGGAGAAGACGCCGCACAAGGCGGTCGATGCGAGAAAGCTCCAGGTGGGCGACTCGGTGAAGGTTCTGTCGCTGAACCTGAAGGGCATTGTGCGATCACTTCCGGATAAATCGGGAAACCTCGATGTACAGATGGGCATCCTGCACTCGGTTGTCAATGTGAAGGATATCGAGCTGCTGGACGAGGTCTCTATCAAGGGTCCGTCGTATGAGCATACAGCTTCAGGAAGGGTGCGGATCTCAAAATCCGCGAGTGTCTCGCCGGAGATCAATCTTCTCGGCATGACGGTGGATGAAGCGGTCTCCGTCCTGGATAAGTACCTCGATGATGCCGCGATCGCCCACCTGGATGAGGTGCGGGTTGTCCACGGCAAGGGCACAGGGGCGCTCCGCGCCGGCGTGCAGAATTTCCTGAGAAAGAACAAGCATGTGCAGTCTTACCGGCTCGGCGAGTATGGAGAAGGAGATGCAGGTGTGACGATTGTGAAGCTGAAGTGAGCATCGGAGGGTGAACGCCTGCAATGTTCGTGAGACAAAAATGAGTGCTCGACAGGATGCATACTCCGGATAGGCGATTTATATAGAGGAGAGGTCTGAGTATACACAAAATACACAAACAGTACATAATTATTCTTGACAGCGGTCAGCTGATTTCATAGTATCAGTATGTAGCACTTTATATTTTTTCGGAAATATGGGGAAGTTTCAGGAGACAGAAAGAAGGCATCATGGGAAAGACAGTTCGTCTCTCAGATATTGCAAAGAAAGTAGGGGTCAGTACCGTAACCGT
>ONQW01000234.1 GCA_900320025.1 uncultured Lachnospiraceae bacterium
AGACGGATGGCAAAATTGGCACTTATGAAAGCATAGAACTGGCAGAGGCGGTAGAATATGTGGAGAAGGCACTGATTACTGTGCGCTGGCCAAATCTGAAGAAAGGAGTGAATGCATATATGAGCGGGAAAGTGTTGGAATTCCGTATCGATAAAGTATATAAGCAGGGCCGTGAGGAAGGCCGCGAGGAAGGCCGTGAGCAGGGCCGCGAGGAAGGCGTTCTGTTCACAGCTCTGGCAACTGCCCGGAGCATGTTTGAGCAGGGACTCTCCTTTGAGGTTGTGCGCAAATGCACCGACAAGAGTGTCACAGATGAGCAATTACAGGAAATAGAGAAAGAGGTTACGGGGTCTCTGATGCAGGGATAAGAAACAGGCGCGCGTCCGCGATGCGGATGCGCGCCTGTTCTCGAAGAGGGGGAAAATTACTTTCCCCGGTGCTCTTTTTTCCATTCCCGGATCTGGTGCAGGCGTTCTCCCCATTTTGCTTCCGATCCCTGATCGGATGGAACGTAGTATTCCTTCCCCTCGAGGGAATCCGGCAGGCACTGCATGGCGGTGATGTGGCCTTCGTAATCATGGGCGTACTGATAGCCCTTCCCGAAACCGAGATCCTTCATGAGGGAGGTGGGGGCGTTCCGGATATTCATGGGGACAGGCTCGTCCAGCATCCGGAGCGCATCAGCCTTTGCATTATTATATGCGGTCTCCATGGCGTTGGATTTGGGCGCCAGGGAACAGTAGATTACGGCGTGGGTCAGGTGGACGGAGCACTCGGGCATGCCGATGAAGTGGCAGGCCTGGTAGGCATCGATGGCGACGCCGAGAGCCCGGGAATCCGCCATGCCGACGTCCTCGGAGGCAAAACGGACGACGCGGCGTGCAATGTAAAGGGGGTCCTCCCCCGCCTCCAGCATGCGTGCGAGCCAGTAAACGGCCGCATCCGGGTCGGAATTGCGCATGGATTTGTGCAGGGCGGAGATCAGGTTATAGTGCTCTTCCCCCTTCTTGTCATACAGCAATGATTTGCGGGAGGTACACTGCTCCAGTGTTTCCCTTGTCACAACGGTCTTTTCCCCGCCGTCCTCTGTCCGGACGATCTCTCCATTCAGAATGACCATTTCCAGTGTCGAGAGTGCGGATCTGGCATCGCCGTTTGCAAAATTCGCGATGGTCTCCAGCATATCCCCGGAGATATCCACCTTCTGGTTTCCGAAGCCCCTCGGATCTGTCAGCGCCCGTTTCAGCAGGGTAACGATATCGTCTGATGTCAGCTCATGCAGTACAAAGACCTTGCAGCGCGAGAGCAGAGCGCCGTTCACCTCAAAGGAGGGGTTCTCGGTCGTCGCACCGATCAGCACGATGCTGCCCTTTTCCACGAAGGGCAGAAATGCATCCTGCTGGGCTTTGTTGAATCGGTGTATCTCGTCGACAAAGACGATGGTGCGCTGCCCCATGAGGCGGTTGTTTTCCGCATCCTGCATCACGGTGCGGATCTCCCGGATGCCGCTGGTGACGGCGGAGAAATTGATGAAGGAGGATTTCGTGTGGTGCGCAATGATCTGCGCGAGCGTGGTCTTGCCGACGCCGGGCGGTCCCCAGAATATCATCGAGGAGATATTGTCGGATTCGATCAGACGGCGAAGAACGCCGCCCTCACCGACGAGATGCTTCTGCCCCACAAATTCCTCCAGTGTGCGGGGACGCAGTCTGGCGGCCAGAGGCTGGGATTCCGGTCGGTCAAAAAAGGAAATCTGTTCGTTGTCGTTCATGCTTCGATATACCTATATTCGATATGTTGCGTCGTCTTTCATACATTTCCCATTTCCGATTGTACCACAAGAGTCCTTCTTCTTTATCCCGCTGAGACGTTTCCTGTGTTAAAATCTGTCTTGACTCCGGTCGCGGATCCGGAGTGGGACAGCGGGGAGGAGAGAACGGTTGAAGAGGCATATCGGCCGGAAAAGCGGGGAAACGGTAAGAAACAGAATACGATGGCTTGGAAAGGGATTGCTCCATCATGCTGCTGGGGTGAGGCGGAAGTTCCTTGCTTCAGTGCTTTTGATCTCTGCCGCGGCTGGCGCATCGATGAGCTGTGCGGCGCCAGTTTATGCAGTGCGCGCAAAATCCGCTTCTTCGGCGCACACGCTGGTGGTCGCGGCCTCCAGGCAGGGGGCGTATCCCACGATTCAGGCAATGGGGATACAATCCGGATTCTGCCCGGGGTTTACCACGAGGCCGTGGATATGAAGAACAAGACGCTGTATCTGGACGGCGTATCCAGAGATGCCTGCATACTCACCTGGTCCGGGCGGGATTATTCAGAACCACCGCTTGAGATCAGCACCGGTACGGTCAGTAATCTCACCATTCATGCGACGGCGGATGGCACTCCCGGCCTTGTGCCGGGAGGCTACTGTCTTCACGCGGATTTTGACCCGGAACTGGGCGGGACCCTGGTGATCGATAACGTGAATTTCATCAATGACGTGACGACGGCGGTCGGGATCGCGACGAGGGCTCATTTCACAGCGGAGATCCGGAATTGCCTGATCGAGACGCTCGGGGATGCGCCGGCCTTCTTCACGCACGACTGGGAGACGGGCGGAGCGGCTGTGGATACGGCCGGGCAGGTCCTGTCAGTGGAAAACTGTGTGATCCGAAGCAGCTCTTCTGACACGGCGGCTTTCACGATTCATTCTCAGGAGGTCAGCGCGGGAGCGGCAGAGATACGGCTCATCGGGAATACGGTCGAAAATACGGCTGCCGGCGGGCAGACGCTGGCACTGTACCGGTTCTCCGGCCGCTGCCTTTATCCGGTGGGATATCTCGGAGGAAGCGATTTTCTGCTCTCAACGGATTCCTCCGGAAATTCAGAGCCGCAGATGAATTATGCCACATATCGGCAGCCGTCAGGACCGGCAGCTGCGACACCGCTGTTTCTTCCGACACCGGAGACGGCCGCGGCCGCGGCGGGACGGCAGCAGTGAATGCCAGCGCTGATGCGGCTGAAGCAGCGGAAATCTATGTAAAAGGATAGTTTGTCAGGCCTGAAAGCAGGGCGCACAACTGACACGCGGCAGACAGCTTTGAGGATAAATCAAAATAGATCAAAAGGGGAAATAGGAGGAGATCAGGAACACCCATGAATAAAAACGAGTTTGCACCGACTGCCCCGATGGGGTGGAACAGCTATGATTATTACTGCACGGCGATAAACGAGCGGGAGGTGAAGGCGAATGCCGACTATATGGCGGAGCATCTGCTGCCATTCGGCTATCAATACGTGGTGATCGACATCGAGTGGTATTCGAATGATGCCGCGACCGACGATCAGTACCAGTATATTCCGTTCGGAGACAACGAAATGGATGCATACAGCCGGTTTCAGCCGTCGCCGGCGCGTTTTCCCTCCTCTGCGGATGGCACCGGCTTCACGAAGCTGGCAGCCTACATTCATGCAAAGGGACTGAAGTTCGGCATCCACATCATGCGCGGCATTCCGAGAAAGGCGGCACATGACCACTGCCGGGTTCTGGGCACGGAGGAGACAGCGGACACGATCTGTGGCTGGAATCCGGATATGTACGGCGTGAAGAATACGCCGGCAGGACAGGCTTATTACGATTCCCTGATGCAGATGTATGCGGACTGGGGTGTGGACTTCATCAAATGCGACGATATCTGCGACACATGGACCTACCGGGAATCAAATCACAATACGTTCACGGGATGGGAAGAAACCCGGATGATCCACCGGGCGATCATGAAGACGGGGCGGCCGATTGTGCTTTCTCTGTCCCCGGGACCGGCGCAGCTGCCGCGCGCCTATGAGTATGCGCACAATGCCAATATGTGGCGCATTACGGATGACTTCTGGGACAGCTGGGAGCTTCTCAAG
>ONQW01000244.1 GCA_900320025.1 uncultured Lachnospiraceae bacterium
CCGTGGTGCGTCCGGCAAGAATCAGATTGTCCGGATCAATCGGGATGTTCGAGTACATTCCAAAATCCCCGGATGTCATCTTCAGGTCCCCCTGCGTCAGCGGAATCACCTCGAGCGTTTCCAAATCATTGTCCTGTGTCGTGTTCACCAGCAGCACCTTTCCGTTCCCGGTGTCCGCGAGATAATATTCGTTCCCGTAGCTGTAGCAGTCAAATGTCTTGTTTGCATCCCCATACTGCACGCCCAGACTCTTGATCGTCTGCGTGTCGCTCGACCAGTCCACACTGATATATAGCTTCTTTCCATCCACCTGATACTCCGTGAATTGATCGATTGGCTCTATCGAGGCAGTCTCCTCCCCGAACCAGGCATCATTCACCAGATCAGGATACGCCTCCGGTGTCAGCGTGACCAGAAACCGGCCGGCCGCATAGGCTCCGATATCATAAGCGTTGAACACAAAATGAAGGCCGTCCTGTCCCGCATACCAGGTCAGCGGCCCGTACGTCATGTCGGAGCTGGTGCTCTGCACATCCCCGGTCATGCCGTCCGTCGCCTTCAGCATCCCTGCGATGGTGTCTTCCAGCCCCTCCGTAAACAACCCGTCCGCCTGTCCTTCGGCCGCCTGCTTCACCACCTCGGTTTTCAAAATTCCCGTCAGATTCCGAATATCTGTGTTCTTCAGCATATCCGCAAGCGTCAGCCGCTTACCGGATGCCGCATCATAGCTGTACGCCGTCTCCGCACTGTAACCATGCGCGCCGCCGGTGTTGGTGTAATCATCGCGGACCACCGAGAACACCTTATCGTCCGCGCGGACCACCTGCAGCGTATCCTCGTTCGTGTAGACGACATAATTTTCCCCCATATCCTTTTTCAGTCCGCGGGCTTCCTGCTCCTTTGCGGCAAAACCCGTGCAGCTCTCCGCAAGATCTGCATTGATCTCGTCGAGCGCCGGCTGCAGCACCGTGTTCTCCGTCTCCTCCCTGCCCGTATCCGGATCCGTAAACTGCACCAGCTCCAGCTGATCCGCTTTGTTGGACATAATCTGCGTGTTATCTGCATCGTAGACACTCTTGTCAAGTGTGGTCTTGCGAAGCCGCACCGGCGCCGTCTGTTCCTTCTGTTCCGCAGAAAGACCGGATGAATCTTCCATCGCCCCGGACGGATCCGTACTGGCAGCTCCGGCACCGGTGTTCCCGCTGTCTCCTGTTTTCCCGTCCGAAGCGGCCCCGCCGCCATTCTCTGTATCAGACAGAGACGCGCGCTCCACGCCGGATGCTGCATTTCCCGGCGCAGAAAGCCCCGTGTCCGTATTTCCTGCCGCGCTCCCGCATCCCGCGGCCATCGCCGCCGTCATGACTGCCGCAAGGGCAGCTGAAATCACCTGTTTTTTTCTTCTCATTTTCAATGCTCCCATGTTCTGAAATGCTGATGGAAAATACTCTGTTCTCATTATACCAGACGCGGTTTACACGCACAGGTTACTGTTTTCCTCAGATTTTCCGTTCATCCCCCGCTGCGCAGTCAGCGGCACCCATGAGAGAAATACCCTTTCCTGCAATGGCAGGCAATCGGGCAGGGCAGATGAAATCTGCGCTGCCCGATACGGCGGCTCCTCCCCCATCCCGTACTCCGCACCAGGTGATAAGCGGCCTCCTTCACAGAGAAAGCCCCGATTCCGGCATCTCCTGAGGGATGTCCGGTCATGCGGGGCTTTTCTTAGCTGTCTGTTGTTCTCCGTATTTTCTTTCTGTTCTCCTGCACCGGGACAAAATCCGGAATCAATCCGGCTTCATGCCGTTACAGCAGTCACTTCACGGTGTTCTTCCTTGCCGTCACCGCTGCCTGAAGGACCCGTTTCGCACATGCCTCCAGCTCGCCGCGGGTGACATCGGATGCAAGGATATCGTCCACATCGTGCTGCGATCCCGGCATCGTGAGATCATTGCCGGCCTTGATGCAGCCAGACGCCGTGGAGCATCCATATTTGAAGGTTTCGCCCGGATTCATCTCAAAG
>ONQW01000243.1 GCA_900320025.1 uncultured Lachnospiraceae bacterium
AAATGGTTCTGGGCGGCGGGCGCTGTACTGTCCGTTTCTTTCCCGCTGTTTCAAAATTTCTGGCTGCGGGTGGTGGTGAAGCTGTATCCGTCCTACGAGGACACGGAATACCTTGCCGGCAGCGGCATCAATCCCACCAACATCGCCCGCTGCTGTGCCGTGCTGCTGCTCGCGGCTGTGATCTGCCTGGGCGGGAAAATGTCTGTTTCAGGTGGAGGAAAAACGGTATCTCTATATGATCTATATGAAGAGACGCCGGGGCGGGCGCGGCAGGAGCGCTTCTGGTTTCACCTGACGGTTATGGCGCTCGCCCTCTATGTGTGCTGCTCGTTTCTGCCCATTATCTCCAGAATCGGCTATTACCTCACGCTACCGCAGATCTTTTATATCCCTCGTCTGCTCCGGAGGTTGCAGGAGGGCGGCACAGCGCGGAGAAGGCTGACGGGGAGGGTGTTCACTGTTCTGACTGTCCTTGCGGCTGTGCTGTATTTTGCGCTGTTTCTGGGAAAGCTTTCCCGCCCGGAGCTGCGGATTCTGCCGTATCACACCTTTTTGTTCACGGATATGCCGAAGACGCTGTCGCAGATGAGCGACTGAGGCGGATGCCGCGGAAAATGCGGCATGGAGTTCATGATGAAGCCTTTTTTCAGTATTATTGTGGTGACGTATAATGCCGGACCGCGGCTTGCCATGACCGTGAACAGCATTCTGGCACAGTCCTGCGGCTCGTTTGAGATCCTGGTGAAGGACGGCGGATCATCGGACGGATCGCTGCAGCAGTGTCCGGCGGATCCGCGGATCCGGATTTTTACGGGAAAGGACCGCGGCATCTATGACGCCATGAATTTTGCGGTGCGCCGGGCAGAGGGGGAGTTCGTGTATTTTCTCAACACGGGCGACCTCCTGGCGGACGCGGCGGTGCTGGAGAAGGTGAGACGGGAAATTCTGCGGCAGTGCGGACGGAGGGAAATAAACGACGAAGGAAGCGGAGAGCAGAAAGGGCAGGAAGGCGCTGCGCGGCAGGAAGGATACGGGATAGCGGGCTGCGGGGCCGGCCCGGAAGGGCAGGGGGGAGGAAACCGCAGCCAGACGGTGCGGAACGTGGACTGTGGGGAACAAACACCCGTGAGGCGTTTTATTTTGTACGGCGATGTGCTCGAGCGGCGGAGCGGACAGGTGGCGGCGGCCAAGCCGGTGATGGATGATTTTGCCCTGTTCCGGAACGTCCCCTGTCATCAGGCATGCTTTTATTCCCGCGATTTATTTGCAGAGCGCGGGTTCGACACCGGCCTCACCGTGCGGGCGGATTATGAGCATTTTCTGTGGTGTCATTACCGGGCGGGAGCAAGGATGGTCTATTTTCCGGAGACCATCGCGGAGTATGAGGGCGGGGGCTTTTCGGAGACGAAGCGGAACAGGGCGATATCCGCGCAGGAGCACCGGATGGTGACGCAGATGTACATGCCGATGCACAAGGTTCTGCTCTACCGGGCGTATCTGGTTCTGACGCTGCAGCCGCTGCGGGAGAAGATCGCGGCCAATCCGCACACGGCGCGGCTGTATGACGCGGTCCGCCGGCACCGGTATCACCGGAAATGAGACGCCCCGAAAACGAAGGCGTTCTGAAAATGAGGATATCCTGAAAAGGAGAATGCCCAGAAAACGAAAACTTTCCGGGACGTGGGCTGTTTCAGGACAGGCAGAGAGAAATGATATGAAAGCGGCGCCGATACGCTGCTTTCCTACTGACATGGGTGCTATCAGCATCCATGCTCCGATTCGGGAGAAATCCGATTCGGGCGTTTCTCCCGCGGATGCCGCAAGGAGCGCGGCATGGGGGATAAGATTGAAAGTATTATGGCTTTGTAACATTATGCTTCCGGTCTTCGCAAAGGCGAACGGGCTTCCCTGCACGAATCGGGAGGGCTGGCTGTCAGGAAGCTTTGACCGTATCGTGGCGGCGCGGAGGGAGCGGGAGCGCGCGGCCGCCGGCGCGGAAAACGTCGCGGAGGAGAGCGGCAGCGGCGAGCATGTA
>ONQW01000233.1 GCA_900320025.1 uncultured Lachnospiraceae bacterium
CGCAATATCGGCTCCCATCGCCTTCAGGTTTTCCGTCATGGTCGCGATACGGTCTGACTCTTTGACCTTCAGCTCCGCGGCGTCCCTGATGACGGTGGTCCCTTCCGCATAGGCTGCCATCACCGCAATTACCGGAATTTCGTCGATCAGTGTCGGAATCAGTGCGCCTTCGATCGTTGTGCCGTGCAGCGAAGAGCTTTTCACGAGCAAATCGGCAGCCTTCTCGCCGCCCCGGTCATATTCGCGTATCACCTCAATCTGCCCGCCCATGCCGCGCGCAACCTCAAGGATGCCCGCCCTGGTCGGATTGATGCCGACATTCTTCACCAGAATCTCCGAGCCGGGCACGATCAGCCCCGCCGCAATAAAATACGCGGCGGAAGAGATGTCGCCCGGGATGATGATATCCTGCCCTCTGAGGTGCGGCTCCGGGCAGACCTCTGCGCGCCAGGGTGTCATGCCGGCTGTGCGGCTTCTGGCTGCTGCCCGTGAACTTACCTCTGCCCCGAATCCTCTGAGCATCAGCTCTGTGTGATTGCGGGAAAGAGAAGGCTCTGTGACCGATGTCCTTCCCTCTGCATACAGGCCGGCCAGAAGGATGCAGGACTTGACCTGTGCGCTCGCGACAGGAGACAGGTAGTCGATTCCATGCAGATGTCCTCCGCTGATCGCAAGCGGCGTACAGTCGTTGCCCCGCAGGGATGTGACCTGTGCGCCCATCTCCGTCAGCGGGTTGATGATGCGTTTCATCGGTCTGGTCTGGATGGAACTGTCCCCGTTAATCTGGCTTTGAAAGGTCTGTCCGGCCAGAATCCCGGAGAGAATGCGCGTTGTCGTGCCGGAATTCCCCGTATCCAGTGTCTCTGACGGTGCCTGAAGCCCATGCAGCCCTTTCCCGTGCACAACAACGGTGTCCGCCCCGCGATCCTCCTCTATATCGATTCCGAGCTGTCGGAAGCATGAGATAGTCGAAAGGCAGTCCGCGCTCATCAGGAAATGAGAGGCGCGCGTGTCTCCTTCTGCAAGCGCTCCAAGCATGATGGAGCGGTGGGAAATGGACTTGTCTCCCGGAACCTCTATTTCTCCGTGAAGGGCGCAAGCCCTCTCGATTTCTCTGATGCTCATATTCCATCCTCCTTGTCTGAGCCCGGCCATCCCATCGGACAGTTCAGCTCCCGATTCGGCCCTATCATCCTGCCTGCGGCGGTGAAAGCCAGCCTCAGAATGCTTATTCGTTCACCCATACAGTGTAGCGGTGGTGCCTGAGCAGCTCTGCGGCCTGGTGGCAGGCGTCTTCCTCATAGAACTCAATGGAAAGCGCGCCCTTCTCAAACTCACGGTTATGCACGATTCCGATGTTCTTGATCGAGATGGAATGAACGGCAAGAATGGTCGCGATGGTTGCGATGGCTCCGCTTTCATCGATCAGGTCGCAGTAGATCCGGTAGATCTTCTTGACCGGTCCGGAGGAAGAGAAGCTGAAAGAATCTCTGTAGTCCCGGGAGGACGCAAACATCTGATTGATGTAGGCGCCGTCACCGGTCACCATATGATCCCTTGCCTCCTCCATTTCCCGGATGAACTCGTCAAGGACCTTCGCGATATTGCCGGAATTGTCGACACAGATCTGCTCCCACATCTCGGGGGAGGAGGAGGCGATTCGTGTGATGTCCCGGAATCCGCCTGCAGCGATCATCTTCATATGCTCCTCCCGCCCGTCGAGCGTATGGACGGTGTTGACAAGTGAGGAGGCGATGACATGCGGAAGATGGCTGACCGCTGCCGTGATGTAGTCATGCTCCCGATAGTCCAGCACAAGCGGAAGTGCCTTCAGCGACTGAACAAGCTGATAATAGCGTTCTGTCCATTCTTCGGGAACACGCTTTCCCGGCGTCAGGATGTAGTATGCATTTTCAAACAGATGATCGTTGCCGCTCTCAAAGCCGGTTTTCTCGGAGCCGGTCATCGGATGACCGCCGATAAACTGATTGTCCAGCCCCAGCCGCTCGACTTCCTGATGAATGCCCGTCTTGACAGAGCCGACATCTGTGAGAATGGTCTTCTTTCCAAGAACGGTCCGGATCTCCGACAGCATGCGGATGTTTGTGATGACCGGCGCACACAGAAAAATATAGTCGCAGCCGCGAAACAGCTCGTCGGACGGCGATGTGCAGATCTCATCAAGCACCCCTGCCTCCCGCGCC
>ONQW01000227.1 GCA_900320025.1 uncultured Lachnospiraceae bacterium
AGACAGAGCACAGAAAAACCTTGCATTCCGCAGGCGGAGCCCTTCCGTCCATAACAGAATGAATCGCCGGATTTCCTGTGCTCAGAAAGATGTGACGAGAGATATGAGGCATAGAAAATACAGACACAGGCATCTGATCCCCTGATGGCATGGGACAGGTGATCTGTGAAAGACAGGCAGCAGTGCCCCGGTGTTGGCCGTGCGGAGGCTGTCACAATTCCGTGGGACATTTTCTTCCGCGGCCGGGCCCTGCCAGAAACAGGAACGGTGTCTTGCTCTGCCGGATTCTGCAAAGAGTCCGGAGAACATGGATTCCAATAAGTGTCATGTGTGTTTGTGATTTTCCTCAGAAAGACGTCCAGGCATGTCAGATAAGGTCTGAATTGATAGAAAAAGCAATGGATACTTTCTAAAAATAAAATAGGGTGAATAAGTTGTTTTGATATTCCGACCAGATCAATCGATCAGATGGGCAGATAGAAAAGAAGACGCCCGGAATGGAAAACAGATCAGAAAAATCTCGAAAGGCCGAACAGATAAATTAGTAAGAATAATTAGACAAGCTGGAACTCTTCCCGGACAGCTCCCCCCTTTCCGACACCGGAATTGTTCCGTCGTGGCTCTGATTATAAGGGAAGCCAGGAAACCGGCGCAAGATGCCGCCGGGCCGAAAATGCGAAACACCGGAATCTAGTGACTTTCGCATAAAAATCGAGTAGGTCAGATCCATTCTGTCCTGCTCGACACGGCGGCTCCGCCGTCATCCCGTGCTTAGCACCAGGTGATGAGCGGCCGCTTTCGCAGAAGCACAAGGCCGCCCGCAGATCATCTGCGGGCGGCCCGGACAGGCCTGCATATTACATGGAGGCGCTGATATTGGCAATGTGATCCATCAGATCATCCACATCGATGCCATGCACCATAGCCGCCTCCTCGAGCGTCTCGCCCTGCGATGCCGGGCAGCCGAGGCAATGCATGCCGATGCTCATCAGAACCGGTGCAATCTCCGGATTCACCATCAGTGCCTCGCCGATTGTCATATCCTTTGTGATTTTCTGCATTTGTATGTTCCTCCTCTTCGGGATGTCCCGCCTCTCACTCCCGGTATGCGGACGCAATCCGCCGGCCTGGAGGAGGCAGGACAAAAAGCCAATGCTCTCTGCTTTTGCAAGCTGTCTTGTACAATTACAAGCTATCACGTAGTATAGCGTAACAATGTTGCATGTGCAACAAGCTGCGTTCCATTTGAACTGACCATAATTGAACTTCCCATACAAGTTACATTTCAATCGAACTTCCCGGGTTGCATTCCAAATAAACCAGTCAGGCTGCCTGCCAAATGCACCGGCCACTCACTTCCCGGACGCTCCGGCCAGCCGCTTCAGAGCATCCTTGTCCAGCAGCACCGTGCAGTGTTCCTTCAGATACTGTTCCCGCGCATAGCTCATGATTTCCTGCCCGGAATATTCCGACAGCAGTGCAAGCACGCTCTGCATCGCGGCGACATCCTTTGCCTCGTCGAAGACCAGAACCAGATAATACAGGTTCTTGTCCTTCTCCGCATAGACTCTGCTGCTGCCGGAGAATTTATCCGCCGTCAGTCCGGCGGCCTCGATGAGCTCATTCATCGAATCAAAGACAAACAGGCGGTGCGTATAGGCATATTTCCGGAGACGCTGCATCTCCTGGTTCCCCGCGGATGAACTCGCTGCGGATGTGCCCGCCGCGGATTGCTGGCCAGCGGCAGCCTGCGCCTGTGCTGTATTTCCGTCCGTCGTCCCACCGCCATCCGCATCCTGCCCGGCGCCTGTGTCATCCAGCCCGGCAGCGCTCCGGATCACATTCAACAGCGCCTCGATCGCGCCGGAGACAGAATTCTGCTGTGCATCCCCCATTGCCTCATTCTGAATTTCCGGACTGAATTTGGCGAACCGCGTATCCAGTTCCTCCGGGTCATCCACCTTCGTGATGAGAACCACAATGCAATTGCCATTCAGCGGAATTGCCTCGATCATCAGCGGCACGTCCTCCACTTCAAACCCGAGCTGTGCGCTTGCCTGCTGCAACATATCGCGAAACAGAGCTCTCGCCTTGTCACTTCCATAGGCCAGCTCACTGATTTTGAGATTTCGTCCCTTCAGGTCGTCCTCCGTCAGAGTACAGCGTATCTGATTGTCATTGACACGTTCTATTTTCATGAAAGCAGATGCCCTCCCGCATCACCGTTGTCATGCCTTGCCATATATGCGTTCTCTCACCGTGCGTCTATCGCAGTATCCGCCGGGAATTCGGGCCGGAACCATCTTTCCCTCAGCGCGGGCTGCTCCATTCCGTGATTTCTTTATTGTACTACGTACATTGTACAATTTCACGGTTTTGCGGCGTTTGCACCGGGATAAATACATTGCATTTACCCTGCCCCGATTATATAATTTTGATAAGACTGAGCTGTTGTATACAATTTATTGTGTGCAACGTCACAAATAGAAGGAGGAAACATAACATGGCTAGAAAATGGAAAACCATGGATGGCAACGAAGCTGCCGCGCATGTAGCCTATGCCTACACCGAAGTAGCTGCCATCTACCCCATCACCCCGTCATCCGTTATGCCTGAGCATATCGATGAGTGGGCGACTGCCGGAAGAAAGAACATCTTCGGTCAGACCGTCAAAGTCACCGAAATGCAGGCTGAGTCCGGTGCTGCCGGTGCAGTGCACGGCTCTCTGACCGCCGGTGCGATGACCTCTACCTTCACCGCATCCCAGGGTCTTCTTCTGATGATCCCGGATCTTTACAAGATCGCCGGTGAGCGTCTTCCCGGCGTGTTCAACGTCTCCGCAAGATGCGTTGCTACCCACGCTCTGAACATCTTCGGTGATCATTCCGATGTTTATGCCTGCCGTCAGACCGGCGCCGCGATGCTCTGCGAGTCTTCCGTCCAGGAAGTCATGGATCTGACTCCGGTTGCTTACTGCGCAGCCGTCAAGGGCCGCCTGCCGTTCATCAACTTCTTCGACGGCTTCCGCACCTCTCACGAGATTCAGAAGATCCAGATGTGGGATTATGAGGACCTCGACGAGATGATCGATCATGACGCCATCGACGCATTCCGCGCTGACGCTCTGAATCCGAACCATCCCCGCCAGAACGGTTCTGCACAGAACCCTGACATCTTCTTCCAGACCCGTGAGGCATGCAACACCGCTTACAACGATATGCCCGCGATCGTCGAGGAGTACATGGACAAGGTCAATGCAAAACTCGGCACGGACTACAAG
>ONQW01000225.1 GCA_900320025.1 uncultured Lachnospiraceae bacterium
CAGGGCTATTACTACGGCAGGCCGGTGAGCTGCGGAGAGGCGGAGGCAAAGCAGGAACAGGACCGTCTTGTGCTGGAGGACGAGCGCGAGAACCAGATGTATGACGCCACGGATCTGATCCGGGTGGCAGGCGCGATGCCGGTGGGGCTTGTCCATATTTGCGGGCAGACCATGAACCTGCTGTTTGCCAATGACGCTTTTCTGAGCGCATTGGGGCTGTCCGGGCCGGACGGCCTTCAGCAGGCGCGCGGGGATATAGAGGCGGACTGGCATCCGATGCACGGAAAGTGGCTCTCCTTCTTTGCCAAGGTCTATTCCAGCAGCCGGGATGAACACATGACTTATGTGGACAGCGGGCAGTATCTCCGGATGGAGGCGCGCAGACTCTCCGGAGAGCAGGACGACTGGCTGGCGGTCGTGCACCTGTATAACGTCACGAAGGACCGTCCCGGTGTGGCGGCAGGCTATGATCATGTCCTGCGGGAGATGGCCCGTCTGTGCGACAGTGTCTTCTATTTTGAGCCGGAGAAGGACCGGGTGACCGTCCTCGAGGCCACCGATCCGAAGGCGCACGCGGGGCAGGTCTTTACCAATATCCGGGACATGGAGAGAAAATACGCGGCCCGGGTGATCCATGAGCGGGACCAGGAGCGGTTTCTGTGGATCTCCGATCCGGATCACCTGCGGGAGAAGGCGCAGCGGCTGCACCGCTCCGCGCTCGATGATGTATTCCGCGTGAAGGGAACCGACGGCAACTATTACTGGATGATTTTCCATATGCTCCTGCTGCAGAAGGCAGAGAGCGGCAATTATCTGGTGAGCGTCCGGAGCGATATCTGGGAGGGACGGAAGGATGAGCCGGAGCTCTTCGCCGAATTCGTCTCGTCCATCGGCATTCTGCCGGACGGCACAGCGGGACTGCCCCGTCCGTCGGCGGAAGAGGCGCTTTTGGAGGCCATTCTCGGCCACTCGGATCTGCGGCTGTTCTGGAAGGACCGTGAGATGCGCTATCTCGGTGCCAGCAGAGCGTTTCTGGAATATTTTGGCCTCAGAAGCGGGGCAGAACTGAAGGGCCGGACCGATGAGGAGATGGGGTGGCATATTCACGCAGACCATTATCATCTCCGCGAGCAGGAGGCGCTTGCACACGGCACACTGGTGCGCAATGCGCAGGGACAGTGCCTCATCGGCAGAGTGCCGCGCCGATTCTCGGTCACCATGTTTCCGGTCTACCAGAAAAATGAGATCCATGGGATTGCCGGATACCTGAATGATCCCGGGGACGAGGAACTGCGGCGCAGATGCGGCCTGGAGAACCGGGAGGCCGGTGTGCTGTCCTTCCGCGGGATGCTCATGGCGGGGCAGAAATTCGAGGACGAATACCGGCATCTGGGGAAGGATTTTGCTGCGGTCTGCCTGGATGTTCCGGATTATGGCCGGATTCGCAGAACCCTTGGGCCGGAGATTGCCTCAGAGCTGGTGCGCACCGTGCGGAATGCGATTTATCAATGCCGGGACGTCCTGCCCGCGTCGGAGTGCGGTGCAAAGAATCTGACGGTATCCAGAGTCGGGGACTGCAGCTTTGAGGCGTTCTTTACGGTGAGGGAATCACAGGATGCGGCGCTCTTCGCGGACGGAATGAAAAAGACGGTCGGGGAAATTCAGCGGATCGGCGGCTATCGCTGCACGCTGCGCCCTGCCGTGGCCACCAGCCCGTAGGCCGTCCCCCACAGTTCCACCGGCACCGACTGGTGATACATCATGTCGGCGCTCGAACTGCCATGCGGCACGTAAGTAATCTGGTTGCCCTGGAACACGGCAATGGGCTTGTCCGCCGTGATCTCCATCCCGCTGAGGCTGCTGTTGGCACTGTTGGCCAGCAGGGTGACCGTCTGGCCGGCCGAAGCGAGGGTGTGGGTCGTGGGCGTGCCCGCCGCAGGCGCCGGTGGGTCGCCGGGCAGGGTGTGGAGTGCGCAGGGCGGGGTGTAGGACACCGTGGTGTTGTCCTCCGTAGCCACGATGGTCACCGTTCCGCCCGTCTCGCCGAGGTTCGGGTCGGCCGGATAGTCAAGCACAATATAGCGGGTGCCCAAAATACGCGTCGGGATGAGGGCCGTGGCGTCGGATGATGCTAGCACGCTGGACAGCGTCGACACTTGAATCCCAGCTGTGGATGTGACATGGTAGCCCTTGGCCTCCACCATCGAGTAGTGCTCGGGCAGGGCTGACTCGGTTAGCGTGAACGTCACCTGCCCGCCGGCCGTCAGGGCCGACGTCTGTGTCCACCCCGTGG
>ONQW01000223.1 GCA_900320025.1 uncultured Lachnospiraceae bacterium
GACGTTCTCGACGCCCTTCACGAGCATCAGAGGTCCCGCGACTTCCTGAATTGTACGATATTCCTTAGCCATGGATCACAGGTCCTCCTTTCCGATTGTGTTGGCCATCTGCGTCGCCAGATCCTCCGTGATCTTCTGATAGCGCTCGCCGATCTGTTCCTCATGCGTATACTTGTAGCGTCCGATTTCCTCGCGGACAGGCAACTTGACGACGTCGTTGATGCTTGCGCCCTGCGCGAGTGCCTTCGTGCCCTGCTCATAAAATGCGTACACCAGCCGCATCATGTAGAACTGCTTCTTCAGGGACGTGTAGGTATCGATCTCATCGAAGGAATTCTGATGCAGGAAGTCCTCACGGATCGACCGCGCGGTTTCCATTTTCAGACGGTCCTGCGGAGAGAGCGCGTCCATACCGACCATCTTGACGATCTCGTTCAGGTTCGCCTCATCCTGCAGAAGGCTCATCAGATGCTGACGGGTCTCCATCCATGCCGGATCGACATGCTTGTTGAACCACGGCTCCATATCATCGAGATACAGGCTGTAGGATGTCAGCCAGTTGATCGCCGGGAAATGGCGCTGGTAGGCAAGGTTCGCATCAAGTCCCCAGAAGACCTTGACGATGCGGAGCGTCGCCTGTGAGACCGGCTCGGAAATATCACCGCCTGGCGGGGATACGGCTCCGATCGCCGAAAGAGAGCCCTCTCTTCCTTCCTTACCGAGTGAAATGACGCGGCCGGCCCGCTCGTAGAACTGTGCGAGGCGGGAGCCGAGATAAGCCGGATAGCCTTCCTCACCGGGCATCTCCTCGAGACGGCCGGACATCTCACGCAGAGCCTCCGCCCAGCGCGATGTGGAGTCTGCCATCAGGGCCACCGAATACCCCATGTCGCGGAAATATTCCGCCATCGTGATGCCTGTATAAATCGACGCCTCGCGGGCCGCAACCGGCATATCTGATGTATTCGCGATCAGCACCGTTCTCTGCATCAGCGATTCTCCGGTGCGCGGGTCCTTGAGCTCCGGGAACTCATTCAGAACATCGGTCATCTCGTTGCCGCGCTCGCCGCAGCCGATGTAAATGACGATATCTGCCTCTGACCACTTCGCGAGCTGATGCTGTGTGACCGTCTTTCCTGAACCGAACGGCCCCGGGATGGCCGCCGTACCGCCCTTGGCGATCGGGAAGAATGCGTCAATAACTCGCTGGCCCGTGACAAGCGGCATGTCCGGCGGAAGCTTCTTCGCGTACGGGCGGCCCTTTCGAACCGGCCATTTCTGCATCATCGTCAGATTCTTCAGTCCGTTCTTTGTCTGAACCGTTGCGATCGTCTCATCGATCGTGAAGCTCCCCGACTGAATGCTGACGATCGTTCCCTCCGTGCCGAACGGAACCATGATCTTCTGCGTGACGACCGGTGTCTCCTCGACCGTTCCGAGGATATCACCGGCAACAACCTGATCGCCGGCCTTCGCGGTCGCGTTGAACTGCCATTTCTTCTCATGATCAAGAGCCGGCACCTCGACGCCGCGGGACAGCAGGTTGCTGTGCGTCTTCTCCATGATTTTGTTCAGCGGACGCTGAATTCCATCGTAGATCGAGCCGATCAGTCCGGGCCCGAGCTCAACTGAGAGCGGCTCGTTCATAGATTCGACCGGCTCGCCCGGTCCGAGACCCTGTGTCTCTTCATATACCTGAATAGAGGCCCGGTCGCCGTGCATTTCGATGATCTCACCGATCAGACGCTCGCGGGAGACACGCACGACGTCAAACATGTTCGCGTCGCGCATACCTCCTGCGACAACCAGCGGGCCCGCAACTTTAATGATTGTTCCAGTGCTCATGTCTATCAATGCCTTTCTTTTGCGCAAGGCCGGTGCAGGTGCCCCTCACAGGCATCCCGTACCGCTCTTATATACTCCGTTTTTCGCGTTTGCTCAGTCGCTGCTGAACAGGATGTCGGAACCGACCGCCTGTTCAACCGATTTCTTTACCTGACTCACTCCGGCTCCCGTGTTGCCGCTGACCCCCGGAATCAGGATAATTGCCGGCAGGAGCTGGTCTGCGTACCGGTCAATCTCCTTCTTCAGCTTTGCCGCAAGCGCCTCCGTGATGTAGATCACGCCGTAGTCACTTGCCGCAATGGTCCTAAGCTCCTTCGCGGCCTCCTCCATATCTCCGTCCATATCGACCGGAAATGTCGTGAGGCCGAGCGCCGCAAAGCCGTAAATGCTGTCGTAATCACCCATGACCGCAATCTTATACATACATTTCCCTTACCCTTTCCCGGGTCGCTTCCTCCGAAAAGCCGTT
>ONQW01000220.1 GCA_900320025.1 uncultured Lachnospiraceae bacterium
TGTCAACACTGTCGCATGGGTCCTCATTGCGTCAGCTCTGGTCTACTTCATGCAGGCCGGATTTGCACTCTGTGAGGCAGGCCTGACGAGAGCCAAGAACACGGGAAATATTCTGATGAAGAATATGATGGACTTCTGCATCGGTACTCCCTGTTTCTGGTTCATCGGCTTCTCGCTGATGTTCCACGGCGGACTCGGCGGATTCATCGGCACGCCGGACTTCTTCATCAACGGCAGCTACACCGCCCAGAACAGCGTTGTTCCGCAGACCATGCCGCTCTGGTGCTACGTCATTTTCCAGACGGTGTTCTGCGCGACGGCGGCGACGATCGTCTCCGGTTCGATGGCTGAGCGCACCAATTTCAAGGCGTACTGCGTGTACTCCGCGATGATCTCGCTGCTCGTCTATCCGATCTGCGGGCACTGGAGCTGGGGCGGCGGCTGGCTTGCCGATCTCGGATTCCATGATTTTGCCGGATCCGCGCAGGTTCACAACGTCGGCGGTATCATCGCGATGCTCGGTGCCTGGATGCTCGGACCGCGCATCGGCAAGTATGACAAGAACGGCAAGGCAAGAGCGATTCCCGGCCACAACATGACGGCCGCGGCGCTCGGTGTCTTCATCCTCTGGTTCTGCTGGTTCGGGTTCAACGGCGGCTCCACCGTCGCCATGGCGACGCCTGAGGATGCCGCTTCTGCATCCCTTGTCTTCATGAACACGAACCTCGCGGCAGCCGTCGCCACCACAGTCTGCATGATCTTCACCTGGCTGCGCTACGGCAAGCCGGATGTCTCCATGACCTTCAACGCGGCGCTGGCGGGACTTGTGGCGATCACGGCCGGCTGTGACTGTGTCAGCCCGGCAGGCGCCTTCTTCATCGGCTTTGTCTCCGGCATTCTGGTGGTGCTCTCCGTCGAATTCTTCGACAACGTCGCGAAGATCGACGATCCGGTCGGCGCGGTCTCCGTTCACTTTGTCAACGGCGTGTGGGGCACTCTCGCGGTAGGTCTCTTCTCCAATGGGACCGACGGCGTCGGCAAGGGCCTGTTCTATGGCGGCGGCGTGAAGCAGCTTGGCATTGAGGCGCTCGGTATCCTGGCGATTGATGTCTATGTCCTCGTTGTGATGTTTATTGTCTTCAAAATTATCGACAGGACCATCGGTCTTCGTGTGCCTGCGCAGGTGGAGATCGACGGCCTCGACATTCACGAGCATGGACTTGCCAGCGCTTATTCCGGATTTGCCATCTCGGATGTCACGAACATGGCGCTGGATGTGAATGAGAACACGGATCTCGGCGAGGAGGATATCACGAAGGCCTCCGACGCGCAGATCGGCGCGGCGGTCAGGGTGAGCGGCGCGGAGACGCCGACTGCGGCAGCGGTGAAGACAGAGGATGGAAAGATTTTGCCTGCTGTCTATGATACCGGTATGCACAAGGTCTCCATCATCTGCCGTCTGTCAAAGTTTGACGAGCTCAAGAAGGCGCTCAATGAACTGGGCGTCACCGGCATGACGATGACGCAGGTCATGGGCTGCGGCATTCAGAAGGGAACCACGGAGCGGTACCGCGGCGCTGTGGTAGATTCCACGCTGCTGCCAAAGGTAAAGGTTGAGGTCATCGTCAGCAAGATTCCGGTGGACAGCGTTGTCCGCGCGGCGACGAAGGCGCTCTATACAGGGCATATCGGCGACGGCAAGATCTTTGTCTACAATGTCACGAAGGTAGTCAAGGTCCGCACCGGAGAGGTCAACGAGGCCGCTCTGCAGGATGTGGAGTGACGGACAGACAATCGAGACAGAGCATAGCAGGACGGGGTCCCCTGGTCCGGCGGCAGCGCCGGGCGGGGGATCCCGTTTTCTGTGAAAGCGACGAGCCAGATGCCATGATGCAAGCTTGATTGCAGATCATGGCATCTGGCGACCGCCCATCATCGAGTGCGGAGCACGAGATGAAAAGCAAAGGGCGGGAGCCATGGCACAGGCCTGCTCGTAAATCAGGGTCCGCGGAGAGGGTCTGGAATCTGCCGGAAGATTGCGGTACGATAACAGCATTCCTGTGATTGGATAGCAGGGTGTGCGGCGCGGCCGCCGGAAGGCGGAAAAACGGGAAAGCAGGAAGCTGGGAGAGCGAAACGCGGGCTGTGTCCGTGCGTCCGGGACAGGATTTTGTGCAGTGCGGCTGAGCAGTGGTGTTGGTGAAATCGGAGAAGAACACCGCGGTGGCCGCCGGAAGGGCAGGATTTCATGAAGATTGTAGTATTGTGCGGCGGGTTGTCCACCGAACGGAAAATTTCCTTCAGCTCAGGCACCAAGATCTGTGCGGCGCTCCGGAAGAAGGGGCACCAGGCGGTGCTTG
>ONQW01000219.1 GCA_900320025.1 uncultured Lachnospiraceae bacterium
ACCATTTCTTTATTGGAGATCCGCACGTAGATGAGGGGTCCTATGGCTGTTATGCACAGGCAATCGTGGAGGCAATAGGCAGAGCGAAGAAGCTTTATCCAGAATTTGCATATCAGCCGGTTGACCTTACAGGGCTGGCAACCGAAACGCTGGCAGGGCAGTATGTGGCTTCGGGCGTTCCGGTTATCTACTGGGCGACCATGGATATGGAGCCGAGCGGATATTATGGCTCATGGACACTCGAGGAAAGCGGAGAACAGTTTATTTGGAAATCGCATGAGCATTGTCTGCTTCTCACCGGATTTGACGAGGAGCATTATATCTTTCATGATCCATGGAAGAACAACGGCATTGTGCGCCATCCGAAGGAACTGGTGCAGAAACGGCACGAAGAAATGTATTCTATGGCGGTCTCCTTTATTCCTGAGACGAGGAGGCAAGAGAGGTAAATGCCTGCTGGACGTAATGCCATATGAGGTATCAGGATGAAGGAATATCTTGAGAATGTCAGGCGGCAGGCACCGCTCATTCACAACATCACCAATTATGTCACGGCGAATGATGTCGCCAATGTATTGCTTGCCGTCGGGGCAAGTCCGATTATGGCGGACGAGCCGGATGAGGCGGCTGAGATCACTTCGCACTGCAGAGGCCTGCATATCAATCTCGGCACTCTGCATCTCCGTACCATCCGGGCGATGCTTCTTGCCGGCCGGAAAGCAAAGGAACTCGGGCATGCCATTCTGCTCGATCCGGTGGGTGTCGGCGCCTCTTCACTGAGAAGAGACACCGCCATTTCTTTGATGGAAGAGATCCGGTTTGATGTGATTCGTGGCAACGTCTCGGAACTGAAGGCGCTGGCAGGTGGGACTGCCAGCACCGGAGGAGTGGATGCTGATGCGGCGGACGCGGTTACAGAGGAAAATCTTGACCGCATGACTGCGTTTGCAAAACGTTATTCCGCGGCCTGCCACGCGATTGTTGCAATTACAGGCGCGATTGATCTCGTCGCGGATGAGGATCGCTGTTTTGTCATACGAAACGGTTGCCCGGAGATGAGCAGGGTAACAGGTACGGGCTGCCAGCTGTCCGGCCTCATGACGGCGTTTGTGAGCGCAAACCCGGACCACAAGCTGGAGGCGTCTGCCGCGGCGGTGATTCTGATGGGACTGGCGGGGGAGATTGGTGTAAGGCATTTGCAGCCCGGGGAGGGCAATGCCACGCTGCGGACTCGCATGATCGATGCGATCTACAATATGACAGGGGAAAGGCTGGAGAGGGAGGCCAATTATGACATTCGATAGAAATTCGCTGCTTTTGTACGCCGTGACCGACCGCCACTGGCTTCATGGCAGGACACTGTACGAGGCGGTAGAGGAGGCGCTAAAGGGCGGGGTTACTTTCGTTCAGATCAGGGAAAAGGGAGATATGGCGCTCGATCATTCGCATTATGTAGAGGAGGCCCTCGCGATCAAGGAACTATGCCATCGGTATCAGGTTCCCTTCGTCGTGGATGACGACGTGGATCTGGCCGCCGAAATTGACGCAGACGGGGTACATGTCGGCCAGCACGATATGGAAGCTGACCGGGTGAGGCGCAAAATCGGGCCGGACAAGATTCTCGGCGTGTCCGCCCGGACGGTGGAAGAAGCCATTCTGGCGGAGAAGTGCGGAGCGGATTATCTTGGAACCGGTGCGGTATTTCCAACCAGCTCCAAGGCAGATGCCAGCGTCGTGGATCATGCCGTTCTCCGGGATATCTGTCAGTCTGTCAGCATTCCGGTCATTGCCATTGGCGGCATCACCCGGGACAACGTCCTCTCGCTCAATGGAACGGGCATTGCCGGTATTGCGGCGATATCATCTATATTTGCGCAGCAAAACATCCGGGAAGCGACAGAGGCTCTTCGCCGTCGGACAGAGAGGGCAGTAGGGTATGATTCAGGGAATGATCTTTGACATCGATGGAACGCTGCTCGATTCCATGCCAATCTGGTACGATCTGGGGGAGAGATACCTTCGGAGCCTGGACATCATGCCACAGTCTGATCTGGGATGTACTTTGAATTCCATGACGCTGGAGGAGGGAATTATGTACCTGCGGTCGCAGTATGACCTGAAGCAGTCGCCATCCCAGATCCGGCATGATCTGAAAGGTATCATGGATGCCTTCTACCGCCGGGAGGTGCAGACAAAGCCCGGAGTGAAAGCGTTCCTGCGGACATGTCATGGGCGGAACATCCCGATGGTTCTGGTGACCGTTGGAGATGCAGAACTGGCTCAGGCAGCGCTCATGCGGAATGGGATATGGCAGTATTTTGCCGGGCTGCTCACCTGTGAAGCGTTTCATACGAATAAACATGCGCCGTGCATCTATCAGCATGCGCCGTGCATCTATCAGAAGGCGGCGGAATTACTCGGCACCGATCCATCCCGGACGCTCGTGTTCGAAGACCTTTTCTATGCTGTCAAAGCGGCAAAGGATGCCGGTTTCACCGTCGCAGCCATTCTGGACGATGCGGGGCGGAAGGACTGGCCGATGATGGCACGGCTTGCAGACATTGCTATCCGGGATTTTACCGACGCCCATTTTCTGCAGAGCCTTGATCAATTGAGTGCGGCTGAGGGGATGAAGACGCCAATAGAGCGCGCCACAGAATGATTGGATTCTGGTATTATCTGATATTCATCCAATATTCATAAAATCTAAAACCTGATCCCCTCTTCTGGCTGATTATCTGACAAAATAAATCCGCCTTTTCCCAAATTATTCAGTGTACCCGGAAGCAATCTTTTTCTAAAATCATTTCTGTATAGGGAGGCGATGAAAACCTCTTATTTGAAGTATTGTGAGTTTTATGCAAAGTTTCACAGAAACGGAGGGAAAGATTAAATGGGGGTTACACAGATCACGACATTTGAAGCGGACGGAAAGCCGATTCCATCTCGAGTCGGGGGTGATCAATCTTTATCCCGGGATCACCTATCAGACGATCGACGGCTTTGGCGGTGCCATGACGGAATCAAGTGCCTATCTTCTGATGTCGCTGGGGAAAGAAGAGCGCCGTGAGGTTCTGAAAGCGCTGTTCGGTCCGCAGGGAAACAGGCTGAAATTTATCCGGACGTCCATCGACAGCTGCGATTTTGGTCTTGGGGAGTATCAGGCAGTCGAGGATCCGCTGAAGGACCCGGATTTTGCCACGTTTACGCTGGACAGAGACCGGAAATACATCATACCGATGATCAGGGAGGCAATGGAAGTCAGCGCTGAACCGCTCTCTGTGCTCCTGTCCCCCTGGTCCCCGCCGAAGCAGTGGAAGACACCGCCTGCAAGACCGAAGAACGATGCGTCCGTGTATGGAGGGATGTTCGGAGATATCAATTATGATGAGCCGTCCAGAGATTTTGGCGGTTCTCTGAAACCGGAATATTATGACGCCTGGGCCAGATATCTGGCAAAATATGTGCGGGCTTATCTGGATGAGGGTATCCCGGTTACGATGATGACGATGCAGAATGAGTCCATCGCGGCGAC
>ONQW01000217.1 GCA_900320025.1 uncultured Lachnospiraceae bacterium
AGACCAATCATCTCTGTTTTGTCTTAGGATCGGTCGTATTGATGAAAGAGAGGGAGACGCCCTTTCCCTTCAGCTCTTCTTCCGCGCCGCGGTCACCGCGATGACACAGATCAATGCTGCGCAAAATACCGAACAGAGCACCGCCAGATGGAAGCCGTACGGTTCGTAGCGGAACGAGATATGGTGTATCCCCTCCGGCACCACTACCGCCATGAGCCCGAAATCTGCGCGCAGCACCTCTGTCTTCTCCCCGTCAAGAAAGGCAGTCCACCCCCTGGAATACGGCACCGAGAAAAACACCAGATTCCGCGCGTCCAGATCCGCCGTGTCCGCCGTGAATCCGCCGTTGTCGAAGGCAAACGACGTACATGCGGACGCGGCCCGCCGGTCGCTCTCCCGCTCCAGCTCGTCAATCGACATTGTTCCGGGATCCGCGATATCGTCGTGCGCAAGCGTCGGGAAAGCCTCCGTCTCTGTGCCGGACTCCTGCAGCTCCTCCCGGATGGATTTTGCCGTTTCCTCCGCATCTGTTCCGATATCCAGGCCGAGGGATGCCGCGGTCTCATCCGGCAGAATCAGATCGCGCACCAGCAGCCGGTCTGCGATCGTACTGCCGGCATCCAGCGTCCTGTACTCAGACTCCGTCACGTAATGCTCAAACGTGAATCCCATCGGGATGAAATGCTGATTCTCATAAATGGCATAATACGGACTGTCCGTTTCCACGCTGGTATAACCCGGCAGTCCGCCCCGCCCAGAGTATTTCTCGTCCGAGGAAATGATGAGATTCTCTAACTCATACCGGACCGACAGGATCTGTCTCGCCCCGATTCTCGTCCACGGAAGCTCAGACTCCACAGAGCGGCGGACACCGATCCCGTCGTAAAACTCCTGAATCGAAGGCGTGACCGTGCTCTCAAAGGCGTGAATCGTCGGATACCCCCAAACCATCTCGTAGTTTGTGCTCGTTCCGTCCGTCTCGACCCGGGCGAAGGTCTTGTCATCCGGCAGCGAAGGTCTTGTGTCAAGCATCTCCCAGCGCCACTTCGTCCCGCCCGTCCGCGCGATCAGGCTCGTGCCGTTGAGCATGACCGTCATCGTGCAGAGTACGCAGCAGAACGCCGTGAGCACAAGTGCCGCAGGACGGTAACGCAGCCACTCCGATGTCTTCGATGATTCGACAGCCTCAGACCCTCTGCCCTTCTCCCCGGATCTGACCGGCCTGTGCAGGCGCTTCTCCGCCATGTCCCCTTTCGATGATTCATGCCCTACATGCGCTCCGCGCCGCAGGAAGGAAAGCTTTTCCTGTATCTGCCGTCCGAAGAGAATATAGAGCAGGAAAGGCACTGTCAGCGCTGTGCCGAGAATCTCCAGCCAGAAAATTTCCGGATTATCCGGCAGCGAGAAGAACGACCAGCTCCCGTCCTCATACTTCGGGATCAGTCCACAGAGCGTGAAGAACAATAATCCGAAAATCGTAATCTTCGCGCCGATCTTCCAGGAAGCCGTGTCCGCCTCCTCCAGGGATTCTGCTGTCATCGACGCCATCAGGAGCACCGGCAGGTAAAACCAGCGCGCATAATAGGCGCTGTTGAACGCGGAAAACACCGCGTTGAAAAGCGGAATAAAAGCGCAGGCCAGAAAGACCACAGACAGCCGTTTCTTCCAATTCTTCTTTCCCCGGTGCGCGGCAAAATACGCGGCTGCCCCAGAGACGCCGAAGCACGGCAGATAGGCCGCCACCGACCCGCACTTGATCGCGTCGCTCGAGAACATCGTCCCCTTCGCAATCAAATCCGGCACCACGAAGAAGCTTTTCAGAATGGCGAGCGGAGTGCCGGGATCCGGGTAGCGGACCCAGTCATAGCCGCTGATCCAGTTGGAAACACGCGTGTTGCCGGCCACCCCCTCAAGCGACTGCACAAGGAAAAACGCGGCTGCACCAAGCCCAAGCACGCCGAAGCCGAGCAACAATAAAATTTCCCGGACGATGCCTCTCTTTTGCCGCCTGCTTCCTTCAGCCCAGACATAGCGGACGGCGTAATACAGCAGGAAGAAGACAACCTCCCCCACGAAGAAATAGTAGTTCAGAATGACCATGAACGCCGTCATCAGCGTGAACGGGATCCGCCTCTTCTTCTGCAGAAAGTCGTCAAATGTGATTACATACAGCGGAAAGAACGCCACCACATCATGAAAGTGCTGGAAAACAATATTGCAGGCCTGAAACCCGGAAAACGCATAGAGCAGCGCACCGATCAGCGCCGCCCGGTCCGTCTTCATCCCTCTGCGGATCAGCGCGAATCCGGTCAGCGTGGCAGTGCCGTATTTTGCCGCCATCAGAAACGGCAGAAGATATGGAACCGCTGCCTCCGGAAACGGAATCGTGAGCCAGAAAAACGGACTTCCCCAGAGATAAAACGCAAAGCTCCCG
>ONQW01000216.1 GCA_900320025.1 uncultured Lachnospiraceae bacterium
GACCTTGAAATCAGAATCCTCCGGGATGGCCTTGTAAGCGTCCGGAAGCCCCTGCACAACGCCATGGTCCGTGATCGCGATCGCCTTGTGTCCCCAGGAGGCTGCCGCCTTCACCAGATCGCCCGGCTCCGACACGGCATCCATCGCACTCATCTTGGTATGGCAGTGTAGCTCGACCCGCTTCCTCGGCCAGGTATCGCTGCGCTTCTGCCGGAAGTCGGCAATCTTCATGATGCCATAGATATTTCCGATGGTCAGATCCGAATCGAACTTGTCGATCGTCGTGACACCTCTGACCTTGATGAACATCCCTGTTTTCAGCTGGTCCGTCAGCTGCGGTGCCCTCTGGGTGTCGAGGAACATCTTGATTCGCATCGTATCGGTGAAATCAGTCAGTGTGATGATCAGGATGGTCAGATCGCTCCCGCGTTTTGTATGGATGTCCCGGGTTTCGATCTCCGAAACCTGTCCGCGGATCGTCACATCCCCCATCTCCCCGAGAATCGACTTCATCTCGATCGGCAGATCCTCAAAGTCCCGCCCATACAGCACATCCGGGTTGCTGCTTCTGACAAGTGACTCATTTCGCTCTGAATCGTTCCGCGAACCGGCGCTGCCTCTTCCTCTGCGGCCTCTGACGCCCTGGCCGCCCTTCCCTGCCTTTCCGGAAAGTCCACCCGTTCTGCTGCCCGAAGCTGCTTGGGCTGTTCTGCCGCCTGCAGCGCCGCCTTCTCCTGCCGGCACTGACCCGCCGTTCCCGGCAGCTGCATTTTCTCCATCCACCCGGGTTTCGGCAATTTCTGCATCCTGCATTTTATGTAGGAGGCCTGCTTCGCGCAACGTCTCCTCCGCCTTCTGCATCGTCTGGATTGCCCGGAACTGACGGGTTTTCTGAGCGGTGCTGGCTTCCTTGTATCCGACTGTCATTCGGAAGTCCACACCGCAGCGGTCTGTAAAAATTTTCTCAAGGATCGAGCAAAGCTGCTCCTCATAGCGGCGGGCGATGATTGTGTCCTCAAGTACCAGATGGCACAGCCCGTCCTCCCCGAATGTGACGTCCGCATGCCGGAAGAGATTGCCCAGACACTTGTCGAACTGATCCAGCTCATACAGAATCGATGCCCGGTAAGCCTTCATCAGGTTCCGGGCATTGTACTGCTGCGAGAGACGAAACTTTTCGATGATCTTCGTCTCCATCCCGCTTCCGGAGCAGACCTCCTCGTCGATGCGCTTTTCAATCCGGCGGATGTCCTTCTTGTCGATCAGACGGTCTGCCTCGACATAGACCTTCAGCGTGGTGTGCTGCGCGTTGACCGTGACCCTCGTCACATTCAGGTGCGGGTACAGCTCCGACAGTTCCTCATCTCCCGCGCAGACGCCCGGAAATGTCTCTTCAAACGACTTCGTCAACCCTTGTATCTCCTTTATCCCAGCTTTTCTGCTTCTCCGCTTCAACCTTCCCGGCAGTCCGGATTCACTTCCGCACAGGCAGAAAAACTGCGTCTTTCGCCCTCAGTCCTCCCAGTGATCCAGTTCCCACTTGAGGGCAGGCAGAAATTCCGATTCCGGAATCTTCCGGATGATCTCCCCGTGTTTCATCAGCAGGCCCTCGCCCTTCCCGCCGGCGATGCCAAGATCCGCCTCGCGGCCTTCGCCCGGGCCGTTCACGATGCAGCCCATGACAGCCACCTTGATGTTCAGCGGATAGCTCTGCACAAGCTGTTCGACCTGGTTTGCGAGGGAGATCAGATCAATCTGCGTCCGTCCGCAGGTCGGGCAGGATACCACCTCGATTCCGCCTTCTCTCAGTCCCAGCGTCCGCAAGATCAGCTTCGCGCTCCGGATCTCCTCGACCGGATCTCCCGAGAGCGACACGCGGATGGTGTCCCCGATTCCCTTCGAAAGAATCAGCGCCAGCCCGACCGCCGACTTGATGTTTCCGGATATGACCGTCCCGGCCTCCGTGATGCCGACATGAAGCGGATAATCCGACTGCTGTGCGAATTTCTCATACGCCTCCGCACACATCAGGACATCCGAGGACTTGATCGAGACAACCAGATTGCGGTAGTCCATCGATTCGATCCAGTGTACCTTGTCCAGCGCGCTCTCGACAAGCCCGTCCGCCGTCACACCGCCGTACTTTTCGATGATCTCCTTCTCCAGCGAGCCGGAGTTGACCCCGACACGAATCGGCACATCCCGCTCCCTTGCCGCATCGACAACGGCCAGCACCCGCTCCTGGGAGCCGATGTTGCCGGGGTTGATGCGGATCTTGTCCGCCCCGTTTTCAATCGCCGCGATCGCCAGCCTGTAGTCAAAATGAATGTCTGCAATCAGAGGAATCGAAATCTGTCGCTTGATCTCTCCCAGCGCCTTCGCCGCCTCCATCGTCGGAACGGTACAGCGGATCAGCTCACAGCCAGCCTCCTCCAGCCGGTGGATCTGTGCCACA
>ONQW01000214.1 GCA_900320025.1 uncultured Lachnospiraceae bacterium
GCGAACCTGCTCCGCTGCTTCCCCCACTCCCTCTGTTCCTGTTTCGTCCGCTCCCGCCTGAACCGGAAAGAGTTTCCCTCCTCTGCCGCCCAGCAGCAGGTCCACTGCCTCCGCGCAGCCGTCGTGCGCATTGTCCGCCACGGTCACACCGCACAGCTTCCGGATTTCCGGCGCCGCATTGCCCATCGCCACCGCAAGGCCGGCACACGCAAACATAGTGCGGTCATTCTCCGCGTCGCCGACCGCGATCACCTGCTCCATCGGAAGGCGAAGAATGCTGCACAACGACGACAGCCCGGTGCCCTTGTTGGTTCCCGGCGGATTGATCTCCAGATTGGACCGCTCCGCGCGGGCGAGAACAAGCCCTGTGCCGGCGAGCTTCTCCTCCGTGACTGTCCGTTCCTCCGCGGACAGTCCGCATGCCAGAGATTGATTTTTTCACAGGAGATCTCTCCCCTCTGCAGCATCTCCGCCGTGTCCTCCGCCACAGCCGCCGTGTCCCGGTAGAGCGCCGCGTACTGGTCCATGCCATACTCCTTCAGGTGCTGAAATGCGCGCCGGGAGAGAACTGCCCTGCCGCCGGAGAGAAGCTGTGCCTGCACATTCCGCCCGCGCAACGCTTCCAGAATTTCTGCCGTCTCCCGGCCTGTGAACACCGTATGGCCGATCATCCTGCGCGCCGCCAGATCATAGATCAGAGAGCCGCTGCAGAGAACGGCGTACCGCACTCCCTCCAGGTCCCCGGCATCCAGATACGGCCTGACCTCAGCCAGGGCTCTTCCGGTACAAAGGGCAACGATTTTGCCTTCTTTCGCTGCCCTGCGCACTGCCTCGCGGGTCTGCGGCAGAATTTCCTTCGCCGGGTCGAGCAGTGTCCCATCCATATCAAATGCGATCAACGTATACTGAGATTTCATGTAGTTTCCTTATGCCTGTTCTCCAGGCACCTTAAAGTTTATTATTGTACACCATCCTGCCGGGTTCTATGATAGGAAGTATGAAAGGATGACCTCCACGCCGGTGGTTTTCTTTTCCGCTCCACACCATTCCGTATGCGCTGCCGCCGAATCTGCCGGACACCCGGCAATCCGCTGCATGCCCTGCCGAAAATATCCGTGGAGCCTTCTCTGCCGGCGTCCGTCGCAGGGTTCTTGTCATGAAATTTCGCAGCACCATGGTTCACCCCGTTTCGCATCCGGACCGCGTTCTCTCCTATTTCCGTGCCGAATGGCTCTCTCTGCTCTTTGTCACTATTTTCGGTCTCATCTACAACATCGGTCTGCTGGCCGGCCCGCTGTATGAGGGCCGCCTCGCCCAATGTCTCTACGACATTCTGCGCGGCAGGCAGCCCGCCTCCGCCATGTCCAGACTTGCCCTCACCTATGTCGGCGTCATCGCCGTCGTCCAGGTCTCCCGCTTTCTCAAACGTCTCTACGTGCGCGTCTTCGCCAACAATACCAGCCGCAGCATGAAGGAAGTCATCTACGGCAATCTCATCCATGAGTCAAAATCCTCGCTCGAGTCGCAGGATGTCGGTGCGGTGATGACAAAGGCAGTCCTTGACGCGGACGCCTGCGCCGAGGGCATGCGCAAGTTCACGACTGAAATTTTCGACACCGGCGTCGCCCTCGTCAGCTACATCGCCCTGCTTCTCTCCATCGACTGGCGTCTCGGCCTCCTCTGCCTGATTTTTCCCCCGATCTCCTATTTCATCGCCAACCGGATGAAGGGTCTCGTCACCCGCACCAATGCGGAGTTCCGCGAGAGCTCCGGCCGGCTCTCTGCCGCCACCATGGACCGTGTGTCCGGCGCGCTGACATACCGTGTCTTCGGCTGTGAGCCACAGCGCGACAGAGACTATGAGGCACACCTCTCCGATTATGAGAAAAAGGCTGTGCTCGCCAACATCTGGGCGGGTTCCATGCCGCCGCTTTACAATGTCATCTCCATGAGTTCCGTGCTCTTCATCTTCTGGTTCGGCACCCGCAATGTGGCCGGAACCGGATGGTCGGCATGGGATATCGCGGCGTTCACGGCCTTTCTTTCCTGCTACACCAAACTGTCTGTGAAGTCTTCTCACGCAGCCAAACTCTTCAATGCCGTGCAGAAGGCAGAGGTGTCCTGGCGCCGCATCGTTCCACTGATGAAACGGCCGCCGGAGGAGACCGCACAGCCCGCCGCGGCGCCGGCACTTCTCGCTGTGAAAGATCTCGGTTTTTCCTATCCGCAAAATCCGAATCACCCGGTTTTTTCCGACATCTCCTTTGCCGCGGCACCCGGAACCGTCATCGGCGTCACCGGCCCGGTGGCCAGTGGCAAATCCACCTTCGGCAAAGCCTTCCTGTGTGAACAGCCCTACAAAGGCAGCATTTGTTTTGCCGGGAAGGAGCTGTCTGCTCTGCCGGATGCTGTCCGCCAGGCCATCGTCGGTTATCTCGGCCACGATCCAGAGCTTATGAGTGACACCATTCGCGAGAATGTCCTGATGGGAACGCCGGACCACTCTGCTGAAGGCACATATCCTGCCGCGGGCGATGCTCTGCTGGATTCCGTACTGCGTGCCGTCTGTCTGGACCGGGAGATCCGCGCCATGCCGGACGGCGCAGATACCCGGATCGGCAGCGGCGGCGTCCGGCTCTCCGGCGGACAGCAGCAGCGTCTCGCGCTGGCCAGGACCCTCGCCCACCCGCATCCGGTCCTTGTGCTGGACGATCCGTTCTCCGCGCTCGACCGGCCGACCGAGGAACAGGTATACCGCGGCCTCCGGCAGACCGCAGGCGATTCCATCCTTTATCTCTTTCCGCAGATGGATCAGGTGATCTGGATGGAGCAGGGCCGCGCCACTGTTTCCACGCATCAGGAACTCATGCGGTCCAATCCGGAATACCGGAAGCTCTATGAGATCCAGACTTCCGGCAGTGAAAATGTGAAAGGAGGCGGCCGCCATGCGTAAAATCATTCTCCGCACACTCTCCCGGTTCCGTCTGCTCACCGCCGCCGTGATTCTGACGGTCGCCGGCGCCGTCATCGTGAGCCTGCTCCCTCCGCTGGTTCTGGAGCGGATCATCAATGAACTCACGCAGAATCAGCACGTCCCTGCCGCACTGGGTCTCGAATATTTTGCCCTGCTCGCGCTGGCCGGCGTTCTGACCGCCTGCCGCGAGAGTCTTCTCACCGTGCTGGGGCAGAAAATCACGCACAGCATGCGCTCCGCTCTGCTCCAAAAGCTCGACCGTCTCCCCGCCGACCGCCTGGTGCGGCAGGATCCGGGCGCCACAGTATCCCGCTTCGTCGGAGATGTGGACACCGTGGAGGAGCTCTTCACATCCGGTATCATCAGCATGTTCGCCGATGCCTGCCAGATGGTCAGCATCTTCGTCATCCTGTTCCTGCGCAGCCGTGGTCTCACCCTGCTCCTTCTCGCCGTGCTGCCGCTGGTCTTCGCTTTCACGCGGGCGGTTCAGAAGCGCATGCTGCGCGCGCAGATCGACAACCGGGCAGCCGTGGCGCGCGTCACGAATTTTGTCCCGGAGACCATCCGATGCATCCGGACCATCCACAATCTCGGCCGCGAGTCCTATATGCGGAACCGCTATGAGGAGGTCATCGGCGAGAGCTACCGGGCGGTGAACCGCACTAATTTCTACGATGCCGTCTATTCGCCGGTCATACTCATCACAAATGCCGCCGTCGTCGCAGTGGTCTATGTGCTCTCCGCCTCGGGCAGCGCGCCGGTCCGGGCCTTCTTTGGCATGTCCGTCGGCACCGCGGTCGCTGTCGTGAACTACATCGCCCAGATTT
>ONQW01000213.1 GCA_900320025.1 uncultured Lachnospiraceae bacterium
CCTTCGATTATTTCACTATTCCGGAGAATCGCGAGCACGAGGTGCATGTCCGGTTCGATTCCTATGCAAAATACATCTCGCGCGGATTTCAGGACAAGACGGCGGCGCTGGAGGACGCGGAGGTGATGAGCACACGCTGCTACGTGTGCGGAAGGCGTGCCACCCGGAAGATCTCCTGGTTCACACCGAACGGACGCCAGTACTACAGTGTGTCCTGCTGTCCGGAGCATGGCCTGATGAAAGCCAAGGTACGGCTCCGCAAGGCGGAGGACGGAGAAGTCTACGTGGTGAAAACGGAGCGTTTTATCGGAGAAAAGGATGTCAGGGAACTCGGCGAGCGCGCGAGGAAGGCGGAGAAGACAGCGGGGAAGAAGGAATACCGCCTTCGCGCGGGACAAAGAAAAAAGAGAGCCGGGAAGGGCAGAACGTGATCCGCGCGTGTGCAGACTGCCTTTCCCGGTTCTCTTTTTATATTCCGTTTTATATCCCGTGCCGTGTTCTGATTATGATTTGTGCTCTCCGGTGTTGTCTACGCCGGTGTACCCGCCGGGATCCAGCGGCCCCATATCAAGCCTTTCGCCGGAACCGCTGCGGGAGGATCCATTGCTGTAGGACCCGCTGGGGTATGAACCGGTGCCGGATCCGTTATCGGCATAGCTGCCGGGTCCGGATTCGCTCCAGCGGTCATTTTCGTAGTAGAGATTATCCTCTCCCTCGAGCGTGTCATATTTCAGATAGTCGTTGTGAGGAAGGTAATCGCGGCTCTTGTGCCGACGCTGCCGCTGCTTCCGCTCCTGATGCACCCTCTCCGGGCGGTTGAAGGAAGCGAGATAGGAGAAAAGCAGAAGCAGCATGATCACGACCGCCGATAGTGCGGCGATGAAAAGCAGGATGCGGCGGATATTGATGTATATCGTACCGGCGTCGTTGATCTTCACCATGGATGTAAAATAGGTTTTGAAGCGGGAAAGCGGCGCGGATAATGGGCCTGCCGTGTCTGATTTTTCTGTGGCGCTTCCTGATTTGCCTGCTGTGTCCTCGTTTTCCGAAGCCGTCCCGGATTCGTCTGCCGCGGAAGTGAGAAGATAAAGGTTGGCGCTGCCGACTGTGCGGCCCTGCCAGGAGTAGATCAGAGACGCAAAGGGAGGATTCTGATTTGTGGGGGCGGAAGCAGCCGCTGTGTCTTCACCGACGGCGAGATCGTCGGGGGAGACGCAGGTGTCGTCTGTCTCTGTGTCCGCAGAATAGACAAGCCTGCCGGTGAGATCGGAGAAGGATGTGCCGACAGGCAGGGTGATCCGGGCATCCGGAGACAGCGCGAACACAGGACCAGAATCGCCGAGCAGACTGCGACCGCCGTCAAAGAACAATGCCCGGTTCACAGAGAATCGAGTTTCGTTCTCTGCGATATTCCATTCCGTGAAATTGGCGTAGCCCCAGTTCAGAAGGGCGGCGGAATCCGTGAACTGATTGGGGGATTCCTCTTTCATGACGACGCAGATCAGGCGGATTCCGCCGCGCTCGCATCCGGTCACCAGAGTTTCGCCGGCGTACTGGTGGTAGCCGGTTTTGCCACCGATGACGCCCTCGCACGGCGTCTCCCCCGTGATGAGAGCGTGCTTGTTGCGGATCGTGAAGTCGTCCGGCTGTGTGGCCGTCGCGCTGAAGTGATAAGACGGTGTGTTGCCGATTCGCAGGCAGAGCGGATTGTCGAAGAAGGCCCGCGCGATCAGCGCCATATCGTGCGGCGTTGTGTAGTGGTTCTTATCATGAAGGCCATTGGCGTTGACGAAGTGCGTGCCAGTGCAGCCGAGTTCCTTCGCCTTTTCGTTCATCAAATTTGCGAAGGCAGCCACACTGCCGGCGGTTTTCTCCGCGATCGCGGCGGCCGCCTCGTTGGCGGAACCCACCATGATGCCGTAGAGGGCCTGCTCCACGGTGATCGACTCTCCGACATCGAGGCCGATATTCGAGCCGTCAGCCGGCACGGAATGCACCGCCTCTTCGGACATTGTGACAGTGTCCGAAGGATCCAGCCTTTCCGCTGCGAGAAGAACGGTCATCATTTTCGTGATGCTGGCAGGATACAGATGCTCGTTCATGTTTTTCTGATACAGGATGGCACCTGTGTCGGCATCGATGAGAATCGCGCCTTCGGCACTGATTTCCGGCGGTTCTGGCCAGGCATGCGGCGCAGCAGAATCCGCGCTGCCGGTGGCATCCGCAGAGATGTCAGAAGTGGATGTCTGTTCTGCCGCTTCTGTGTCCGCATCGGCAGACACAGACGTCTCAGCGTGAAGCTGCGCCGGCAGGAAGAGAAATAGTCCTGCGCAGATAAAAACACTCACTGCCGTCCGCAGGATGCGCGGCGGAAGTGAGTGACGAGTTTTGACTTGGATGAAAGACACAAGAGCTTTCAATGCAGTGCCCTTTCCAGCTTTTCCTGAAGCGTCGACTTCGGAACGCTTCCGATTGCGGTTTCCACCGGCTTTCCATCCTTGAAGATGAGAAACG
>ONQW01000212.1 GCA_900320025.1 uncultured Lachnospiraceae bacterium
CGTTTGAGACTGACATGTATGAATCCAGGAGCCGCCTGCGGCAAGCAGACGGCTCCTGTGCGGTTAAAGGATCGAGAGGGGCGGCTCTAGTGGAAGCGAAGTCTGTGCAAGCAGACGGCTCCTGTGCGGTTAAAGGATCGAGAGGAGCGGCTCTAGTGGAAGCGAAGTTTGTGCAAGCAGAGGACTCAGGAATAGATAAAGCGGTATAAGAGGACGGAAATGGCGACAAAAGTATTCAGCTTTGAGGAAGAACCAGAAGAGGAGAAGGCAGGAGGCACGCGCCGGGCGCAGGGGTCTTCCGTCTCCACAGAGAAGCAGGGAACAGGTGCAGATGGCGCGGCAGGAGGCGGCGCAGCATCAGAGGACGCAGCAGGCGGCGCGTCAGCGGAGGGTACGGCCCATCCGCTGCCGGATGTCTGCACATATACCCTGTTGCGTCAGGATGCGGAGGAAGCCGACCCGGCGCATCCGCTTTTAATCCTGGACAACACGGACGAGAAACTGACACACCATACGGACGGCCTTTTTGCTGCGCCGGGGAAACGGACGCAGTTCTGTTTCCGCGGCATGCGGGCGGATATCAGGCAGATCGACCAGCGGTTTGTGGAGCTTCTCCGCTGGCTCGGCACGAACGAGATCAGCGTCCGGCTCTCCGGGCAGGACACGTCGGAGGGATACGCTGTCTACAAAATCTGTGAGATTGACACCGGGAGCGGAACAAAGCTGTCCGCTGAGGACGGCTTTCTGCAGTATGTGATCAGCAGGCTGCTGGAGACGAAGGCACCGGAGCTGTCTTCTCAGGGAGCGGGCGTGCCGGAGGAGGACGAGGAGGCGGACAGCGACGAGATGAAGCTGACGAGCCTTCAGTCCATGACGGATTTTCTTGACTGCGCGCGGAGCGCGCTGCCGGCGAATATCCGTAAGTGGGCGAGACGCAATCTTGCCATCGCCAAATCCTCGGATGTCAGTCAGGAGGAGAAGCGGCACGCGCAGCATGCGCTCTCGCTCATGCTGAATATCCGCTGGAAGGATTCATATTTTGGCGCCATCGATCCGGACAGGGCGCGCCGGATCCTCGATGAAGAGCTGTATGGCATGGAAAAGGTGAAGCAGAGAATCATCGAGACGATCATTCAGATCAACCGCACGCATACGCTGCCGGCATACGGACTGCTGCTGGTAGGCCCGGCCGGGACAGGAAAATCACAGATTGCGTATGCGGTCGCGCGGATTCTGGGCCTTCCGTGGACGAGCCTTGACATGAGCTCCATTCATGACCCGGAGCAGCTCACAGGCAGCTCGCGTGTGTATTCCAACGCCAAGCCGGGCAGCATCATGGAGGCATTCTCGCTCGCCGGGGAATCGAATCTGGTGTTTATCATCAATGAGCTCGACAAGGCGGATTCAAAGGATTCCACCGGAAGCCCGGCAGACGCACTGCTGACGCTGCTCGATAATCTTGGCTTTACGGACAACTACATGGAATGTACGATCCCGACGGCGGGCGTGTATCCGATCGCAACGGCCAACGACAAGAGCCGGATTTCGGAGCCGCTGCTCACACGGTTTGCCGTCATCGACATTCCGGATTATACGCCGGAGGAGAAAAAGCAGATTTTCCTCCGCTATTCTCTGCCGCGTGTGCTCCGGCGCATGGGACTCAGGGACGGAGAGTGCATCGTGACGGAGGAAGCGGCGCAGGCTGTCGTGGAGGAGTACCGGGATATGCCGGGCGTCCGCGATCTCGAGCAGGCGGCGGAGCACCTGGCGGCGAATGCGCTGTATCAGATCGAGACAGCCAGCGTGCGCAGCGTGGTGTTTGACCGGGACGCTGTACAGCGCGTCCTGGGGTGATCGGCGGGAGTTTTGCCGGATTTTGCAGTATAATGGTGCCATAGCTTCAGGGCGGGAGGAAGAATATGGGATTGTTCGGACGCCATAGAAAAGAAGACACGGAGTACAGAAAGTCCGGCAGCGCCAGCACGGCCGCAGCAGCGCCTTCCGAGGGTGCGGCGGGGCAGAAAATGGCTGCGAAGGCAACTGACGACGCGGAGAAGGAAGTGGGAGCAGAGTTCACCGGGGGTGCGGCAAAGCAGGAAGCGGCTGCGGAGCATGGATCGGAGCAGAGCGCGGAGAAGGAAAAGGTATCCGGCGAGAGAGGTCAGGCTGGGAAGAACCCGGAAGGGGGTACAGCGGAATCGTCAAAGGAACGAGCGCAGGACAGGAAGGCGGGCAACGCGTCTTCTGAGAACGGCAGCAGTACCGCATCATCAGAAAATGGCAGTGCAGGGGAGGATTCCTCCGGCCACGGCGGAGAGGATGAGGATGCTGCGGAAGATCCGCTGGTCCGGATGCAGGAGCGCGCGGATCAGACAGCCGGAGGGATTGACAGGGCACAGACCACGGAGACTTCCGTCATCGGGCCGAAGCACACCAAGGAAATCCGTAAGATGTCGCGGCTTGAGCTCATCGACGTCATTTACGCGCTGGCGATCAAGAACCGGGATTTGAAGAAGGAAAATGCCGATCTCCGGAC
>ONQW01000210.1 GCA_900320025.1 uncultured Lachnospiraceae bacterium
ACGCAGTTTCTGTCCGGCAATTATGTGAGCCGCGCCTATCGCATGTGCGGTGTTTCCGGGGCGGATGGGCGGGCAGTGCTGCCGGCGGGCTATCCGTTTGAGTCGCGCTACGGCGTGAAGGACTGGCAGATCCGCCGGATGCTGCTCGACATGGATACCTATCTGCCGGGCGATATTCTCTGTAAGGTGGACCGCGCGTCGATGAAGTATGCGCTGGAGACGAGATGCCCGATCCTTGATCCGGCGGTGATGGAGTATTCCTTCCGGATTCCGCATCGGTTCAAGTATGACGGGAAGGACAAGAAGCATATTTTGAAGGACCTTGCCCGCGACTATATTCCGGGAGAGCTGCTGGACCGGCCGAAGAAGGGCTTCTCCGTGCCGCTCGACAAGTGGCTCAGGGGACCGCTCCGCACGCAGCTCCTGGATTTTGCGCGGGAGGAGAGACTCCGGGCGCAGGGGCTGTTCGACGCGGCCTACACGCATGCTTTTGTGGCACAGTATCTCGCGACGGGCGACCGCGGCGCGATGTCCGGTGAGAATTACTCGAAACTGATCTGGAGCTTTTTCGTCTTCCAGCAGTGGTATGAGGCGTATCTGGGAGGTTCAGAAAGGCCAGAGGGGTGAATCCTCTGGTATGCGGTGCGTGAGCACTATTGTGCAGTATCGACGCTGAAGGAAAAACATGGGGACGAGGATAGGCCGTGTGGCAGGTCTTGCTATGACCTGCCCAGAATTTTCCGGCCGGTCCGGCGGACGAGGCCGGGCAGACCACTGTTTTTTCTGGCGCGTTCCGCAGCCTCCAGCTGCCGTCTGGTAAGGACGGCCTCGCGGGCAGTGGCGATCTTTCGGAGAAAATGCGTCTCATCGTTCATCCAGGGATTGACCTCATACCGCTCCGCGTAGATCACGGGGAGCATTCGCTCGATGAGGTAGGCCTCGGCCGGGAAGCCGGGCGTGAGGGTGTAATCCATCAGCCGGTTCAGATTGCGGTAGAAGACGGGCGGGTGCTGGCGGATCTGATCCCGGGTCAGAATGTAGCAGGCGCCGGGCGAGAATTCGACGTATCTTGGCAGGACCGGATCGCGGTAGATAAAGGTCAGGAGTTCGTCGTAGGTGCCAAAATATTCCCAGAGGTGCGTCGGCTGGTCCATGTACCAGCTGGTGTTGCGCTCGAGAAAATGGCTCTCGGTTGCCAGAAAAGCGATGGAGCAGGCATCCTGCCCGTTGCCGTGCTTATGGCGATTTGCTGCAGTGCGCGGTTGTGCAGAGACATTGACTGGTATGGTCTCACTGCCGTGCCACTGCGGTGGAATAGCGGAGGGATCCGCGGATGGTTTGGCATACCTTGCGCGGGCAGCCCGTTCCTCATAGAGATAAGTGAACCAGGTGTTGCCACACACGCGGTCCATGTATTCGGCCGACACATGGCGTCCAATCATGTTGCCCTTGCCGGTCAGCACGAGGGGAGGGAGCGCATCGTAGTGCGCAGCAAACCATGCAAAATAGGTGGTGATGTTGTGACCTGTGTTTGGCACAAAAGAAACGCGGTACCCGCCATACTGCAGCTTCTGCGGTGTCACGCCGTCGTCGGAGCAGTCCACGATGGCATAATTGTCCGGGCGGCAGTAGGAGAGCAGCTGATCCGGTACGGTGTTGTAATTGTGAATCAGAAAAAACGCATCTGACTGCGCCATGGCAATTATTTTGGTCCTTTCTGCTATTTCCTCTGTATCTGAAGGAGTCGTTCTGACTGCAATTTCCGTTTTCTGACCGTTTGTTTGACAGGAATCTCTGCGGCTCCGGCCAGATGCCCAGGTCCTGTCACCGCACACGCTTGAACTGCTGATCTTCCACGCGGTATACGGCATCGCATTTCTCGATGGTGGTGAGGCGGTGGGCGACAATGATCAGAGTTTTCCTGCCGTGGAGCTGTTCGATGGCATCCATGATGGCTTTCTCCGTGTCGTTGTCGAGGGCGCTGGTCGCCTCGTCAAAGATCATGATCTGAGGGTCATTATAAAGGGCCCGGGCGATGGCGATGCGCTGGCGCTGGCCGCCGGAAATGCGCATGCCGCGCTCGCCGATGCAGGTGTCAAGACCCTCCGGAAGGCTGCGCACATAGTCGTCGAGCTGCGCCTCCTGCAGGACATGCCAGATTTTGCCGTCGTCGATTTTGTCCGGCGCGATGCCGTAGGCGATGTTGGCACGGATGGTGTCATCGAGCATGAACATGAGCTGCGGGACGTAGCCGATGTCCGCGTACCAGCCGGGCAGATTCGTGCTGATGTCCGTGCCGTCCACGGTGATTTTGCCGGCGCGCGGGCGGAGCAGGCCGAGGAGAATATCGACAGTGGTGGATTTGCCGGCGCCCGAGGGGCCGATGAGACCGATGGACTTGCCGATCGGAATGTCGAGTGTGGCGTCCCTCAGGATATCCGTCTCTGTGCCGGGATAGCGGTAGGTGATGCGGTCGAGAACGACTTCCTTCTGGAACGGGAGCGGGGCGATCGTGTCGGCGCCCTCGAACTTGTCGTCGATTCTGACGTCATGGGAGTGGAGAATGATG
>ONQW01000228.1 GCA_900320025.1 uncultured Lachnospiraceae bacterium
CATTCGCCGCAGTCCGGACAATGCTTATTGGCGGCTATGCCGCAGTCATTGCACATCTGGCATTCTTCGCAGATGTCGCTGCCCGCGCAATCGGCACACTGCCCACATTCTCTACAGTAAGCGTTATCATTGTCGATAAAGCAGGTACCGCAGCTTTCGCAGGCCGCGCCTTCTTCCCGATGGCAGCTCAGGCAGAGATCGTCACAGCCTGCGTCGCACATGCCGCCGCAGTCAAAGCAGCGGTAGCAAACCAGGCAGCCAGCACTTGCGGTACATTTGTGGCAGTCCGGACAATGCTTATTGGCGTCTATGCCGCAATCAACGCACATTTCGCATTCGTCACACCAATCAGAGGCGCAATCGCTGCAGGTCTCGTTACAACGCGGACAAGGGGTCACGTCGTCAAAGCAGGCGCCGCAGTTGGAACAGTGGCGTCCTTCATTTTGGGCACATTCAATGTGCATATGGCAGTCGCCGCACCAATCGTCGTCGCGGCAATCACCACAGACCTGGCAGTGGTTTTCATCGTAACAGTCGGTGTGGCCGCTGCTCTCACTGCAGTGATTGCCGCCGTCGCAGATCCAGTCATCAGCGATAAATTCATGGCAAAAATCGCACTCTGACTCCGTATCCCATGCATAGGCATGCGTGGGAAGCATTCCTACAAGCATGATGCAGCACAGCAGCACGCTCAGCAGCTTATGCAGTCTTATTCTTGCTTTCATAAGCAATTCCTCCTTGTTTCTTTTCGGTATTTCGCCGGGTGATCTGAGCGTGTGAGTTGATTTATCGGCTCTCCCACACGGCAAAGAGAGCGTCCGCCATTGCCTATCCGTTCGGAGAACGAAGAAGCGTCAAATACATTCATATCATTCCATCACCACCTTCTCGGGATCAAACCGGCGAAGGGCTTCGGCAACCGCATCTGCAAACAGGGCGTTCTGCATATCGATCACTACTCTCCGCATTTGCCTCACCTCCAAGTTCTCTTTTTTACGCACTGATGATATTTGCAGTACCCCCATAATCAACCATATAATGCCGGATCGTTTTTCAAAACAGACCGTCCCTAAGTACAGTTTTGCAGAAATTTTTTCAAAAAAATACCCGGTCTCGCATCGGAAACCGGGTATATCGGACTATTCAGTTTGTTTTACGCGATGGGAAGATCGTCCTCGTCATCGGTATTGTCAAGCAGCTTTGGAATAATGAGGCGCTTGCCTGTGACAGCAATGTCAAGCTGGGTCTGGAAGGCGGACGGGTGGATGACATTTCCCTTCTTCTAAGCCTTGCGTGTGAAAAAGACGAGCGAATTCAGCAGGGACTGGATGAAATCCGGCGAAAACAATAATGGTGAATGGCATAGAGGCATTCTCAGAAATGAAGGAGAGCAAATCGTCACAAGGCACAATACGGAATGGGAGCGCACCGTTGCCATAAGGTGTCAAAATAGTACAACTTTATCCCGGATTTCTGACATAAGAAAAAGAAAACACATGATATGATTACTACATGGGGTGACCGATGGGGCACTTCCGGAGACTGTCAGATGTCGGAAATTTCAAAGGGAAGGAAACCGCAATGCGTTCTTATTATCAGTTTATTGAAATAACGGATTTTGGTCCGTATGTGACAAAACTCATTCTGGCATTCCCAGATCTGGTGAAGGCAGGGGAGATCTGCACAGACCAGTTCTGCGTTTATACACGGATGCTGGACAGGGAAGGAAACCAGATCAAAATGCCGGAGAATTTCATCAGACGGGACAAGTTCGTGCCGGCGGAGGGGTATCGTGTGATCGGAGATGCGTATCCGTCCGACGCGTCGGGAAACCGGGCGGCGGAGGGAAGGTTTGTCACGCTGGAGATGAAGTACGGGCCGCTCTATCCGTGCTCCTCCGCTCTGGCGGCGGATTTTACCAACATCAACGGGCATGAGTCGTATGTGGACAGTGTCAATGTCATCACACAGACGAAGGAGATCAAGACGGCGCAGGGAACGGTACGCGGTCTGGTGTTCGATCACTGCGCCCGCGTGATGAATCCGGCGGTGGACCGGTGGCTGGAGGATGTCTCCGGTGACGCGGAGATGCCGCTCCGGTATGGCTATTTTGTTCCGCAGCGCGGCATGGGCAAGCGGCCGCTGATCGTGTGGCTGCACGGAGCAGGAGAGGGCGGGACGGATACGGCCATCAGCTACTCCGGGAATAAGGCGACGGCGCTCACGGACGACGCGATTCAGAGCCGTTTTGACGGGTGCTATGTGTTCTCGCCCCAGTGCCCGACGATGTGGCTGGACGATGGAAGCGGCCAGTACGGGACAAGCGGGCGGTCGATCTACACGAGGGCTTTGAAGGCGGCGATCGATGAGTTCATCGCCCGGAATTCTTACGGCATCGACCCTGACCGCGTCTATATCGGCGGAGACTCAAACGGCGGATTCATGACGATGCGGATGATCGCGGACTACCCGGATTTCTTCGCGGCGGCGTTTCCGATCTGCGAGGCTCTGTACGACGCGTCGATCACGGACGAGGAGATAGGACGGCTCGCCCGGACGCCGATCTGGTTCACGCATTCCAAGGACGATCCGGTTGTGGATCCGGAGAAATATGCGGTGGCGACGTACCGGCGCCTGCTGGCGGCCGGAGCGGAAAATGTACACTTCACATACTGGGATGGTATTTATGACATGCATGGTCAGTTCCAGGATGCGGAGGGCAAGCCATTTCACTACATGGGACATTTTGCATGGATCCCGGTGTTCAATGAGGACTGCAGAACGGATTTTGACGGCAGGCCGGTCGTTGTGGACGGGCGGGAAACGGGCCTGTTTGAGTGGCTCGCGATGCAGAGAAGGGTGTCGCAGGGGTAGCGGCACGGGAATAGATAAGAATGGGAGGACAGAACGTTTTATGAGTAAGCACACTATACCGCATATCAGTCAGATCAACGGCCAGCCTGTTCTGATGGTCGGGGACAAGCCTTTTATCCTCCTGGCGGGCGAGGTGCATAATTCCGATTCTTCTTCGCCTGCCTACATGGAGAAGATCTGGGCTATCGCCGACGAGCTCGGGATGAACACGCTGCTGCTCCCGGTCACATGGGAAATGATCGAGCCGGAGGAGGGGCACTTTGATTTCTCTGTGCCTAAGGCCCTGATTGATCAGGCAAGGGAACGGGACATGCATATCGTGTTTCTCTGGTTCGGGAGCTGGAAGAACGCGGAGTGCATGTATGCACCGGCCTATGTCAAAACAGATCTTGTGCGGTTTCCCCGCGCACAGATTGAAAAAGGGAAGAATAAGGCGGGGCGGGAGATTTCGCCCGCGATCCCGGTCAAGGCGCCTTATACCACGCTCTCCTATCTGGGAGAGGAGACGATGAAGGCAGATGCCCGCGCTTTCGCGGCATGGATGGGGTTCCTCAGGGACTACGACGGAGAACGGCAGACGGTGGCTGCGGTGCAGGTGGAGAATGAGACCGGCCTGCTCGGCGCAGCGCGGGAGGTCTCCGATGGATGTTGCCGATGCGCTTTTTTCTGCGGAGGTTCCTGCAGATTTTGCCGCCTATATGCGCAGCCACACCGGAACTATGACGGAGGAGATCCGGAGCGCGGTGATACATGGACAGGAGGCCGGCAGCTGGACAGAGGTTTTCGGCGGCGCGGCGGAAGAGATCTTCTCCGCGTATCATGTGGCACGTTTTGTCAACACGGTGGCCGAGGCAGGAAAAGCGGTTTATCCCCTGCCTATGACGGTCAACTGCTGGCTGGACAAGGGCGGCGCGCCGGGAAGCTATCCCACAGGAGGGCCGGTCTCCAGGATGCACGAGGTCTGGGATTTCTGCGCA
>ONQW01000209.1 GCA_900320025.1 uncultured Lachnospiraceae bacterium
CTCGAGGCGCATTCCTCCGTCATCCTGTCCCAGATCGACAGCAGTGTATTCCGTAAGCTCGGCGTCAATCTCACCTGCGAGCCGCACTACGAAAGTAAGAAGCTGTATCACCGGACCGGCTTCTGAACTTCTCCGGCTCCGCGGCCGCCATCAAAGGTATCCTCCATGATGCTGCGGGCTGGTCTAATAAAGGTCCTGCACATCCGTAACCCCGCCGTCTGCCACCGCGAAGCTCCACACCGCGTGCCCCGGCAGACGGTGCTCCATGAGATAATACCTGCCATCCGTGCGTGTCATGTAATATGGCGTTCCGCCTCCGACAAAATAAGCAGAATAGATATCCCGCACTCCCACGGACAGAACTGTCCCGGGATCAGCCGCCAGAGCGTCAAGAGACGGTGTCCACACCATGGCCGCCGCGCTCTGATCGCCTGCCCGGTCTGTCGACACTGTCACAAAAAAACCATTGCGGTTTGCATTGTCATCTCCCCTGTCCAGCGGTCCGAACACCTCCTGCGTGTGCGGCTCTCCCTCCGCCGGAAGCGCCTCGTCCGTATCGATCACGGGAATAATCTGTACCATCCCCGCATACGCATCGCAGACCGGATACACCTCCTGCACCGACAGATCAGACAGCCTGCACAGCAGAATCTGCGCCTGTCCGCTGTCCGCGCTCGTCCCGGACACAAACAGGATCTGATCTCCGAAGATCGTAAAGGAGCGCACATACGTGTTCGACAATGCCGGACAAGTCCTCACCTCTGTGAGATAAAGCGTCGGATCATCCTTCGGATGCCGGAAACAGTATAATTCCCCGTTCTCAGAGCTCCAGACGTAGAACGTATCCGAGTCCGGATCATAGACACTGAAATGCGGCCTGCTGCCGATGTTCTGAAAGACCTGTGTCGTCGTGAACACACCTCCGACCCTTGTGTAAACCAGCACCCGGTTGTTCTCCGTATCATCCGCCAGCAAAACAAGTCCATCCCCGGCTACCGTGTGCGGCCTGGAGACACCGCTGCGCGGCAGGACGCTCCAGTCAGAAATGGCGTCATTCAGCGCCTTCTCATCTCCCGCGTGATACAGAATCCGGTCGTGATAACAGTCCACCAGAAACCATGTATTCCCGATTCGCTTCAAAATAGTCGGCACCGACAGTGTCCCATCCTTGTTCGCTGTGTCTCCAACACCATCCTGCCAGGTCTCTCCCTTCGAGATCCACACGTCCCGCTCCGGGTCGAACGGAGCCGCAGACATTCCCGTCATTGCTCCAGTCTCCGGGTACGCAGCTCGTTCTCCCGACAGATCGTTTCCGTCTGCAGCGATCCCCGTTTTCTCACTGCCGCATCCGCCGAGAATCATGGACAGCAAAATTCCGCCAACAGTAAACAGCGCAGCTGTCAGAACAGCATTTCCTCCGCCGCGAATCTGTACCGCCGCTCTCTTCTTCCCCGACAAAATAATCCCTGCACTCACCAACACAAGAGCAGCAAAGACACGGACACTGAATGCCTCCCTGCTCTCACCAAGAAACAGCGCCGAGAGCAGCACCCCCAGCACCGGATTCATGAAGCCCAGAATCGAGATGCGGCTCACCTCATTGTATTTCAGCAGAATTCCCCAGAGCGTGTAAGCGCCGGCTGAAATATACCCCATATACAAAAGCAGCAGCCACGCCATGCCGCCGGTCGGCCGAAGACTCCCGCCCAGAGCAAGCCCCATCAGCGTCAAAACCATGCCGCCTAGAAGGAACTGCCATCCGCTGAGCGTAACCGGATTCTCCCTGTCCGAAAAAAGCTTGATGAAACAGCCGGCAACAGCACTCGTGAGTGCTGCAATCACCATACATCCCTCGCCTGAGAAACTGATTCCTCCGCCGCCCGCGCCGCCGGCTGTGACAATCAGCAGCACGCCCAGAAACCCGGCGATGCTTCCGGCTATCTTCGCTGCCGTGAGCTTCTCAAACCGGAACAAAAACGCCGCGAGGAACAGAGAGAAGAACGTTCCTGCCGCATTGATGACCGAACCGCGAACGCCGCTCGTGTGCGCCAGCCCGGTGTAAAAGAATATGTACTGCAAAACCGTCTGAAACAGCATCAGAACCAGAACATACCGCCAGCTCTCCCGCGTCGGGCGCAGAAAACGGCGCTCCAGCAGACTGCCGGAGGCGATCACCATCCCTCCTGCGATCGTGAAACGCACCCCAGCGAAGACAAACCGGGAGGCAAGGTCCTCTGCTCCGATCGAGAACAGCTCATAACCGATTTTGATCGACGGCGATGCCGATCCCCATAGAAAACAACAGAAGAACGCAACCAAAAAGACAGCTGCCGGATTCGTCCAGAACTTCGCTCTGCTTCGCATACCACTTCACTCAACTTCACTCAAAACTTCACTGCACTTCACTGTGAACTTCACTGACTTCACTATAGTCGCACTATCTCTTAATATAAAAAGAAAGCAGCGCCATCTCTGCTTTCCTCATAGAGTTCTATAGAGCCTGAGATTCAATATCTGCCGTATCCGCCTGAATTTTGCGTCTTCTCACCGGATATCCTCAAGATTGTACGGTCATCTGGTACACGAGGTTGACCCAGTTTGCATAAAGAAGGCTGCTGTGGGAGCGCCACTGCAGGTTCGGTTCCTTCTCCGGGTCGTCATCCGGGAAATAATTCTCCGGCAGCGCAGTGTCGATGCCCCGCTCGTGGTCCCGGATATACTCATCCCGCAGCGTGTAGCGGTCATACTCCGCATGTCCGAAGATGAACACCTGCCTCCCGCCCTTCGCGATGGCAAGAAGCACGCCGGCG
>ONQW01000208.1 GCA_900320025.1 uncultured Lachnospiraceae bacterium
TGGGAGAAGGTGGAAATGCTGCCGGCCGTCATTGGCGATTTTACCTGGACAGGGTGGGATTATATCGGAGAAGCCGGAGTCGGAATCCCATCTTATCGGCCCGGGGAAGGGGGATTCGGCGCACAGTTTCCGGCGCAGCTTGCCTACTGCGGAGATTTTGATCTCATCGGGAACCGGAGGCCGGCATCATTTTACCGGGAGATTGCTTTCGGACGCCGCAGGGTTCCTTATCTGGCGGTGCAAAATCCGGCCCATCACGGCGAACGGGCGATACTGACGCCGTGGGTTATCTCCGATGCCCTGCACACGTGGACATATCCTGGCCGGGAAGGATGCGCAGTCACTGTGGAAGTGTACGGAAAAGGAGAGGAAGCGGAGCTCCTATTGAATGACAGGACAGTGGGGCGGAAAAAGATTGTGCCGCCTGGCGCAGATATGATCGGAAACCGGGCACTTTTTGAGACAGTTTATGAGCCAGGGACATTGACCGCCGTACTTTATGATGAAATGGGCAGGGAAATCGGGCGGGATGAGCTTGTCACGGCGGATGAACCCTCGTCATTGCAGGCCGTGGTGGAACCGCGTGCACTGCCGGTGCGCAGAGCCGGGAAAACTGCTTCCAGCCGTCTTTTTTATATCGATCTTGCGCTCACGGACCGGGAGGGAAGGACAGCCGGAAACATTGATTTTGACTGCGATCTCACAGTGGATGATGCCCGGAATTTCCGCATTCTCGGTTTCGGCAGCGCAGATCCGAAGCCAGTGTGGAACTACGGAGCGGGCAGGACAAAGACATTTCAGGGCAGGGCTCTTCTCATCGGCATGCTGGAAAATCCGGAAGAGACGGGGGTAGTTCTTGTGCGGAGCGGGAGCGGCATGTGCGTAGAGATCGTGGCAGGGGAGGATAAAGACCGTGATTGATTATAAAGCAAATCCTTTTTTTCTGAATGACGAGGATATTCGCTGGGTGGTGAAAACCGCAGCGGCCATGTCCGTGGATGAGAAAATCGGGCAGATTTTCTGCCCGCTGATTTTTGAACGGGATCCGGAAAAGGTGACTGCTATGGAAAGGCAGTATCAGTTTGGCGGAGCAGTCATCGGCGGAAATATGTCTTCCATGGAGGAAGGCAGGCGAACCAGGCAGGCGCTGCAGAGAGGCGCAACAGTTCCGCTCCTTCTGGCAGAAGACCTGGAGAATGGCGGGAACGGTGCATGCAGGGAGGGAACCTGCTTTGGCACGCCGATGCTTGTGTCGGCAACTGGAGATGCGGAGCAGGCATACCGGCTTGGCTGTGTTTGTGCGGAGGAAGGACTTGCCGACGGAGTCAACTGGTCGTTCGGGCCGGTCGTAGACCTGGACCGTAATTATCACAATCCGATTGTTAATGTGCGCTCTTTCGGCAGCGATGAGGAGACGGTGATCCGGATGGCGCAGGAATATCTGCGCGCATTCCGGGAGAACGGCGCCGCCACGGCGTGCAAGCATTTTCCGGGCGATGGGATCGACGAGCGGGATCAGCATCTGTGTACAACCGTCAACACGCTTTCCTGCGAGGAATGGGACCGGACATACGGGAAAGTTTATCAATCCATGATTGCAGCGGGAACGCTCTCTATCATGGTGGCACATATCGCGCTGCCGGCCTATGAGGAAAAATTCGACGGACATCAGGCAGACCGGATCAGGCCAGCGTCCCAGTCGCGCAATCTGATGCAGAAGCTGCTTCGGGGCAGGCTCGGCTTTAATGGACTCATTGTCTCGGATGCGACACCGATGTGCGGATTCTGCTCCGCCATGGAACGAAGGACGGCGATTCCGCTCTGCATTGAGAATGGCATAGATATGCTTCTGTTCAACCGGAATACCGGGGAGGATCTTCGCTTTATGAAGGAGGGCCTGGAGAGCGGGGTTCTATCCATGGAGCGCCTCGATGAGGCGGTGCGCAGAATTCTGGCGATGAAGGCGGCGCTGCATCTGCAGGATCGGATTGGTGCGGACGGACTTGACAGGAAGGCGAAGGGAATGGACGTCATTGGCAGCGCGGAGCATGCCGTGTGGGCAGCCGGGTGCGCGGACAGGGGCATCACGCTGGTTAAGGACACGCAGCATCTTCTTCCACTTGATCCGATACGCCATCGCCGGGTTCTGCTGGAGATTCTCGGAGCATTTCCGTCCAATGATCGGGTGACCGCCCGGATGAAGCAGGATCTGGAACAGGAAGGTTTTGCCGTGACCGTGTATGAGAAGGAGGGACCGGAGGCAATGGGCATGCCGGTGGAGGAGCTTCGAAGAAGCTTCGACCTGGTGCTCTATGTCTGCAATATAGAAACAGAGCCAGCTCATACAACAGTGAGAATTCAGTGGAATACAGTTGCCGGGCTTCTCAACAACATTCCATGGATGGTTCATGAGATCCCGACGCTGATGGTGAGTCTGGGCAATCCGTATCATCTGCTCGATGCGCCGATGATTAAAACGTACGTCAACGCTTATTGCAATTCGGATACCGTGATTGATGCGGTCCTGGAAAAACTGCTCGGCCGCTCGGTCTTTCAGGGACAGAGTCCGGTGGATCCGTTCTGCGGGAAG
>ONQW01000206.1 GCA_900320025.1 uncultured Lachnospiraceae bacterium
CAAGATGTGCTCAGCGCATGGCAATATGTATGCTGTGATCAAGGAGATTCTGCGCCGCAATGAGAAACTGGACATCGGCGATGTCAGGCGTCCGCTTTCTTCTCTTGCTCCGGAGGATGAACAGACTGTTGAGGAGGCGGCCGGGATGATCCGGGACGCAAGGGCGAAGTACCTGTAAGCGGCAGCAGCGCGCAGTGTGAGGATGACTATGGACAGATTCATTACCATCGATATTGGAGGGACGGACATCAAGTACGGCCTGATGGAAGGAAAGACCGCTCGCTTTCTGGAGAAAGGAAAGCGGCCGACTGAAGCCTGGCTTGGCGGAACGGGGATCGTGGAAAAGGTCCTGGAGATTATCTCATCCTTCACATCGGGCGGAGAAAAGGCAGACGGGGTCTGCATTTCCTCCGCAGGGATGGTGGACACCGGGAGGGGGCGGATTTTCTACTCTGGCCCCAACATTCCGGACTATGCCGGAACGGAGTTCAAGACCATCATTGAGGAGAAGACAGGCCTGCCCTGTGAGATCGAGAATGATGTCAACTGCGCCGGTCTGTCGGAGGCTGTCCTTGGCGCCGCGAGGGGCAGAGACAGCGTGCTCTGTCTGACAGTCGGAACCGGAATCGGAGGCTGCTTTGTATGGAAGGGCGATGTTTACCATGGACATTCCGGCAGCGGCTGTGAGATCGGCTACATGAATCTGGAAGGCGGACAGTTTGAGCGCCTCGGTGCCATGAGCGTTCTTTTGAGACGGATTGCGGAGCAGAAGCTTCAGGAGAAAACGGACAGGGATACAGCTAATGAGGATACAGCCGGTGGGGATAAAGCCGACGGGCATGCAGCAGGTGGGGATACAACCGCGCTGGATGATGTGAGCAGGATCTGGACAGGGCAGCATATTTTCGAGGCGGCCAGGGAAGGAGATCCGATTTGTGTCAGCGAGATTGACCGCATGTGTGATATCCTTGGAAAAGGCATCGCGAATATATGCTATGTTCTCAACCCGGAGGTTGTCGTGCTTGGAGGGGGCGTGATGGCGCAGAAGGAATATCTGTACCCGAGGATCCGGAGCGCACTGGACAGGTATCTGATCCCTTCCATTGCACAGGAAACAGAGCTGACGATGGCGCGGCAGGGCAATGATGCAGGCATGATCGGGGCGTATCTGCATTTTCAGAAGATGCAGAGAAAACGGCAGGGACGCTGAGCGGCGGAGGACCGTACGCCGGAAGCCTGCGCAGAGAAGATCCGGGTACTGAGAAGGACGCAGACACAGATGCGCCGGATGACACCAGTGTCAGAAGACGGCAAGGAGACAGGAGAGAAGATATGAGAATCATTCGTGCAAAAGACTATTGTGAAATGAGCCGCCGGGCGGCTGAGATTATCGCTTCGGAGGTGATTCTGAAGCCGGACTGTGTCCTCGGCCTGGCAACGGGTTCGAGTCCGGTCGGTACCTATGACGAGCTGGTGAAGATGTATAAGGACGGAGCGCTGGATTTCTCCGGGGCCCGGACGGTCAACCTGGATGAGTATTGCGGACTGGACATCACGAGCGATCAGAGCTACGTATGGTTCATGCACCATCACCTGTTTGACCGGGTTAACATCAGGCCGGAGAATACACATTTCCCGGATGGAAAGCAGGCGGATGCGCAGAAGGCCTGCGCGGAATACGACGCAGTGATGGAAAAGACCGGGCGGACGGATCTGCAGCTGCTCGGGCTGGGACCGGACGGACATATCGGGTTCAACGAGCCGGAGGACTTCTTTCCGGCCGGCACACACAAGGTTGCGCTGACCGACTCCACCATCCAGGCCAACAAGCGGTTCTTCTCCTCGGAGGAGGAAGTGCCGCGCTTTGCATACACCATGGGCGTTGCGGGCATCATGAAGGCGCGCCGCGTGCTGATGGTTGTCAGCGGAAAGAGCAAGGCAGGCATCCTGAAGGAAGCCCTCTGCGGACCGGTTGTACCGCAGGTTCCGGCGTCGGTGCTGCAGCTCCATCCTGATTTTGTCCTGGTGGCGGATGAGGAGGCGCTTTCGGAAATGGAGGGCGCGCAATGAAATTATACAGTGATCATATCCTGATCGGGTCGGCGTTCCAGAGTGGGACGCTGGAGTTTGATGAGCGGTTCAGCATCTTCACCCCGGGGATGAAGCCGTCATCCATGCAGAATACGGGCTCCGGCTGCACGGAGGAGAACGGACGGCCCGGAGCGCGGGGCAAGGGGGCAGAGGATGTTCTGGACTACAGCGGTTTTTATATCATCCCCGGACTGGTGGACATCCACACCCACGCGGCGATGGGGGCGGACGCCAGTGACGGAGACGACGCGGAAATGCAGACAATGAGCCGCTTCTACGCGCAGAATGGCGTGACGAGCTGGTGCCCGACAACGATGACGCTCAAGGAACCGGAGCTGAAAGAGGCGTGCCGGACGATCAGTCATTTCAGAAGGCCGGAGGATGGCGCGCGCTCCGTCGGCGTTCATCTGGAGGGGCCGTTTGTCTGTATGGAGAAGCGCGGCGCGCAGAATCCGGAGAACATCCATGTTCCGGATGTGGAGATGCTCAAACGGCTCAACGAGGCAGCGG
>ONQW01000205.1 GCA_900320025.1 uncultured Lachnospiraceae bacterium
TCTGTACACGGACCGGATTGAGTACCGGGCGGACGGCAGCGCGCAGACCGCTTATCTGAAGGTGCAGGCGGAGGCGGCCAATGACACAGACCGGAATCTCCTTGTGGATGTGACGTTTGCTTTGTCGGAGGAGAGCAGCGGCAGGGAGGTGATTTCGCGCAGAACCAGGGTGCAGGTGAATCCGCACGCGCGGGAGACGGCAAAATACACGCTGACGCTGGATGAACCGGCGCTGTGGAGCGCAGAGCATCCGTCTCTTTATCGTCTCAGTGTCCGCGCGGAGGCGGTGGGAGAATTCCGCACGCATGTCGTTCCGCTGGCGGAGGGCGAGGCGTTCTCAGACGAGGCTTCGGTTCTCGCCGGCATCCGGACGATCACGGCGGATGTGCGCCATGGCCTGCAGATCAATGGAAAGACGGTCAAGCTGAAGGGCGGCTGCCTGCATCATGACAACGGTCTGCTCGGCGCGGTGTCGCTGTATGACGCGGAGGTCCGCAAGCTCAGAAAGCTCAGGGAAAGCGGCTATAACGCGGTCCGCACGACGCACAATCCGCCGTCGCCGGCCTTCATCGAGGCCTGCGACAGACTCGGCATGTATGTATTCGACGAGGCGTTTGACGCCTGGCACATGGGGAAGCAGCCCGGCGACTACAATCAGTATTTTGACACAGACTGGGAAAAGGATCTCACGGCATTTGTCCGGCGGGATCGCTCCCATCCGTGCGTCATTCTATGGTCTACCGGCAATGAGATCACGGAGCGGGGCGGCCTCGGGAACGGATACCGCATCGCGGCGCAGCTGGCGGAAAAGGTGAAGTCTCTCGATCCGTCGAGGCCGGTGTCGAACGCGATCTGTTCGTTCTGGAACGGGCTTGACCGGAAGACGATGCTGGAGGTGTTCCGAAAGGCGCAGGAGGCGGGTACAGCCACAGGGCAGAATGTGGATCTCTCCGGCGGCATGCTGTGGGAGGATTACACGGAGCCGTTCACCAATGGTCTCGACATTGTGGGATACAACTACATGGAGAGCCGATACGAGAAGGATCATGACAGATATCCGGAGCGTGTGATGCTGGGCAGTGAGAATTTTCCGAAGGAGATCGGAATTCACTGGCCGATGATCGAGAAGACGCCTTACGTGATCGGAGATTTCACCTGGACGGCGTTCGACTATCTCGGGGAGGCCGGGATCGGCAAGGCGGTGTCCGTGGAACCGGACGACCCGATGCTGCAGCAGGGGGCGAATGTGCTCTCCTCGCAGGCATCCGTCTATCCCTGGAGAACGGCGAACGACGCCGACTTTGACATCACGGGAACGCTGCTTCCGCAGGGCGCTTACCGGCGTGTGGTCTGGGGAGATCCCGGAACCTATGTGTTCAGCGCAGACCCGCAAAACACAGGCAGGGTGGAAGTCATCAGCCCGTGGGGCTTCCCGGATGTCAGAAAATGCTGGAACTGGCCGGGTCAGGAGGGCAAGGCGGTCCGTGTGACGGTCTTCTCCCGCGCGGAGGCGGTGGAGCTGTTCGTGAATGGCAGAAGCGTTGGCATGAAGAAGCAGGGGGAGAGCCTGAACGCTGGCATGCCGTGCTCCTTTGTGTTTGATACGGTCTACGAACCCGGAAAGATAGAGGCGGTCAGCCGGAATTCCGGCAGCGCGGAGGCGGTCCCCGAAGGCAGCGAGATTTCCCGCGGCGCGCTGGAGACGGTCGGTGCGCCGGAGAGGCTGGTGCTGCGCCCTGAGCGGACAGAGGCACAGGCGGATGGACATCATCTGTTCTATGTCGATGTGGAAATTCAGGATGCCGAGGGCAGACTGGTGCCGGATGCGGCAATATCGCTCACAGCGGCTGTGGAGGGCGTCGGAAGACTGCTCGGCTTTGGCAGTGGAAATCCGGTGACGGAGGATAATTATACGAAGGGCGCCTGCACGACATTCCGCGGCAGGGCACTCGCAGTTGTCCGCGCGGGCTATGAAACGGGAGAAACCACGCTCCGCGTGGAGTCGGAGACGCTGGGCGCGGCGGAATGCGTGCTGATGGCCGACTGAGCGCTGCCCGGCTCCCACACGCGGCAGGAAAGGCCTGCTTTCAGCGCAGAATGAGCTGAAAGCAGACGGAGTATTTTTTGCCGGAAAGAGGGGCGGGGCCTCACTCCCGCACAACCTGGAAGATATAGAACTTCAAATAGTAAGATTCCTCGGAATTCCACAGGATCGGGTGATCCGGCGCCTGGGTGCGGAATTCCACCTGGCGGAGCCGCACATGTGCATCATGGGCGGCTTCGCCGATTGTTTTTCTAAAGAGTTCGGGATCCATGAAGTGGGAGCAGGAGCAGGTGACGAGGAAGCCACCGTTTCTGGTGAGCCGCATGCCGCGCAGGTTGATTTCGCGGTAGCCGCGCACGGCGGCCTTGATGGAGCTGCGTGATTTGGTAAAGGCGGGCGGATCGAGAATGACGACGTCGGCCTGTCTGCCCTGTGCCTCGAGCTCGGGCAGCAGAGCGAAGACATCTGCGACCTGGTAGTCGATGCGGTCCGACAGACCGTTGAGCGCGGCGTTTTCCTTTGCCTGTTCAATGGCGAGCTCAGAGGAATCCACACTGAGCA
>ONQW01000203.1:0-2633 GCA_900320025.1 uncultured Lachnospiraceae bacterium
GATCTGGCACTCGCCGATGAGCTCTCCCGGCTCGCCGGCGTGCCGGTTCCGGAGGCAGTCAGCAGTCTCCGCGGCGCCAAAATCCGTCATACCGGAGTCTGCAGCAGAGACGACATGGCGGAAGAGGTCTGCCGTTTTCTTGGCCTTGCCTGAAGGATGGAAAGGCGATGGCTTGACATTGGTGCCGCAAAGAACGCGGCACAGGGTAGAAATATGGCAAATAATGAAATTAATATTTACTCCAGAATCACACCGGAAATCGAGGGGCTGGCGGAGGAATCAGAGCGCAATGACAAAATAGACAATGCCCTTTATACGAAGCTGAATGTCAAGCGCGGTCTGCGTGACCTGAACGGCAAGGGTGTGCTTGCAGGTCTCACCAATGTCAGTGAGGTGCGCGCCAAGAAGAAGGATGCGGACGGGAACGAGGTGCCTGATTACGGGCATCTTTATTACCGCGGGTATGCCATCGAAGACCTGGTGAATGGTATCATCGCGGACAACCGGTTCGGATTTGAGGAAATCACCTATCTCCTGATGTTCGGAGAGCTTCCGACAGAAAAGGAGCTGTCTGACTTTCAGGAGCTGCTGATTTTCTATCGTTCCCTGCCGAAGAATTTTGTGCGCGACGTGATCATGAAGGCGCCGAGCGGCAATATGATGAACAGTCTGGCCCGCTCGGTTCTGACATTGTATTCCTATGACGACCAGCCGGACGATGTCTCTCTGCCCAATGTACTCCGTCAGAGTCTGCAGCTGATCAGCCTCTTCCCTATGCTGGCGGTCTATGCGTATCAGGCCAATCATTACTACAACGACGGCGGTTCGCTCACCATTCATCCTCCGCTGGACCATGGTTCCGTGGCGGAGAATATTCTGCAGCTCCTGCGCAGAGATGGCACGTACTCCCAGCTGGAGGCCATGATCCTGGATCTGTGCCTGATCCTGCATATGGATCACGGCGGAGGCAACAATTCCACCTTCACGACTCACGTTGTGACCTCCACCATGACAGACACCTATGCGTGCATCTCCGCGGCGCTCGCTTCGCTCAAGGGTCCCCGCCACGGCGGCGCCAATCTCAAGGTTGTGGATATGTTCGCGGACATGGAACAGTCACTCCCTGACTGGGAGGATGAGGACGCCATCCGGGATTATTGCAGGAAGCTTCTCCGCGGGGAGGCGTTTGATCATGCCGGACTGATCTACGGCGTCGGGCACGCGGTTTACTCCCTGTCTGACCCGCGCGCGGTGATTCTGCAGTCGTATGTGGAGCGCCTGTCAGTCGCGAAAAACCGGTACCGGGAGTACGAGCTGTACAGCCGGGTCGCGAGGATCGCGCCGGAGGTCATCGCCGAGGAACGAAAGATGTTCAAGGGTGTCTGTGTGAATGTCGACTTCTATTCCGGCCTTGTGTATCAGATGCTGGGCCTGCCGCGCGAATTGTTCACGCCGCTCTTTGCCATGGCGAGGATCGTCGGCTGGAGTGCCCACCGCATGGAGGAGATCGCAAACAAGGGCAAAATTATCCGTCCTGCATACACGACGGTAAAACCGCTGCAGGTCTATGTGCCGATGCAGAAGAGAACAGACGCGGGCGCGGAAAAGGCGGATTGAAAGGAATAGAGGACAAGACAAGCAGAAAGAAATAGTCCCCAAGAATAGTCCAGAATAGTTCCGAAGAAATAGTTTTGAAGAAGACAGGAGAGGAAAGACAGCATGAAGAAGAGTGAGGAGATCAGAGATCATCTGAACCAGCTCCGGAAGGAGATGGAGAAGGAAGGCGTCGATACGCTGATGATTCCGACGGCGGATTATCACAACTCGGAATACGCCGCCGAATATTTTGCCGCGAGAAAGTATTATTCCGGATTCACCGGTTCGGCGGGAACGCTGATCGTCTCGAAGGACTGGGCCGGCCTCTGGACCGACGGCCGCTACTGGATTCAGGCAGAGCGGGAGATGAAGGACACCGGTATAGCGCTGATGAAGATGGCTGAGCCGGGCGTACCGGACACAGGCGAGTATCTGGAACAGACGATGAAGGACGGGGAGGTGCTCGGCTTCGATGGCCGGTGCGTCAGCTATGAGGAGGGACACCGTCTCAAAAAGGCGCTGAAAGCACACGGCGTGCAGGTCAGCGCTAAGAAGGATCTGGCGGGAAAAGCTTGGAAGCACAGGCCGGAGCTTCCCTGCCATCCGATGTTTGTTCTGGAGGAAAAGTACGTGGGAGAATCCTCCGTCTCCAAGGTCAGGAGACTGAGAGAGGCGCTCGGACGGAATGGGGCCCAGAATCTTGTGATCACGAAGCTGGATGACATCATGTGGCTCACCAATCTCCGGGGAGCGGATGTGGACTATAATCCGGTTGCACTGAGCTATGCGGTGGTAACGCCCGCCGATGTGCATCTGTTTGTCCAGCCGGAGGAAGTCACGGATCAGGTGCGGACATACTGCAGAGAGACGGGGATTACCCTGCATGACTACGCGGATTTTGAATCATTTCTGGAGGAAATGACTTTTGTCGGCGGCGTTTCCATGGACCCGGGGCAGGTGAGCTATCGGATCTTCTCTCTCGTCAAGAAGCGCTGCGAGCTGGCGGATGTGCCGGTGATCCGGGAGGCCTGCCCGAT
>ONQW01000203.1:2643-4864 GCA_900320025.1 uncultured Lachnospiraceae bacterium
GATCTGACGAAGGAGACGGAGCTCTCCGCGGCACAGTACCTCGATCATCTCCGCACAGAGATCCCCGGATTTCTGGAGCTGAGCTTCGGAACCATCGCCGCGTATGGGGCCAACGCGGCACAGATGCACTACGATCCGTCCAAACAGGCGCCGGCGCAGCTCGCGCCGGAGGGAATGCTGCTCGTGGATTCCGGCGGCACCTATACCCGCGGCACCACGGACGTCACCCGCACGACAGCACTCGGCCCGGTCACAGAGGAGATGCGCAAGAGCTACACGCTGACAGCTGCGGGCAATCTGAACCTGCTGCACGCGGTGTTCCTGTCCGGCTGCAAGGGAATCAATCTCGACATTCTCTGCCGGGAGCCGCTCTGGGAGACCGGTTCGGATTATAAGTGCGGAACAGGCCATGGCATCGGATACTGTCTCAACGTGCATGAGGGCCCGCAGTCGATCCGCTGGAGACAGGGAAAGAATCTGTCTGACGCTGTCTTTGAACCGGGCATGATCATCTCGGATGAGCCGGGAGTATACAAAGCCGGGGAATATGGCATCCGCATTGAGACGATTCTGCTCTGCACGGAAGCGATGAAGACAGAAGACGGGCAGTTCCTTCAGTTTGAGCCGCTGACCTTCGTGCCGCTCGACCGGAGCCTTCTGAATCCGGCCTATCTCACAGACAGGGAGCGGAAGCGGGTCAACGATTATCAGCGCCAGTGCCGGGAAAAGCTTCTTCCCTTTATCCAGGATGAGGAAGAACGCGCATGGCTGCTTGAGATGACCGGAGAACTGTGATACGATAACGGTGCCTGAGGTGCCAGTTGGGACTTCTGCAATTTTGATCCTACATTACTTTAAACGGGATCTCTATATTGCCCCTGCTGCTGTCACGCCTTCGGCCGAAAGGCTATGGGAGAGGAAGACAAATGCATAGGCTGCGGTAACCCACCTGGCCGACGGCTAGGAGTCAAAAGCAGGAGGCGGCATTTCAGGTTTATCAAAATCAGATAAAGGCGAGGATGGTGTTTGAGCTGTGCAAGCCCCGCAAGAGAGAAGATCCCGCTGGCTGGGAGGATCTTCCGGAAGAGGCACAGGCTCTTTTCGCACCGGAGTTCCGCAGGGGAACGGCAGGGCTTCTGCTCTGTCTGGTAGTCTGCGGCGGGCAGCACACGTGACGTGCCATATGAGTGCCTGTCCGGGCGTGGCGCGGGCAGGAAGCAGGGTGGTACCGCGGAACAGGATTCATCATTTCGTCCCTTGCATCCCGATCAGGATGCAGGGGATTTTTTATGCGCCCGGCTAAGGCCGGGTGCACAGCCTGACGCCGCGCCGCAGGGCGCTGCGCAGAGGAAAGGAAGACTATGGCAGACATCAGCGGATTAAAGGAACGGGTCGAGGAGATACGGCAGGAAATTCTGAAAAAGGCCGACTCGATGCAGACAGTGAAGGAAGCGTATGACACCAAGATCGATTATCTTGATTCAAAGCGCGGCAAAATCAGCGCGCTCATGAAGGATATGCGCAGCATCCCGGCGGACCAGCGGCGTGAATACGGCCAGACAGTCAACGAACTGAAGAACTGGGCGTCGGAGCGCTTCAGCGAGCTGGATGCGCGTATGAAACAGAAGGAACTCGCAGCCCGCTACGAGGCCGAGCAGATCGATGTCACAAAACCGGCTGTCAAAATGCATCCGGGCCATCTTCATCCCGTGACACAGGTCCGGGAGGAACTGATTGACGTCTTCTCCTCTATGGGCTTTGAAATCTACGAGGGCAGCGAGGTCGAGACGGATTACTACAATTTCACGGCGCTCAATACGCCGAAGGATCATCCTGCCAGAGACATGCAGGATACCTTCTATCTGAGTCCGGAGTTTCTGCTCCGCACCCAGACCTCCTCGGGGCAGATTCATGTCATGGAGAATAAAAAGCCTCCGATCAAGATTCTTTCTCCAGGCAAGGTGTTCCGCGCAGATGACGATGCGACGCACAGCCCGATGTTCTCTCAGATGGAGGGTCTGGTGGTTGACCGTCATATCACGCTGAGCGACCTCAAGGGAATGCTGGATGTCTTCGCGGAGAAGATTTTCGGAGAGGGTACCACGACGAGACTTCGTCCATCCTACTTCCCCTTCACGGAGCCGTCCGTCGAGGTGGATGTGAGCTGCTTTGCCTGCGGCGGAAAGGGCTGCAGCCTCTGCAAGGGGACCGGCTGGATCGA
>ONQW01000201.1 GCA_900320025.1 uncultured Lachnospiraceae bacterium
CGCTGCGGCGGGCGCCGCGGCGGCAGCCGGTGCGGCTGTTGTGCACGGGCTGAAGAAACTGGGCAGGAAGTGAGGGTTTTGTCCCAATCAAGCTAAACTCGTTAGGGACAATTTCGGGAAATTCCGGTTGACCAGAATTTTGCCACAGGGTAAAGTGAAATGGAAATCTTCTCTTCGGGAAGGTTTCCATTTTTCTTTTCCTGCGGCTTTTCCTGCCGTGGGGCAGTCATCTCTTTTATTCTGTTCATATCACATCTTGGGGGAATGAGTCTATGGATCGCCGGAGATGGGAGCTGTCTGAAGCGGGTGTTTATCATATCGTGATGCGGGGCAACGGGCAGAGTAGTGGAACAGTGTTGCAGGCGCATAAACCTCTCATCTGGCGTTGCACAGGGAGGAGGGTTGCGTTAGAGTATCTGCTATGAGCGCGAATCGATTATTGTGTGATCTGCGGGAGGGGAAGGCTCTTTCTTTCCGTCAGCAGCTTCTGATGATTGTTCAATTGAGTATACCGGCGATTCTTTCGCAGATTTCCACGGTGCTGATGGAGTATATTGATGCATCGATGGTGGGAACGCTGGGCGCGGATGCCTCGGCTTCCATCGGGCTGGTCGCCTCGACGACCTGGCTGGTCGGGAATTTGTGCGGGTCTGCTGCGGTTGGCTTCACAGTGCAGGTTTCGCAGTATTATGGAGCGCGTCGGGAGGCGAAGGCGCGGAGTGTTTTCCGTCAGGGTGTTGTGTGTGTGGCGGCGCTTGCTGTGCTGCTGGGGTTGATCGGCATGGCGATTCATCGCAGTCTTCCGGTGTGGCTCGGCGGAACGCCGGAGATTCTCTCCGGTGCGTCATCCTATTTTCTGATCTATTCGGCGGCGGTGCCGATTGCGGCGCTTCTGAATCTGAGCTGCGGGGCGCTGCAATGTTCCGGCAATATGTCGGTGCCGGGCATGATTCTTGTCCTGATGTGCGGAATGGATGTCGGCTACAACTATCTCTGCATTTTTCCGGCGCGCCGGCTGCATGGCTTCTATATGCCGGGACTGGGGCTCGGCGTCACGGGCGCAGCGCTTGGAACGCTGTTTGCTGAAGCTACGGCAGCTGCGATTTGTCTGATCTATATTTTGCTGCATTCGGAGCTTCTGATTTCCCATTATTATCGCGACGCATCGGTGCGTCAAAATCCGTCCTGTCCTGAGAAGGAGGCTCTTCCCCGTGAGGAAGCGACGGGCAAGGATCAACCGTCCGGTGCCAGCGCTGATTTTGACGGGAAGGCGGAGCCGTTCTTCCACCTGCACGATATTCAGATTGCCGTGAGGATTGCTCTTCCTGTCGCGCTGCAGTCGGTAGTGCAGAACGGCGCACAGATTATCTCGACGCGGATCGTCTCTCCGCTGGGAACGACGGCGATCGCGGCCAATTCTCTTTCCGTCACGGCGGAGAGTCTCTGCTATATGCCGGGATACGGCATCGGGTCCGCCGCCACCACCCTGATCGGGCAGTCGGTCGGCGCCGGCAGAAAGGATCTGGTGAAGCGGCTCGGCTGGCTCACTACGCTGTTTGGCATGGTGATCATGGCAGTGAGCGGCGCGTTCATGTATCTGTGCGCGCCGGGGATGATCGGAATTTTGACGCCGGATCCTGCCGTGCGGAGCCTTGGTGCGGCTGTCCTGCGCATCGAGGCATTCGCCGAGCCGATGTTCGGTGCTTCCATCGTGGCGAACGGCGTGTTCCGCGGTGCGGGGGACACGCTCATTCCGTCCTGTATGAGCCTTGTCAGCATGTGGGCAGTCCGACTCCCGCTTGCCGCCTTCCTTGCACCGCGCATTGGACTGCGCGGTGTCTGGACTGCGATGGCGATTGAACTTACCTTCCGCGGCATCCTCTACCTTGCGCGTCTCGCCGGGCGGCGCTGGACACATTGTCCCTAAGGAGTTTACTTGTTCGGGACAATTTTTGTCCCAAACAAGCTAAACTCCTTAGGGACAATATGCTATGATCACCACAAAAGGAGTGGACGTCGTATGTGCGGGATTTGCGGATATATCAGCAGGACAGTGATCGGGCGGGAGCAGCTCTCGCGGATGAATGACACGATGAAGCACCGCGGGCCGAATGACGCGGGGGTGGAGCTGTTTGAGGCGGCCGGCGGGTATACGGTTGGTCTCGCGCAGCGGCGTCTGTCGATTCAGGATTTGTCGCCGCTCGGGCATCAGCCGATGGCGTCGGCGGACGGGCGGCTCGAGGTGGTTTTCAACGGGGAGATTTACAATTTTCTGGAGCTGAAGAAGGAGCTTTCGGAGTATCCGTACCGGTCGTCATGCGACACGGAGGTGATTCTTGCGGCGTATCTCCGGTGGGGCATCGGGATGGTGGACCATCTGGGCGGGATGTTCGCCATCGCGCTGTTTGACCGGCAGGAGCAGGCGGTGTATTTTCTGCGGGACCGGATCGGGAAGAAACCGCTTTATTACACGTTTTATGACGGCAGTCTGGTGTTCGGCTCGGAGCTTAAGCCGCTGATGGCGGCGCCGGGTTTTCCGGGAGATCTGCGCCAGGATGTGCTGCCGCGGTATCTTTATCAGGGGTACATCAATGCGCCGGATACGATTTTCGCGCACACGTACAAGCTGGAGCCGGGCT
>ONQW01000200.1 GCA_900320025.1 uncultured Lachnospiraceae bacterium
ATTACTATATTACAGAAGATAAAGTGAGTGGTTACCAGGATCCAAAGTACGTAGCCTTAAACTCAGATGGATCAATAATGTCAGGCTATAAATTGAATTACGTAGAGAACGGTCAGGAAATCATCAACCAGAAGGATTCCTCGTACACGCTTCCTTCCACCGGCGGTCGCGGCACGACGATGATCTACATCATCGGTGCGGCGCTGGTGATCACGGCTGGCGTGGTGCTGGTCATGAGAAAGAAAATGAGCAGCGATAAGGAAGCCTGAGGAAGATCTTGGAGAGAAGGATGCAGAGCATCCTTCATCTCCGAGAAGAGTCAGGAACACCGGGAAACTGGAGGATCCTGATTCTTCTGGGCGGTGAAGGGAGTATCTCTGTCAGGAAAACGGTGAAACATAGTAAACCCAGAACAAACCAGCAGAATACGGCGAAAGCTGCGCCGGGCGGCGGAGACAGGAAACGGCAGAAGAAGAAACGGCGCGGACACCTTGTCGATGCGATCCTGATTTTGGCGGTCCTGATTGGAGCGGGACTTCTCGCCTATCCGGGGTTCTCGGACTGGTGGAATGACCTTCATCAGTCGCGGGCGATCGCGGGCTACGTCGAGCAGGTGGCGAATATGTCGGCGGAGAAGAACGACCAGATATGGAAGGAAGCGCAGGCATATAATAAGAAGCTGACCGGGAAGTCCGGCGACCGGTTCCTCCTGACCGACGCGGAGAAAAAGGAGTACAACAGCATACTCAACGTCACCGGGACCGGCATCATGGGGTACGTGAATATCCCCAAAATCGGTGTTTCGCTGCCGATTTATCACGGCACGGACCCGGCGGTGCTCGAGATCGCCGTGGGGCATATCGAGGGATCGTCCCTGCCGGTCGGCGGGAAGGGCACGCACTGCGTGATCTCCGGGCACCGCGGCCTTCCCTCGGCAAAGCTTTTCACGGACATCGACCAGCTGCAGGAGGGCGATACGTTCCAGCTGCAGGTTCTGAGCCGGACGCTCACCTACGAGGTCGACCAGATCAGAATTGTTTTGCCGGATGAGCTGTCGGACCTCGCGATTGACCCGGACAAGGATTACTGCACGCTCGTGACGTGCACGCCGTATGGCGTCAACACGCACCGGCTGCTGGTGCGGGGACACCGGATCGATGAGGCGCAGACGGAGCTGACGGTGAGCGCGGACGCGGTGCAGATCGAGCCGCGGTATGTGGTGCCGTTCCTGACGCTGCCGATCCTGGCGCTGATCGCGCTGTGGATCCTGCTTTTCTCCGGGCGGCGGGGAAAAGAGGAGAAGGAATGATTAAGGCGGTTTAGCCGGTGTGGAGCAACGCAGAGTGTGACGGGCTCCTCTAGGTGCATCATGCGGAGCAAAGCAGAAAACGGACAGGTTCCTGCGAAATGAAATGTGGAGCCGGGAGACAGAAGATGAGAAGAGAGTTCTGGATTCATAAAGTAAGATCGTATGCGGCAGGGATTTTGCCGATGATTGCGGTGGCGCTGGTATTGTGTATTCTGACGCCGGCGCGTCCGGCGTACGCGTATACGGATGTGGATCAGAACAGGAAAGGATCGCTCACGGTCAAAATGGACGCAGGCGCGGGGTTCGCGTTCCAAATCTATCAGATCGGGAAGTTTGACAAGGGCGGCGCGGCATTCGTGCCGACGGAGGAGCTTTCGAGGCTGAATGTGGACCTCGGGGATTCGAGGAAGATCGATCTGGGGTCGGGCAGGTGGAGCGAGTATGCGGCGACGCTGGCAGGATATGCGCCGCGCCTTACCAGAGCGATGTCGGCGGAGACGGATAGGAGTGGGAAGGCGCTGTTCCAGAATGTGACGCCGGGCGTGTATCTGGTGCTCGGCACGAACAGGCAGGTCGACCGGAAGAAGTATACCTTCTCGCCCATGGTGGTGTCGGTGCCGACCTCCGGGGACGGGCAGACGTGGACGTATGACACGACGGCGGATGCAAAATTCAGCACGGAGACGGTTCCTGAGGAGAAAAAGCCGCACGGATACACAGTGGTGAAATACTGGCTGAATGACGCGGGAAAGGGACGGCCCACGGCAATCTCGGTGACGGTGTATCGGCGCGATCTGCAGGGCGGCGGATCCTACGGCGACTGGGAGGTGGCGCAGACGTACACGCTGTCGGAGGACAATCACTGGTCGGCGGCGTGGTCAGACCGGACCGACGCAGAGTTTCAGGTCGCGGAGAACGGGACAGCGGTGAATGCGGACGGGACGAGCTATCAGGTCTCGATCAGCACCAGCCATGGGACGGACGGACAGGGCAATCCATACACATGGTTCTCGCTGACGAACCGGAAGCCCGGAACGACGGTGGAGACGCCTCCGTCCAATCCGACGGATTCGACAGGAGGCAATGGAAACAACGGAGATGTGCTCGGATTGCGGCGTGGCCGGGACAGCTCGGTCCTGGGCACCGGGCGAGGACTCAATGGCGTTCGGACGGGCGACGACTCCAATATGAATCTCTGGCTCGTGATCTGCATCGCGGCGGGCGGCGTACTCGCACTGTGGGGTGCGGTCGGGATGAAGAAGAGAAAGTAGGAGCGGCGCACCGGGCGTGTTATCAATCGTGCAGCGCGGCTGAGGTCGGGAATAGAGCAGAGGACAGTTGCTTGAAGAAAAAGAGAGTATGGGCAGGAATCCGATTCCTGCTCATTTTTGTGGGATTTATTTTGATGGCTGGCGGAGCGTAT
>ONQW01000199.1 GCA_900320025.1 uncultured Lachnospiraceae bacterium
GCGGAAAAGAAACATTGACTCAGAAAGACAAAATGATCATGACGGACAGCGGGAATCAGCATGGACATCACGCCTGCTTCCGCAGCGGATGGCCGGAGATGCGCGCGTTTACGTGTATCTCCGGTTGTTTTATCAAACGGGAATGGCATATAATGAGACCAATGGTATACCTGATGCGGCGCAGGGAGCGCACATCTGACAGCAGGTTTCGGCGTTTTATTCGTGACCTGCGATGGACAGGAAAAGAGGACTGCTGGCGAAGACTGTATGAGTCAACCAAACAGACCACATGAACTCTTGCCCAGAGACGGCGCAGGGACGGTGGACTGTGAAGACGAATCAGGTCGATGCGCGCCATCATAAGCCGCCCGATGATGCGAATGGGTTCTGATTCAGAATACAGATATAAGCTGCGGTGGCGCCAGTATAGGACGCCCGATGATGCGAATGGGTTCGATGCGGGCGCCGCATAAGTGCGGGTGCCGCACAAGTGCATGTGCCGCACAAGTGCGGCAGGGAGATTCAATATGGCCAATTCTGAGGACAGGAAGGATTCCGTAATTATGGATGAGATCGACGAAAAGGAACGGTCAGGGCAGACAGAGCAATCAGAGCAGAAAAAGCAGGCAGAGCAGGGGGATGAATGCGCTGACCAGACCACGGAACAGACGGAGAAGCCTGCCGGGCAGGAAACGCCGGAGGGCGGTCTCCGCATACAGCTCGATGCCATGCGCGCGATGAGCCTTCCGCTCCTCACGGCGGGATATCCGCTCATCCGTCAGATTGTCCTGGAGAACCAGGGGAAGGCTGCTGTGACGGGACTAAGACTGCGGGTGGTATCTCCGGAAGGCTTTTTCCAGCCGTGGGAGAGGGATTTGCCTGCAATTCCGGCGGATACGGCACTGCCGGCGGAGATACCGGCGCTTGTGTTTGACGCGCAGAAAATGGCGGAGCTGACAGAACCGGCAGCCGGATTCATCCGGGCGGAGGTCGTCTCCGGCGGCGCGGGAGATAAAGGGAACGAAACTATCCGGGCGGAGACGAAACTATCCGGGCGGAGAGTGCATCCGGCGATGCGAATGTCACAGGGAACGGAGCTGCGAGGGTGAAGAGTGTATCCGGCGATACGAATGGCACAGGGACCGGAACTATCCGGTCGAAGTCTGCTTTCGGCGGAACAGGGAATGCAGAAGCAGCAGACGAAAAAGTGCTCTGCGCCGCGGAGGCGGAGGTGACATATTATCCGTTCCAGTACTGGACTGGTGCGGGAGAATATCCGGAGTTGCTGGCTTCGTTCCTGACGTTCGTTCCTGACGCCGGACCGTCCGGCACTTGCCGGTATCGTTTCAAGGGCAGGAGAGCTGCTTCGGACCTGGACGGGAGACGGGACGATGGACGGGTACCAGAGCGGGGATCAGGACCGCGTCATCCGCCAGGCCTCCGCGCTGTATGTCGCAGTGCGGGATCATGGAATCCGCTACATTCATTCCGCACCGGGACTCGGAGAAGTGCCGCAGCCGGTTCAGTTTGCCGAAGTGACACTTCAGGAGCATGCCGGCAGCTGCCTTGATCTTGTGATTTTGTTTGCCTCCCTCCTCGAGGCAATTCACCTTCATCCCTTCATTCTGCAGTCGGAGGGACATCTGTTCGCCGGCCTGTGGCTGAATGAGACGGCATTCATGCCTTCCGTCACGGTCGGCAGCGAGAAGGCGGCGCGGGAGCTGAACAAGGGCATCGGTGCGGCTGTGATGTTTGAGACCACGCTGGTGACAAAAGCCGGCACCAATTTTGAGCTGGCGCGCAGAACGGCGGAGATGGAAGCCCGGGATCCGGCGCGTCCCGTGACAGTTCTGTATGACATCAGCAGCATCCGGGCGGACGGAATCCGGCCACTGCCGCTGCGCTCGGTTTCAGTGGATGAGCAGCCGGAGGAAGAGGCGGCAGACCGTCAGGCAGCGGAAAGAGATGCCGCGGATGGGCAGCGGGATGAAAAACCGTATGCAGATGACCGCGTTGTCGGGAGCAGAGGTACAGAGAGAAGAGACGCGGGGGACTGGATTCCGGAGAGCAATGACACAGGAAGCGGCTTGAAAAAGAACGGTGCAGCAGCGAGCCGGGATGCGGAGAACCGGGACACAGGGAGCAGCGCCGCAGGGAATAAGGATGAAGACAGCACCGGGAAGAATTCGGAGAGATACTCAGCCGGTGATGATCCTGCGGGAAACTATGATGCAGGGAACCGGGACCCGGAGGAAACTTCTGCGGGAGAGCATGCTGCTGCGAGGAACGGTGAGAAACGGGAAAAAGGTGGGACGGAGACCGACCTGTCAGCGCCAGTCTCGGAAACGGCGGTCCCGGAGCGGGCCTACCGCTGGATCCGCCAGCTTCTCGCCCTGCAGGCTGACAACCCGCTGATTGATCAGAAACAGGAAACGATCCTGCCGATTCTGATGCCGACAGCGGACGGGCTGCTTGCCCCGCTCGCGGGCGGCAAGGCGTTTGCGCTGTATCCCGGACAGGAGGAATGGCGCACAGGGCAGGCGGCGGATGCGGATGAAGCCATGTCAGATCCGGGAGCCGGCCGCAGTCAGGTGGTGGCGGAGCTTACGAGCTGCCGCGTGCGCACGTCGCTGGACGGGGATGAGCTTGCCCGCGCCGCGGCGGAACTGACCGGAGAGCGGGATGCGCAGCTGCGGGAGCACGCGGAGAATCCTCTTTATCTGGTGCTCGGCAGGCTCCGCTGGTTTGAACCGGACAAGCCCGACAGGCCGCACGAGGCACCGCTGATTCTTGTGCCGGTGGATCTGCAGCGACAGGAGAGCGGCAGGAATGCGGGCTATGCCCTGCGCCTCCGGAGCCAGAGACTGATGGTCAATGGCGTGCTGCTTACCATGCTGCGGGATACGTTCGGCATGCAGCCGACGGGCGACGACACGTGGAAGAGCGCGTCAGATTCCGATGCGGTGCGCGCGCTGCTCGACAAAATCCGCACCGCGGTCCTGAATATGAAGCAGTGGAAGGTGACGGACTGCGCATATCTGTGCGCACTGCCGTACGCCTCTTATCTCCGTGCCGCGGATCTGGACGCGCATCTTTCCGATCTGCATCGGAACGGCCTGATCGCGGCGCTTGCAGACGGCAGGATGCCGTCCGGTGCGGCGGAGGATTTCAGGCGACGCGCCGGACAGGTGCCGGAGGAACGCGTGCTCCTGCCGATGCGCCTTGAAGCCGGGCAGCGGTACGCGCTCAGAGCGGCCGCCGGCGGGCTGAATTTTGCCGCGCGCGGGACGAAGGAGGAACAGGCGCGGATACTGGCAGCGCTGATCACGGGATCGCTCGCGGACCGCAGCCGGGTGCTGCTGGTCTCGGAGCGGCAGGAGACGCTGCAGCAGGTGCAGGTGCTGCTGCAGAAGCTGGGACTGGACAGTCTGATCAGAAGACTGGAACCGGAGGACGGCGACCAGAGCACAGCGAGGGCCGACGCTGCGTTTTTCGTCGGCGGACCGGATCCGTATCAGGGATCCGGCGCATATAAACGGAAGAATGAGCAGGCAGCATCCCTTGAGCAGACGCTCATGGAATACACGGCAGCGCTGACGGAGGTCAGATCCTGCGGCCGCTCCGTGCTGCAGATGGTGGAGAGCAGCGAGTATGAAACGGCGATCCGGATGCCGGAGCAGGAGCGGATTTTGTTTGACCATGCGTTCTGCGCGAGTCTGACCGCCGGAGAAGCAGACCGGTGCAGCGCACTCGTCGCCTCTCTGACGGAAGCGGCGGAGAAGGCAGGCAATCTGGCACATCACCCGCTGCGTGCGGTGAAACTGCGCGGGACAGATGAGACAGAGACGCATGAGATAGGGACGGATGAGCCGGGAAAGCATGAGTCCAGGGCGGATGCGGCAGGAGCGGACGCGGCAGGGACGGATGTGGCTGGCACGAATGAATCAGGAGAAGGATGGGCGGCCGCATCCTCGCTGGAGCCTGTCAGGAAGGC
>ONQW01000093.1 GCA_900320025.1 uncultured Lachnospiraceae bacterium
TTAGCTTGTTCGGTACAAATTGTACCGAACAAGCTAAACTTGTCAGGGACAAAAATTTTGACCATACCGGCAGAAGTTGTTACACTAATGGAAGTTTTCGGCAGGGGGTGTGATGATGCGGGTTATTGAGTTGAAGGAGTCGATCACGGCATCGAATGACCGGGATGCCGACGCGCTGCGCGAGGAGATGCGCCGGGAGGGGACGCTGCTGGTCAATCTGATGTCCTCGCCCGGTTCGGGGAAGACGACGCTGCTCTCCCGGATCATTGAGGATCTCGGCGGGGTGTGGAAGGTCGCGGTGCTTGAGGCTGACATTGATGCGCAGGTCGACGCGGAGCGGATCGAGCAGAAGGGCGCAAGGTCGATTCAGGTGCACACGGACGGAATGTGCCATATGGACGCGGGGATGACCCGGACCGGTCTCAGGGAGATGGGAACGGAGGGAATCGACCTTGCCTTTTTGGAGAATGTCGGGAATCTGATTTGCCCTGCGGAATTTGATACCGGAGCGGGGAAAAATGTCATGCTGCTCAGTGTGCCGGAGGGGGACGACAAGCCGCTCAAGTATCCGCTGATGTTCATGAAGAGCGACGCGCTTGTGATCACGAAGACGGACACGATGCCTGCATTCGATTTCGATCTCGCGCGCTGTACGGAGTGGGTGCGGAGGCTGAATCCGGATATCCGGATTTTCCCGGTCTCGGCCAAAACCGGCGAGGGAATGGCGGAACTGGAGAACTGGCTCGGCGCGGCAGTGCAGGACTGGAAAGCGGGTCTGTGACGGATCTGCCGTGTCACGGAGTGAAGCAAGAACGATAGAAAAGAGGTTCATGGTATGGGATTTCAAAATCTGAAGTTTCCGGAAGGAAGTACGTTCCTGATCACGGGCGGTGCGGGATTCATCGGCTCCAACATCTGCGAGGCACTGATCGGGATGGGATACACGGTCCGCTGTCTCGACAATTTGTCCACGGGACATATTGAAAATATCACGCCGCTGATGGACAATCCGCGGTTTACGTTTCTGAAGGAGGATATCCGCGACCTCGAGGCCTGCAAGAGGGCGACTGACGGCGTGGATTTTGTCTGCAATGAGGCGGCGTGGGGCTCTGTGCCGCGCTCGATTGAGATGCCGCTGCTCTATGAGGAGATCAACATCCGCGGCACACTGAACATGATGGAGGCGTCGCGGCAAAACGGCGTGAAGAAGTTCGTCTATGCCTCAAGCTCCTCTGTCTACGGGGATGCGGCAAAGCTGCCGAAGCGTGAGGGCGAGGAGGGAGAGCTGCTCAGTCCTTATGCGCTGACCAAGCGGACGGATGAGGAGTATGGCAAGCTGTACAAGAAGCTGTACGGGCTGGATACCTATGGCCTGCGCTATTTCAATGTCTTCGGACGCCGCCAGGATCCGAACGGCGCATACGCAGCCGTGATTCCAAAATTCCTGCGTCAGCTGCTGCATGGCGAGACACCCACCATCAACGGCGACGGGAAGCAGAGCCGGGACTTCACCTACATCGACAATGTCATCGAGGGAAATCTGCGCGCCTGCCTCGCGCCTTCGGAGGCAGCGGGAACAGCCTACAATATCGGCGCCGGCGGAAGGGAGTTCCTGATCGACGTATACTGGGATCTGTGTGAGGCGCTCGGCGTGAAGGTCGAGCCGAATTTTGGCCCGAACAGGCCGGGGGATATCCGCGATTCCAATGCGGATATCAGCAAGGCCAGGAAAAATCTCGGGTATGATCCGAGCTACGATTTCAAGACGGGAATCAAGCTTGCCATTGACTGGTACAAGGAAGTGCTGTGATGCATTACAGAGTCGTTGTGTTCGGCGTGAAGGACACGTCGGAGAATATCATCTCCTACATCAGGGAAAATCTGTGCCCTGTGGATCTGGTGGTCACGGTCGCACCTGAGGTGACAAGAAAAAATCAGATCTCCGGTTACCGCGGGCTGTCCTCGCTCACGGAGCGGTATGGCATTCCGGTCTTTGAGGCGGAGAGCTACTCCCTCCGGGATGCGAGGACGCAGGCGTTCTTCCGGGAGAATTCCTTCGAAATCGGAATTGTGATGGGATGGCAGAGACTGATTCCGGCGGACGTGCTCGGCGCGTTTCGGTACGGCATCTACGGCTTTCATGGAAACGCCGGTTATCTGCCGTTCGGCCGCGGCCGCTCGCCGCTCAACTGGTCGATCATTCTCGGGGATACGCGGTTCAATCTGAATCTGTTCCGTTACGATGAGAAGGCGGATTCTCCGAATGTGTTTGCAACCGAGATGTTTTCGCTGACGGAGCATGACGATATCCGGACGGCGCAGTACAAGAACATGATCTGCTCGAAGCATCTGATCCGCCGGCTGATCGCGGCGTATCAGGAGGCGGAAAAGAGCGGGACGCAGATTCCGATCCGCACCTGGTCGAAGGACCGGGATTCCTGGTATCACAAGCGGACGCCGGAGGACGGTCGGATCGACTGGCAGGACAGAACCCGGAATATTTATAACCTGATCCGCGGCGTGGCGGCGCCTTTCCCCGGCGCGTTCTGTCGGGTACTCACAGCGGAGGAGGCTGCTGCCGGCGGAACCTGTGCTGCGGACGCGTCCGGTGACAAGGGTGTATCCGGCGCCTCCGGAATTCCGCCGGCAGCCAGTGCATCCGACTCCTCCGGCGCTCCTGATGCCGGTGGGTCTTCCGGCGTTTCCAGGGCTGAACGCGGCGTCCCGGTCACGGTCTGGGAGGCGCATCCCTTCGATGAAATGATCGATTTCTCGGCCTATGCGCCGGGAGAGGTGATCGATACCTTTGACGGGAAGCTCATTGTCCGCACCGTGGACGGATCTATGCGCATCGACCGGTATGATTGCGCGCGGCAGATCACGGCGGGAGATATTCTGGTCTGACAGGAAGATAACCGTTCGTTTTGCGCCGGGCGGAGCAAAGAATGCTGGCACCAATGTTCCGATACGGGAGAAAGCCCATTCGGGCATTTCTCCCGCGGGTGCCGCAGAGAACGCGGCACGGGGTATAGGTTTGAAAGTTCTGCTGATGCAGAGCTTTCAAACAGCAGCAACGGTGCTGACGCACCGGCTGCCGCGTTCGGCAAAACCGCATGCGCGGATTTTGCCTCAGAGGGGTGTGAGGATGAAAATCGCAATCCGGATGGATGATATCACGGCGGATATGGACTGGGACAGGTTTCTGCGCTTTCAGAGTCTGCTCGACGCACATGGCGTCAGAGCGCTGCTTGGCGTGGTGCCCGATCCGAAGGATCCGGCGCTGTCCATCGATCCGCCCAGGGAGGATTTCTGGCAGGTTGTCCGGCAGCTCCAGGCGGATGGCTGGACGATTGCGATGCATGGCTGTCACCATATCTATACGACAAAGAGCGGCGGGCTGTTTCCGCTGAATCATTTCTCTGAATTTGCAGGCGTCCCTTACGCGGAGCAGGCAGGTCTGATCCGCACCGGGAAGGAGATGCTTGCCTCGCACGGCATCAGGACGGATCTGTTCATGGCGCCGGGGCATTCCTTTGACCGGAATACGCTGGCCGCGCTGCGGGAGAACGGCTTCACCGGGCTGACGGACGGATTTGGGACGGCGCCATATCGGTACTGCGGCCTTGTTTTTTATCCGATTTCCTTTGACCGGGGCAGTGTGATCCGGAAGGGCGGGAGCGGCGTCACAACCTTTGTCGTCCATGCGGACACCATGACGGATGCGGAGTTCGCCTGGTATGAATCCGTACTGGAGAAGCAGGATGTGATCTCCTACGCGGAACTGAAAGAGATGCCGGCGGAGCGCGCCGGCGCCGCGCGGATGTGGCAGAACCGGATGATGGCGGCGGCCAAGCATGCTGCGGTCCGGGCGTCGGAGCTTGCCCACGCGGGCAGACGGAAAAAGCAGGGGCAGACCGGCTGAATGCGAATGCCGCAGGAAACATAGAGCAGGTATTGAGAAGATGGTGAAGGCAGAGATGGGGACACAGGTCTGTCAGCCCGTCCGGGTGCTGCATGTGCTCGGCAGATTGAATATGGGCGGCGCGGAGAGCCGGATCATGGATCTCTACCGCCATATTGACCGGTCGAAGGTCCAGTTCGACTTCCTGGTGCACACGGAGGCACGTCCGGCAGACGGGGAGACCACCTCCGAGGCGCTCATGGCAGCGCGCAGGCCGGACGATTTTGACGCGGAGATCCGCTCGCTCGGGGGAAGAATATATGCACTCCCGCGGTTCAACGGGAGAAATTTTGCTGCATACCGCAGAGCGGCGGAGGCTTTCTTCGCGGCGCATCACGACTGGGTTCTGGTGGAGGGACACATGACGAGTATGGCCTCAGTCTATCTCCCCATCGCGAAGGCCGCCGGGGTGCCGCACACAGCGGCGCATGTCCGCAGCGCGGGCGTCGATCCCGGCATCCGCGGCGCGGTGACGAAGCTGCTTCGCCATTCTCTGCCGCGGAGAGCGGACGAACTCTATACCTGCTCGCGTCTCGCGGGAGAGGCGGTGTACGGGGCAAGGGTCATGGCCTCGGGCTGCGTCAGGCTGATCCCGAACGCGATCGACACAAAGGCCTACCGCTATGATGCAGAGGTGAGAAGGGCGGAGCGGTCAGCGCTCGGCCTTCCGGAGGATGCGCTGGTGCTCGGCCATGTGGGACGCTTCGATGCCATGAAAAATCAGACCTTTCTCGTGGACTGTCTGGCCGGGCTGCCGGAGCGGTTCCGCCTGCTCTTTGTGGGAGACGGCGCGCTGCGGCAGAAGGTCGCGGAGCAGGCTGCCGCGGCAGGACTCGCCGGGCGGGTGATTTTTGCCGGAAGACGATCGCCTGCCGGGACGAGGAGGCTGTATCAGGCGATGGATCTGTTTGTTTTTCCTTCCCTGTACGAGGGACTGCCCGGCACCGTGGTGGAGGCGCAAGCCGCCGGTCTGGACTGTCTCATTGCGGATACGATCACGGAGGAGGTCTGTCTGACTGATCTGGTGTCGAGAATTCCGCTCCGCCCGGCAAAGGCCTGGAGAGACTGGATTGTGGCAAAAGCCGGGGAGAGAAGCGGGCAGAAGACTGGAGCTTCAGGAGAAGAGAAAACGCTTCCGGCGGAAAGAAATAGCGGGAAGAAAATCGCAGCGCCCGGCGGGAGCGAACCGTTTCCGGTGGAAGAGGTCGTGCAGAAGACCGCAGCGCCCGGCGGGAGCGAGCCGTCTCCGGCGGCAGTAAGGAGCAGTTACTCTGAAGGTCTGGATTTTGAACGGGCAGAGCGTTCTGCCTGCGCGATTCAGAAACTGAAGGAAGCCGGCTATGACGTCAGTGAGGAGGCAAGGCTGATGCAGGAGTGGTATCTGTCCAAGGCCTGAAGCGCGATGAGTAAAAATATTCTGTTGATCACACCCATGCTCCATCAGGGCGGATTTGAGCGGATCTGCGTTCAGACCGCCCGTCTTCTCTGTCAGGAATACCATGTCACGATCGCCATTTTCAGCGCGGAGGATGCGTTTTATGACGTGACAGGGCTGCCCGTCGTCAATCTCGATATACCGGCGGTGCCGGGCAGGCTGGGAAAGCTGCGCAATGTGCTCCGCCGTGTCCGTGCGCTGAAGAAGCTGAAGCGCAGGCTGGACATTGATATTTCCTACAGCTTCGGGCAGACGGCCAATCTTGCCAATGTGCTCTCGCGGACCGGGGAGAGAGTGTACTGCAGCATTCACAGTTATCTCGATCTCGGCGCGCCGGGTCTGATCCGGCTGTATCTCCGGCGGGCGGACCGGGTGGCCTGCTGCAGCAGTGCCATTGAGGAGGAGCTCAGGCAAAATTACAGCGCCCGCAATACGTTTACCCTGCACAATCCGATCCGGCTGCCGGAAAAGAAACCGGAGGAGGGAGAAGTGACCGACGTTTCCGGCGCGCTGCCGGCTGTTCCTGGACTGGAATCATTTCTTGCCGCGCATCCGGTGCGGATCATGAGTATGGGACGAGAGGATGACGTCAAGGGATTCTGGCATCTCATTCGCGCCGCGGCGGCGATACACAGAACACATCCGGAGGCCGGGACAGTGATTATCGGCGACGGG
>ONQW01000092.1 GCA_900320025.1 uncultured Lachnospiraceae bacterium
CTCGGAGACCTCCATGACCTTCTTGTTTCCGAGCAGGAGCGGCGCGTCGAGGCCGATCGTCATCATTTTGGAAATCTGCAGAATCAGCATCACGACGATGACAGATTTGATCGAGGGAAGCGTCACATAAATCAGTCTCTGAAATCTTGTGGCGCCGTCGAGATAAGCCGCCTCGTACAGGCTCTCATCCACGCCGGTCAGCGCCGCGAGATAGATGATCGTTCCCCATCCGATTTCCTTCCAGATATTGCTGGCCACATAGGTGAAAATCCACCAGCCGTTGAAGGAGAGGAACGGCACCGAAGACCCGCCGAGCTTTTGAATCATCAGATTGATGGTGCCGCCGTTCTGCGAGAACATGTTGACCACAATGCTGGCCACCACCACCCAGGAGATGAAGTGAGGCAGATACAGAATCGACTGCACCACCTTCTTGAAATACCGGTTCGCGACCTCGTTGATCATCAGCGAAACGGTGATCGTCAGCGGGAAGCTGACAGCCAGTGTCAACAGATTCAGAACAAACGTATTGCGGATGCTGTGCCAGAAATTGCTGTTGGCGAAAATTTTGCGGAACACCGCAAGCCCGACCCAGGGACTGCCTGTGATGCCCTTGAATACGTTGTAGTTCTTGAACGCAATGACAATGCCATACATCGGCGCGTACTTGAATACGGCAAAATACAGCAGAACCGGAACCAGCATGACATAAATCCAGCGGTAATTTCTGATCCTCATCATCGTCTTGTGACGGTCTGTTCCAGATCTTCCGACTCCCATAGAATTCCCGACTATACTCATCGCCGTACCTCACATTGCGAAAAACGCTTACTCCCCGTGCACTCTTCCTTGGATTACCCGCATCATATCATCTGCAATAACGCACAAATACACAGAACCATCCTTTTTTTATTGCATTTCCGAACCTCATTGTTCATACTATCTGATGTAAGCTCTTGAATCCGGTTCTGATCGTGCATATTCTCCATATAATAATCTGGATATTTGTGCAAAAATGATAAACGCGCAGGAGGAATCGAGATCGGAAATAGCCAATAGTTTTCCAATGAGCACGGCACTATTGTTTCAATGCGGGAGAAATTCCATTCTGGCATTTCTTCCTCCGGATGCTGGAAAAACAGCACTTCACAGATATGAAGAAAAATTACAGCTATTATTTTGAAACACAGGACCGCGATTTTATCGCAAATGTCAAGGATGAACCCATCGGCATCAATTCCTTTTTTCACTGCCACGACGGATATGAAATCTATCTTTTTCTCACCGGCGACACTTCCTTCTATCTGGAGCACGACGGCAAAAAGCTGAGGCGCGGCGACCTGATCCTGATTCCCCCGTACCTGTTTCATCACTGCATGGCAGTGCCGGAAACGCCGTATCGCAGGATCGTCATCAATATCAAGAGTGAATTCTGCCGCAAGAAAGGGGAGGATTTTCAGCGCCTTCTGGATCCCTTCTATCAGGAGGACTCGACGCACATCAACATTCTGCATCTCGAGGAAGATCAGATCCGCAGCATCATCCGCACTGCCGCGCAGCTGGAACGCGTGCTGGGAGAGGACGACTCCGCAGTAGAAAAGGATATGCTTGCGGAGGCCTATCTGACCATCATTCTCATTCTCATCTGCCGCGTATCCCGCAGGGTCTCCCGTCCGCAGTACACGACGACGCTTCCCCCTGTGCTCGCTTCCACGTTTCAATACCTGGACGATCACCTCACAGAGCCGATCCGCCTCGAGGACATCGCGGCCAGCGTCCATCTCCATCCCGGATACCTCAACCGCGTGTTCAAATCATACGTCGGCATGCCGATGCAGAAATATCTGATACAAAAAAGACTCGCCCTCTCTCAGCAGCTGCTGAAAGAAGGCAAGTCTCCCATTGATGTCTGTTATCAGTCCGGGTTCAACAATTACTCGAACTTTTCCCGCTCTTTTTCCTCTCACTTCGGCATGTCGCCGAAGCAATACCAGATCTCCTCCCGAAAAGAATACGCCGTCGCGAGATCCGAATTCGCGCGCGAAGCACCGCGTTGATCAGCTCATCCGGCTCACTCCTCCCCCACCAGCGTCACGGCGGTCATGGAATGATGCACGGCCTCGAGATACCGGCCGAACACCTCCGCCGTGCGGAGCTTGAGACTCGAGGTGTTGATGCAGGGATGCGCGCCGATAAATTCGCTGTCCAGAATGTCCCGGTCCACGAGAAGACGCACCCTGTCCGCCTTGTCATTCATCAGCCCCATGATGCTGGCGGAGCCGGGCGCACAGTCCAGCAGCTCCTCCATCTCCTCCGGCGTCCCGAAGGAAAGCCTTGCGCAGCCGAGCTGCGAGGACAGTTCCTTCGTCTTGAATTTTTTGTCGCCCGGCATCAGCAGCAGATAATAATCCGTGTGCTGCCGGTTGGTGAGAAACAGATTCTTCACCACCTGCGCATGCAGAATTTCATCGATCTTCAGACAGGCCTCCATCGTGTATGCCTTCGCGTCCGGGTGATCCACATGCCAGTACTCCATCCCGAGCTCGTCGAGCAGATCATAGCAGCGGATTTCCTTGGGCAGACGCCCGGACAGATCCGCCGGACGGCCCTTGATCAGTTGATATTCTGCCATTGCACAAGCCTCACTAAAACCAGAAAACCAGCAGCATGATGCCGGTTCCTCTCGATTCTGCCGCTACTCTATCTGTCGGTTCCACATGCGTTTGTCGCTTTCATGCCAGCGATTCCGCATGTATTTGCCGCTCTCACGACTGCCGGTCCAACATGATTCCTCAGATCTCAAAGTCAAAGCACACCCTGTTCTTCGTATTCGGACGGACTACACCGTTCGCCACCGCGAGATGGGCAGGGTGTACCGCATATCCCTTCAGCGCCTCCGGACTCTCCAGCGTTGTGTCGAGCATCAGATCCGCATTCGACGAGGCGAGACCGTCGATGTGCACATGCACCTCCAGAAGCCCCGGCACCTTTCCGACAAGACCCTCGAGTCCGGCCTTGATCTGCTTCTTCACCTCCGCCTTCTGCTCCGCGGAAAGCTCATCCTTTAACTGCCACAGAATCACATGCTTTGTCATCCCTATACCTCGCTGAGGCAAAATCCGCGAATGCGGTTTTGCCGAATACGGCAGCCGGTGCGTCAGCACCGTTGCTGCCGTTTGAAAGTTCTGCATCAGCAGAACTTTCAAACCTATACCTCCTGCCGCGCTCTTCGCGGCATCATAGCACATCAGTACTCTTCCGGCGAATCTTCACTCACTGACAGCGTCCCGCTTCTCATGAGCAAACCCTGCCCCGTCCCGGAACCGGCAGATCATCTCGTTCGTGAGACTCATGTTCTCGAACGTCTCCGTGATCTCCGCGCGGCGCACCCACTCCGCGACAGAGAGCTCATCCTCCTCCATCGTGATGGCCGTGTCGCCGTCTACCTCGCAATAATAGCCCAGCAGCAGGTCAGAGTCAAAGCCCCATGGCTGCGATTTGTAATAGCGTATATTCTTCACCCGCAGCCCGGCCTCCTCCATGACCTCCCGGCGCACCGTGTCCTCTCCGGTCTCCCCGATCTCGCAAAATCCGGCAATCAGGGCTCTTCCCCGGTATTCTCTGCCTCGGTATCTCGTCATCAGCAGGCGGTCGCCGTCAGTCACGCCCACGATCACCGCCGGCATGATTTTGGGATACGACACATTCCCGCACACCGGGCAGACCATGTTCCGCTCCTTGTCCCCGAAGCGCATGGAAGCGCCGCACCGCCCGCAGAAGCGGTTGTCCCGGTACCAGCCATAGAGCTGATACGCCGTCTCCCCGGCAAAGCTGAGATCCCTCGGTCTGCTGTGCCGCAGAAGCGACAGCCTCCCGTATTCATATCCCGGAATCACCGGCGGCTCCTGCGCCGCACTGCCCGGTTCCCTGCTCATCCACAGATAATAAGCCGTCTCCTCAATCGTAAAGAGATACTGCAGGAACGCGCCGTCGAGACCGGCTGCTTCCACCTCTCTCACAGTCGGCACCGCGATATCCGCGCCAGTCGCCGACTGTTCCTGTACATTGTCCGCGCGGATACTTTCTGCGCCTGCGGCACAGTCAGCAGGCATACCTATCTGTACCGAAGCATCTGTGCCGCCTGCTCCGCGCTCACCTGCCCTCTCAATCCCTGTGCGGACGAGCACGTTTCTGCCGCGGAACAGGAAGACACGGTCCTCTTCCTCCGGTTCTCTTTTCCTGCTGAATTCATTCCGGAATACTTCCGGGCCAATATCCTGAATCATAAAGCTGTGCCTCTTTCTCTTCCGCGCTTATTATGGCATCCTCAGGAAAATATCCATGCGAAGAATAGATCAGCGTTGACCGTTTTCCACCCTTCTGTCGAAATTCGCAGCCGAAATGAATAACGGCCTTCCCCAGGTTTCAACTGCGATGCTATTTCTCAGTGCCAGACCGCCCAGGTGAAGAGATACCCTGCCGTCACCGCCACCAATGTGAAGGGCACACCGATTTTGCAGAAATCGCCGAAGGACACCTGGTACCCTTCCTTCTTCAGCATGCCGGTCGCCGCCACGTTCGCGGACGCGCCGACCGGAGTCAGGTTGCCGCCGAGCGTCGCGCCGGTCAGCAGGCCGAAGTAGAGAAGATACGGCTCAATTCCCATTCCCGCGCAGATGCTCCGGAGCACCGGCAGCATGGTGGCGACATACGGGATGTTGTCGATGAAGGCGGAGATCAGCACACTCATCCATACCACAATCGTATAGAGCAGGAACAGATTCCCCCTGCCGAGACCGGCGATAAACGCGGCGAGATCATCGATCACGCCGACATGCGAGACGCCGCCGATGACAATGAAGATACTGACCAGCATCAGAATCGTCTGCCAGTCGAACTGCTCGATCGCGTGCTGCAGGCCGCCGAAATGATGATATTTTGCAAAATGCGTGAAAACCGCGATGACCGCATAGATGCAGCAGATACAGCCGTTTGTGATGTCCGGCTTGTTCGGTACAAAAGAGGCCAGAATTAGCGTGAGCACCAGCGCCACGAGAAAAACAGTCGGCGCATAGTCCTCGACGCGGGTCTTCTCCTCGCAGGCGACCGGTTCCTTCTCCTTGCGGAAGAAGAACATAATCACGGGCACGGTTGCGAGCGCGCCGAGCTCGACGGCAAAGAAGATGCCCGGCCTTCCGTTCATCCAGAAGAATTTGGTGAAATCCATGTGCGCATAGGCGCCCAGCATGATGGACGTCGTATCGCCCACCAGCGTCGCCGCGCCCTGCAGGTTGGAGGAGACCGCGATCGACAAAATCATCGGCACCGGATTGATCTTCAGCTTGCGGCAGATCGCAAGGCCGACCGGCGCCACCATCAGCACCGTCGCCACATTGTCGATGAACGCCGAGACCACGCCGGCGAACAGGGACATGTACACAGCCACCATCATGGCGTTTTTGGACCGGTCGAGCAGCATATCCGCGATCCGGTTCGGCATCTTCGATTCGATAAAATAATCTACCACGATCATCGTGCCGGAAATCATGAGAATGACGTTCCAATCGATCGCGGTGAACACCTCATTCATCGGGATGATCCCGAGAATCATGAACAGCACCGCTGTCCCGAGCGCCGCCCAGGTGCGCCACTCCGTCCGCACCACCATCAGAACATACATGGCGATAAACAAAATAATCGCTGCCGTTTTTAACATTGTGCCATTTCCTCCTCTTTCATCCGCCGGTCCGCTTTTCCGCCATCCAATACAAAAGCGGCGGGACCTTACCACAGCCTTTGCTATGATAAAGTCTCGCCGCTTGGATATTCCTGATCAGGATCTGCCCCCGGGCCGTATGGCCGTCATGACGAGGACAGATACAGCATCTCCTCCCGGATCTGCTGCCAGCTACTCCCTTTAGTCAAAATGATTATACTCTGACAGAAACCTGTCTGAAAAGATTTTCTTTCGAATCAGGCTCTGTATCTCATTTCTCCGGCATCCGTCTTGTACACTGAAGTCATTACCCGCCGGGACAGTACGGTGACGGTATCTCATCCCTCCGGCATCCGTCCTTCACACCGCTAGACTCATATGCGCCTTCCGCTCTGCGTCCGGATCATCCGTGTCGAGCACCCGGATATCCGCGCCGAGAGACCGCAGCTTCTCCGGAAAATCCTCGTATCCTCTCTCGATATAGACGACATCGGCGCCGAGAGACCGCAGCTTCTCCGGAAAATCCTCGTATCCTCTCTCGATATAGACGACATCGTGAATTTCGGACCAGCCATCCGCTGCCAGCGCGGCAATGACCAGCCCGGCCCCGGCCCGCAGGTCCGGCGCCGTGATATTCGCTCCGGTGTAATACGGCACGCCGGTCACGATCGCGGTATTCCCCTCGACCTTGATCTGCGCCCCCATCCGGGTCAGCTCATCCACATATTTAAAACGGCTCTCGAAGATGCTCTCCGTCACGATGCTCGTACCGTTCGCAAGGCCCAGAATCACCGTGATCTGCGGTTGCATATCCGTCGGGAATCCCGGATACGGCAGCGTCTTGACATGTGTGTTGATCAGCCGCTTGTTCGCCGTCACCCGGACCGCGTCGTCCGAGATCTCCACCTGGCATCCGATCTCCTCCAGCTTCGCTGTCAGCGACTCCAGATGCTTCGGTATGACATTGTGGATTGTGACATCGCCGCGGGTCGCCGCCGCCGCAAACATATACGTCCCGGCCTCAATCTGATCCGGGATGATGGAATATTCCGTCCCGTGCAGCTTCTCCACGCCGCGGATGCGGATCACATCCGTCCCCGCGCCCTTGATCTGCGCGCCCATGCTGTTGAGGAAGTTCGCACAGTCAACCACATGCGGCTCCTTCGCCGCGTTCTCAATGATCGTCATGCCCTTCGCAAGGCTCGCCGCCATCATGATATTGATGGTCGCACCCACGGACACCACATCGAGATAAATGTGGCTGCCGATCAGATCGTCAGCCGCCGCGACGATCATTCCGTGCTCAATGCGGACATCCGCGCCCAGTGCGCGGAATCCCTTGACATGCTGATCGATCGGCCTGAGGCCGATGTTGCATCCCTTCGGCAGCGTCACCTCCGCCCGGCGGTACTTCCCGAGCAGCGCACCGATCAGATAATAGGAGCCGCGGATTTTGCGGACCGCCTCGTCCATGACCGGGCCGTCCACGATCTGGGATCCGTTGATCCGGAACGTGTGGCGGTCTACACGGGTAACGATGGCACCGATGCTCTCGATGGCACTGAGAATCGCGCGGATATCGCTCACATCCGGCACATTCTCCACCAGGACGGTTTCATTTGTCATAATGGCCGCGGAGAGAATCGGCAGCGCCGCGTTCTTGGCGCCCGCGATATCCACCTCTCCGCACAGGGGATTGCCTCCCTTGATCGAGTAAAACTCCATGTCGGCCTCGTTCATTTCTGCTGTTTTGTCAAAATTCGAACTAAGGATAAACTGAAATCCGTAGGTTGTCAACGAACCCCGGTCGCATCACAGTGCGCCCCCTCAGTTCAGATAGTTGAGCGGGTTTACCGCCTCGCCGTTTATCCGGATCTCAAAGTGACAGTGCGGCCCGGTCGAATTGCCGGTGTTGCCGGACAGCGCGATGCGCTCGCCCTGCTTCACCGTTTCCCCGACGCGCACGAGAATTTTGGACAGATGCCCGTACCGCGTCTGCACACCGTTGCCGTGGTCGATATAGACCACATATCCGTATCCGCTCTGCCAGCCGGCGGACGAAACCGTGCCGCCGTTCGACGCCATTACCGCCGAACCCACGGAGCAGGCGATGTCAATGCCCTTGTGATAGGTGCTCGCGCCCGCCTTCGGCCTCGACCGTGCGCCGAAGCCTGAGGAGACATAGCCGCCGGAGACCGGCCAGACATACGTCGGAGGCGTCTGCGTGCCGCGCTCCACAATCTTCGGCACCGCAGCCACAGTCACCTCTTCCTTCACGATCTCGCTGCTTTCCTTCTGATCGTCCTCATAGGTGACATCGGCGATGACGCGCCGGTGGCCAGCCGACGGCTCCTGCACCACCTCGGTCTTCGTCGTGTACCAGCTGTTGTTGTCGATGTAAACCGTGTCCTCGTTATAATCCTCTTCGTAATACTCCTGCTTCGTATACCGGATCGGAAGCTTCGACTGGGGCACCGTGACGGTGATGAGATCGCCCACTCGGATCACCGCATTCTCATCGGCATAGTTCGGGTTCATCGCAAGCAGATCATCCATTGACAAACCATAGTCTTCCGCAATCTGGGAGAGCGTGTCTCCCGATTTCACCTCGTATGTCTGCTTCGCCGCGTTTTGCTGCAGCACATCCCCGGTCGCGGACGCCAGATCCGAGATCTGATCCTTCGGGAGATAGGACTCCGCCACCTCGATCGTCTTGCCGAATGAAATCGAAGTCAGCCCAAGCTGATAATCGTCAAAGCTGGGACT
>ONQW01000089.1 GCA_900320025.1 uncultured Lachnospiraceae bacterium
AAAGGTCTTCACCATCATCGATTATGCCGTCATGATCTTTGTGCTGGTGACGATCGCCTATCCTCTGATCTACATTGTCAGCGCTTCCTTCTCCTCGCCCGATGCGGTGATTTCCGGAAAGGTCGTGCTCTGGCCGGTGGATGTCACGCTGAAGGGGTACAAGGCGGTATTCAAGAACCCGAAGATCATGGTGGGTATCCGCAATTCCGTCTTTTATACCGTGGTGGGCACACTGGTGAACATTGTGATGACGATGTTCTGCGCGTATCCGCTCTCCCGGAAGGAATTTGTCGCAAGAAACAAAATCGCCGCATATTTTGTCTTCACGATGTATTTCAGCGGCGGACTGGTGCCAACGTACATTCTGGTCATGAAGCTGGGGCTGGTCAATTCGCCCTGGGCGATGATCATTCCGACCGCGATGAGCACCTACAACATGATCATCGCGCGCACCTATATGGTGAACTCCATTCCGGACGAGCTTTACGAGGCGACGGAGATCGACGGAGGGACGCCGTGGCAGTATTTTATCCGGATCGTGTGGCCGCTCTGCAAGCCGATCATCGCGGTGCTTGTGCTGTATTACGGTGTGGCGAAATGGAATGACTACTACAATGCGATGATCTTCCTCAAGAGCGATACGCTTCAGCCTCTGACGATTGTGATGCGCGATATTCTGATTCAAAATCAGGTCGATCCCACCATGCTGACGGATGCGAGACAGGCATCCGAGCTGGCGGGTCTCTCCCAGCTGCTGAAGTATTCCACGATTGTCGTGGGTTCGCTCCCGGTGCTGATTCTGTATCCGTTTGTGCAGAAGTATTTTGTCAAGGGCGTGATGGTCGGCGCGGTGAAGGGATGAGAAGGCGGCATGATGGCGGTGCTGCGGAAAATAGAGGGAAGAAATAAGGACTCGGGCGCTTTTGCATGAAATGGCGTGGCGGGCGCGATGAAGGCATAGAGGTACAGGCAGACAGGAAAAGGGGATAAGGTATGTGGCAGTTTGACAGACAGGCGTATGAAAAGAGAATGGCGTGGTTCACGCAGGCGAGATTCGGGATGTTCCTGCACTGGGGGCTGTACTCCATTCCGGCGAGAGGCGAGTGGATCCGGAGCACCGAGGAGATGCCGGAAGAGGAGTACATGAAGTATTTTGACGAGTTTAATCCGGTCGACTACGACCCGCGGAAGTGGGCGAGGATGGCGAAGGAAGCGGGGATGAAGTATGTGGTGATGACGGCGAAGCATCACGACGGCTTCTGCCTCTTTGACAGCCAGTACACTGACTTCAAGGCGACCAACACGAAGGCCGGCCGCGATCTCATCCGGGAATATGTCGACGCGGTGCGCGCCGAGGGCTTGAAGGTGGGCCTGTATTATTCCCTGCTTGACTGGCATCATCCTGATTTCCCGCAGTATGGGGACAGAAACGCGCCGATGCGGAATCATCCGGAATGCGGCAACGAGAACCGGCATTTTGAACGGTATGTGGAGTACTTCCACAATCAGGTGCGCGAGCTGTGCACCAATTACGGAAAAATCGATCTGCTGTGGTTTGATTTTTCCTATGATGATATGCGGGGCGAGAAGTGGGGCGCGACGAAGCTGATTGAGATGGTCCGCTCCCTGCAGCCGGATGTCATTATCGATAACCGGCTGGAGGTGTCGGGCGAGGGGAGACCGGAAGGGATCCGGGATGTGCAGGGAAATCCGATGGCGTGGGAGTCCTGCTTTACGATGAACCGGAACTGGGGCTACTGCGGGACGGATCATCTCTTCAAGCCGGGATCCCTGCTGATCCGAAAGCTGGTGGAGTGCGTGTCCAAGGGCGGCAACATGATTCTGAATGTGGGCCCGGACGCGAGGGGGAATTTCCCGAAGGAGTCGGTACAGATTTTGCAGGAGTTTGCCGCGTGGATGAAGAAGAACGGGGAGAGCATCTACGGATGTACCTTCTCGGAGCTGCCGAAGCCGGAGTATGGAAGAATTACGCAGCGCGGGAAGAACCTGTACTTCCACATTTATGAGAATACCATCGGACCTCTGCCGCTTGTCGGCGTGAAGCCGGATGAGGTGAAGGCGATCCGCGCTGTGGATACCGGGTACGAGATCCCGGTATCGCACAGCTGGGTTCACAGCGACTATCCGGATACATGCTTTGCGGATCTCGGACCGGACCCGGTGCTGCCGGATCCGGTGGATTATGTGATCCGGGTGGAACTGAAGTAAGAGTCGGCGGCGCCGACACAGAAATTCAGCGTGAATAGATGAATCGGCAAGGGGGCTGAGAATGGAGATAGCGGCGGAGATTTGCTGCGGAGGCTACGAGGATGCTCTGCAGGCCGACAGAGGAGGCGCGCGGAGAGTCGAGCTGAACAGCGCTCTGTATCTCGGAGGACTGACACCGGGGCTGGGCACTCTGAAGCTGACAAAGGAGACGACGAATCTTACGGTGATCTCCATGGTGCGTCCGCGTGGCGGAGGATTCTGCTATTCTGAGGCGGAGTATGCGGCGATGCTGCGGGACGCGGAGGAGCTGCTGAGGGCAGGAACGGACGGGATTGCCTTTGGGTTCCTCCGGCAGGACCGCACGCTGGATGAAGAGCGCACGGCAAAGATGACAGAACTGATTCACCGGTATGGGAAAACGGCGGTGTTTCACCGCGCGTTCGACTGCACCGGTGCCTCTGACGAGGCGATGGAGTGCCTCATACGGCTCGGTGTGGACCGCGTGCTCACAAGCGGCGGCGAGGAGACGGCGCCGGACGGAAGCGGCAGAATTCATCATCTCGTCGAAGACTTCGGGGACCGCATCCAGATCCTTGCGGGCAGCGGCGTCACGCCGGAGAATGCTGCCCGTCTCATCCGGGAGACGGGCGTCCGGCAGATTCACAGCTCCTGCCGGGAGTGGCGGACGGACCGCACGGCGCAGGGAGAGAAGGTTTCCTACGGCTATCTGGAGGGAGACGGCGCATGTCTGTATGATGCAGTTTCTCTGGAAAAGACAAGGGAACTGTTGAAAGCGGTGGCTGGGATGTGAAGCCCGGATGGGATTGCTCCCGGAAAACCGCAGGAAACGGAGCCGGAAGAGGAAGGAAAGGAGCGTGTCAGCATGCTGCACGGAAATCGCGCCAGAAGTCACCAGAACGCGACAGCACGGATTTTGGCGGAGGGGGTGACCATTTATTCCGGTAAATGGATGGACCTCCCGATTGCGGAAGAGGTTATGCTGCAGAAGAGTGTAGAATACTTTCATGATCCGGAGCCATGCTACATTCACCGGGCCGGCGTCAGGCAGCGGCTGCTGGGAGAAATTGCGGACATGCTGGAGAGCGGGGAAGAGGAAAAGCGGCAGCAGGGCATGACGCTGCTGCGGGCCTGCCTTGACTGCAGTGAGGTGACGGAGGCGGAGATTACGGACTGAGGCTGCGGAAAAGGATCCGGGTGGAGATGGGCGCTGGTGCTGGCGGAATGATGAGATGAAGAAATAAAGGAGTCGTGGCGGCGGGGACTGCTGCATTTCTTGATCATGGAAATGGGGCTGCAGGCCGGATGGGAGCGGGGAGTATGTTTATTCAGGAGCGGCATCAACGTATTTTGCAGGAACTGAATGAGTACGGGAAGGTGACTGTCAAGAGCCTGGCGGGGACGTACAACGTGACCGAGGACTGCATCCGCAAGGACCTCAGAATACTCGAAAATGAGGGGAGACTCAAACGGACGTACGGCGGTGCGATCCTGTCGCAGGACTATCCGCTTCAGCGGGATGTCATCGACCGCAGGATGATCCATGTGGAGGAGAAGAAGGTCATTGCGGACAAGGCGGCTTCCATGATCCGGGAGGGCGAGACCATTTTCCTCGATATTTCCACAACGAATATCATGCTCGCACAGAGGCTTGTGGAACAGCGGAAAAGGCTGTATGTCGTCAGCAACATGATCGACATTCTGCAGGTGCTGGCTTCCGGAAACACGATCACGGCGGTCGGGACCGGCGGGACCATGTACCGCACCATCAACGGGTTCATGGGCATCGCGGCGGCAGCGGCCATCGGGCAGTACAGCTTTGACCAGGCCTTTATCGGCAGCTGCGGAATCGACATCACGGACAGCACGATTACCACCCTTGGCGCTGAAGACGGCCTGACCAAGAAGGCGGCCATCGACGCGAGCCGCCACAAATATGTGGTCATGGAGAGCGAAAAATTTTATTACAACGAGTGCTACAAATTCGCCCACTTCGATGATGTCAACGGCATTATCTCGGACCGCCTGCCGAACCAGGAAATCCAGAAGGCACTGAAAAGTGCAGGCGTGGAGCTCGTGTGATATTGTCCCTAACGAGTTTAGCTTGTTTGGTACAATTTTTGTACCAAACAAGCTAAACTCGTTAGGGACAATTTTTTCCGGGAGGTGGATGGTATGAAGGATCCGTTGTATAAGAGTTTCGGGTATGCGTTTCGCGGGATCTGGGCAACGATACGGTCGGAGCGGAATATCAAGATTCACTGTGCGGTGGCGGCACTGGTGGTGGTGTTCGGGCTGTGGCTCGGGCTGTCGAAGATGGAGTGGATGATCTGTTTTATTCTGTTCGGGCAGGTGATCAGTCTGGAGCTGGTGAACACGGCGCTGGAGGCTGTGGTGGATCTGGTCACGCAGGAGTGGAAGCCGCTGGCGGGGAAGGCAAAGGACGCGGCCGCGGGGGCGGTTCTGGTTTCGGCGATTTTTGCTGCAGTGATTGGTCTGATGATTTTTGTGCCGAAGCTTGCGGCGCTGGGATGATTACAGGGTTGGTAAGGTGTAACAGCTGCCATGGATTGACGGGTTACAAGAAGTGGCGTTTCTCTTATAATAGCAGTATAGGCGGCCGGTGAATGGGCTGTCTTGCGGGGGCAGTTGGAAACTTCTTGCTGGAAATGTTGGGAGGTGTTGGTATGGATTTGACTGATGGATTCAAGAAGCTGGCTCTTGCCGCGGTTGGCGCGGGTGCGATTACGTATGAGAAGACGTCGCAGATTGTTGATCAGCTGGTGAAGAAGGGCGAGATCACGGTGGATCAGGGCAGGGCGATGAACCAGGAACTCAAGCACAACGTGAAGGAAGCCGCGGAGAAGCAGAAGCAGGAATTCAGAGATGCGGCAGCGCGCGCAAGGGAAAGCGCTGCGGCAAAACAAGCGTCGAAGGAGGACGAGAGCCGCACGGTGGATTCGACCGCGACAGAGGTGATCGACGACGCGGCGAAGGCGGCGAAGGACATCATTGATGTCATGTCGAAGCTGTCTGCGGATCAGATCGCGGCGGTGAAAAAGGTGATCGATTCGCTGGATAAAACAGAGACCGGAGCGAAGGACAGCACGGCGGAGAGCGCCGGTACGGCGGAAGAAGACACGCCGAAGGAAGACGGCGGAAACTGACCCGGAAGGGAAGTGGACAAGGGTGCGGCGCGGATATGGAAACGCTGCACAGAGGCTGGATGGACGACAGGAAGGGGCAAATGGCAGAGCAGGCCGGACCCGGCAAAACAAAATCAAATGCAGAAGAGACCCGGAGGAAGCGTGACAGGCAGGAGAAGGAGGAAAATTCTCAGCGTTTCCGCGAGATTCGGGAGGTGCTGCACCGGAACCGGATTACACGCGGCGTCACGCCGGAGAAACTCCGGGTCATTCTGGAGGAGCTCGGGCCGACGTATATCAAGCTCGGACAGATCATGTCGCTGCATTCGGATATTTTGCCGAAGGCGTACTGCGACGAGCTGATGAAGCTGAACTCGGATGTCACACCGATGCCGTTCGAGGTGGTCGAGGATGTGATTGACCATTCCTACCGGCAGGACTGGCGGGAGGTATTCGAGTCGATTGAGAAGGAACCGCTCGGCTCGGCTTCCATCGCGCAGGTGCACCGGGCAAAGCTCCGGACCGGCGAGGATGTCATCGTCAAGGTGCAGCGGAAGGGCATCTATGATACGATGGCCCGGGATATCGGGCTGCTGCACCGGCTTGTGAAGCTGATGCCGCCGGTAGGGGATTTCCGGAACCTGGTTGATCTCGACATGGTGCTCGATGAGATGTGGGCCGTGGCGCAGGAGGAGATGGATTTCCTCAAGGAAGCGGCCAACATGGAGGAATTTGCCCGCAACAACCGGGACGTCGTCTATGTGACGGAGCCGAAGGTGTACCACGAGTTCAGCACCAGCCGCGTTCTGGTCATGGATTATATCGGCGGCGTGCCGATCGACGACGTGGATTCGCTCCGCGCGCAGGGCTACGATCTCGATGAGGTCGGAACAAAATTCGTCAACAACTTCATCAAGCAGGTGATGGACGACGGTTTCTTTCACGCGGATCCGCACCCGGGCAATGTGAAGGTGGCGGACGGCAAAATTGTCTGGATCGACATGGGTATGATGGGCCGCCTCACGGAGAAGGACCGCCGGACGATGGCCAGAGGTGTCCAGGGCATCGCGCTGCATGATGTGACCATGGTCGAAAATGCGGTGCTGGAGATCGGAGATTTCCGCGGAAGACCGGACCGTGGACAGCTCTATCAGGACCTGAAAAAGTTTCTGGCGGAATATGGGTCCGCTTCCATGGGGACGCTCGATATCGCGGAAGCGCTGCAGGCTCTCATGGAGATCATGAAGGCAAACAAAATTCGTCTGCCGCACGGCGTGACGATGCTCTGCCGGGGCCTGACCCATGTCGAGGGTGTTCTGGCCAAAATCAGTCCTGACATCAATATGATGCAGATCGCGGCGACGCGCTACACGGACGATCTGCTGCAGCATGTCGACTGGAAGAAGGAATGGGACAAGAATGCGAGGATGCTGTACCGCTCCGCCAGAAAGGGAGCGGAGATCCCGGCGCTGATGACGGATGCCCTGAAGGAATATCTGGAAGGACAGTCCACGGTGAATATCGACCTGCATTCCAGCGAGGATCTGAGTTTTGTCGTGTTCTCCTCCGTCCGGAATATCGTGATCGGCGTCTGCATTGCGGCATTGCTTGTGTCGTCCAGCATTATTTGTGTGACGGATATGACGCCGAAGGTGTTCGGCATTCCGCTTCTGGGATTTGCGGGCTATGCGTTTGCGCTGGTCTGCAGCACGCTCCTGACGGTGCGCTACATTTATCATAAGCTGAAGAAAAAATAAGGAAACAAAGAGGATATGGCAGAAGGCTCCGACAACAAAAATAAAAGGAAAAACGGCGGGAGGGAGATCGTTTCCCGCCTGATTTTCGCTGCACTTCTGATTGTCTTCCTTGTGTCGGGCGGGTTGTTTCTCCGCGATTTTCTGACATACAAAAAGGGTGAGAGCGACTATGCGGCGGTGAACGCCGCGATCACAGTGGAGGAGACTCCGGAGAAGACTCCGGAGGAGACTGCGGCAGCAGGGGCGACGGAAGATGCCGCGGCTGACGATGAAGCCGGGGATCAGGACAAGACGGAGGAATACCCGGCGCTGGCCATTGATTTTGACAAGCTCGAGAAGACGAATGCGGATTTTGTCGGCGTACTCTATGTCCCGGCGCTTGATCTTTATTATCCGGTGGCGCACAGCCACGACAATGCGGAGTATCTCCACCGCACGTTCTCGGGGGAGCAGAATCCGTGCGGCAGCATTTTCCTCGACAAGGAGGCATCAGCGGATTTCTCCGATCTGAACACGTTCATCTTCGGCCACAATATGAAGAACGAGACGATGTTCGGAAGTCTGAAGCGGTTCTCCCGGGAGGAGGGACTGTGTGACGCCGATCCGTATATCTACCTGTATACGAAGGACACCGTGCGGAAATACCATATCTTCTCCTACTCTGTCTGTTCCGTGAACGACGACCTCTACCGGAATTTCAGCGGAAGGGACGGATACGGCCCGTATGTGAAGCATGCGCAGAACCTCTCGCAGTACCGCCCGGAGACTGACACATACAAGGATGATTTCAGCCAGTACCCGCCGATCCTCACGCTGTCCACCTGCTACGGCACGGCGCATACCCAGAACTTTGTCGTCTTCGGCGCGCTGGCGGGGACATATGAAAATTCTCATTGACTTCGGCGCGCTGGCGGGGACATATGAAAATTCTCATTGACAAATACCTGATTTTGCTATCATATATGGAAACAAGAGAACTAAAAAGTATTTGAGGTGGTAAATTTCGTTGCAACCACGCGCCTTTACGGGCTAAAAGAGATGCAGGAGCGGCGACGCCTGCCAAATACTTTTTAGAGCGTAAGGAGTCGGCAGATATGTCGGCTCCTTTTAACTTAACAACGTTCCCAGCTCTCTTATAACTGTCGGGGACATATGAAAATTCTCATTGACTTTTCAGTGCTGGGTATAGTATTATAACCCTTGCTGATGGCGGAAACGTCGTCTTCCCAATATATCGAGGCGTGGCTCAGTTTGGTAGAGCGCTGCGTTCGGGACGCAGAGGTCGTGGGTTCGAATCCCGTCGCCTCGA
>ONQW01000005.1:0-23292 GCA_900320025.1 uncultured Lachnospiraceae bacterium
GCTGGAAGAGCTGAAGAAACAGGTCTACGAAGCGAATATGCTTCTGCCAAAATACAATCTTGTCACGTTCACCTGGGGCAACGTCTCGGGCATTGACCGGGAGAGCGGTCTCTTCGTCATTAAGCCGAGCGGGGTGCCGTACGAGGAGCTGTCCCCCGACAAAATGGTGGTTGTGAATCTGGACGGGAAGGTCGTGGAGGGTGATCTCAATCCCTCCTCCGATACGCCGACGCACCTCGAGCTTTACCGCGCCTGGTCAGGAATTGGCGGAATCGTCCACACGCATTCCTCCTATGCCACAAGCTGGGCGCAGTCCGGACGGAGTATTCCTTGCTACGGCACGACGCACGCGGACTATTATTATGGAGCAATCCCGTGTCTGCGCTGCCTGACAAAGGAAGAGATCGAGGAGGCCTATGAGGAGAACACGGGGCGCCTCATCATCAGCGAATTTGAGCGTCTGGGGAAGGACCCGGCAGCGGTTCCTGCCTGCCTCTGCAAGAACCACGGCCCCTTCTGCTGGGGAAGCGGTCCGGTGGATGCGGTCCACAGCGCGGTCGTGCTCGAGGAGGTCGCGAAGATGGCGTACCGCACGGAGCTGATCAACCCGAAGGTTGAGCCGGCGCCGCAGGATCTGCAGGACAAGCATTATTACCGCAAACACGGCGCCAATGCCTATTATGGACAGAAGAAACACTGAAAAAACTGGCGAAAACAGCAAAATCACTATCGCCATGAGCACGAATCTTTGATAAACTATGTTTATTAAAGTCAGATGAGCTGGCAGATATCGCTTCGGCAGGCGGCGGGGAACGTTGCGGAGCGCGGCCGACGCATCCTTTGAAGGAGGATTTCACAGTGGACAATCTGGAACTCAGGAAAACTGCGAATGAGGTCCGAAAGGGCATCATCAACGCTGTGTATTATGCAAAAGCCGGGCATCCGGGCGGATCGCTGTCCGCGGCGGACATCGACACGTTCCTGTTCTTTGAGGAAATGCATATCGACCCGAAGAATCCGAAGGATCCGGACCGGGACCGGTTCGTGCTCTCCAAGGGACACACCTGCCCGGCGCTCTATGCGGCGATGGCAAATCGCGGGTATTTCCCGGTGGAAGAGTTGAAGACCTTCCGCCATCTTGGCTCCCGGCTGCAGGGGCATCCGTCCATGCAGTATCTGCCCGGCATCGATATGAGCTCCGGCTCGCTCGGCCAGGGCATCTCGGCGGCCTGCGGCATGGCGCTGTCTGCCAAAATTGACGGCCGCTCGTACCGCACCTACACCCTGCTCGGCGACGGAGAGCTGGAGGAGGGCGAGGTCTGGGAGGCGGCCATGTTCGCCGGAGACAAGCATCTCGACAATCTCTGTGTGATCGTGGACAACAACAATCTGCAGATCGACGGCAATATCGATGATGTCAACAGCCCGAAGCCGATCGACAAAAAGTTCGAGGCGTTCCATTTCCATGTCATCAAGATCAACGGACATGATTTTGATGAGATCCGCGCAGCCTTCCGCGAGGCCCGCGAGACGAAGGGCGTGCCGACCTGCATCATTGCCTCGACCGTGAAGGGCAAGGGCGTCTCCTACATGGAGAATCAGGCCGGATGGCACGGCAAGGCGCCGAACGACGAGCAGTATCAGACGGCGATGGCGGACCTGGCCCGAATTGACGAGGCGCTTGCAAAGGAGGCAGAGTGATGGCAGACGTAAAGAAGATTGCAACCCGTGAGAGCTACGGCCACGCTCTGGAGGAGCTCGGCGCGGAATATCCGCAGATCGTGGTGCTGGACGCGGACCTCAAGGCATCTACCAGAACAGAATATTTTGCGGCAAAATACCCGGACCGCTTCTATGACTGCGGGATCGCCGAGGGCAATATGATGGCGGTCGCAGCCGGACTTGCTACGACCGGAAAGATTCCGTTCGCCTCCACGTTCGCGATGTTTGCGGCGGGCAGGGCCTACGAGCAGGTCCGCAATTCAATCGGATATCCGCACCTCAATGTCAAAATCGGTGCCACGCATGCCGGCATTACGGTGGGCGAGGACGGTGCCTCACACCAGTGTCTCGAGGACATCGCGCTGATGCGCGTGATTCCGGGCATGGTGGTCCTGTCTCCGTCTGATGATGTCGAGGCCAGAGCGTGCGTGCGCGCGGCGGCGGCCTACGAGGGACCTGTCTATATGCGCTTCGGGCGCTATGCGGTTCCGGTGTTCAACGATCCGGATATGAAGTTTGAGATCGGCAGGGGGCAGCTGGTGAAGGAAGGCAGAGATGTCACCATCGTCGCCACTGGCATCTGCGTGGCGGCGGCCATCGATGCGGCGAAGATTCTGGAGAGCGAGGGCATCAGCGCGGAGATCATCAATATCTGCACCATCAAGCCGATCGACCGGGACCTGCTGGTTGCATCCGCTGCCAAGACCGGCAAGGTCGTCACGGCGGAGGAACACAGCATCATCGGCGGTCTCGGCGGTGCGGTTGCCGAGGTGCTGTCGGAGGAATGCCCGACAAGAATGACCCGCATCGGTGTGCGTGACCGCTTCGGTGAGTCCGGCACTGCCGCGGAACTGATTCACAAGTACGGACTGGACGGCGAGGGCATCGCGAAGAGCGTCGCCGCATTCGTCAGAGGGTAAGCTCCGGGACTTTCCCGGGATGATGGGCCTGCGGGAGATTTTCTGCAGGTCCTTTCTGTAAAGGCGGCGAGCTGTATTGGGCAGGGCAGATTTCATCTGCCCTGCCCGATTTGAAGCGGGCGTGCGGTATATTTGGTGAGAGACCCTGCACAAATCTGTTTGGGGCATTGACATGACGGATACAGCAAAAGGCAGCTGCCGCAACCGGCAGCACAGCGCGTGGGATAAGAGGTGCAATGTAATATGAATATTCTATCGCCATCCATTCTGGCAGCAGATTTTACCTGCCTCGGAGAACAGATCGCGGAGACCAAGCAGGGCGGCGCCCGCTGGGTGCATGTCGATGTGATGGACGGAACCTTTGTGCCGCAGATTTCGCTCGGCATGCCGGAGATCCGCAGTATCCGGAAGGGGACGGACCTGTTTCTGGACGTTCATCTGATGGTGACGGATCCGATCCGGTTTGTCCGCACCATCGCGGACTGCGGCGCGGATATGATCACGTTTCACATCGAGGCGGCGTCCGATCCCGGCGCGGTGATCGCGGCGATTCAGGAGAGCGGGAAGAAGGCGGGCATCGCGCTCAAGCCGTCCACACCCATCGCACAGGTGATTCCCTATCTGGACCGGATCGACATGCTGCTTGTCATGACGGTCGAGCCGGGCTTTGGCGGGCAGAAGTTCATCGCGGATATGCTGCCGAAGATCCGGGAGGCGAGGGAGCTGATGACCCGCAGAGGAAGGAACATAGACATTGAGATCGACGGCGGTGTGACCCGGGACAATATCGGAACGATTCTCCGTGCGGGCGCCAACGTCATCGTGGCGGGGTCAGCGGTATACCACGGCAATGTGGAAGAGAACACCCGGTTTTTCATTCAGAAGCTCCGCGGGGAAGAGGCCTGAGATCCTTGCGGCATTGCAGAGCATCCCGGGAAACAGTATACTTGTCCCGGATGCGCCCGGCAAAAGGAAGGCAGAGCAGGGGAAAAACCGGGCTGTTCCAGGAAGGACAGATTTTGATCAGATTTACAGACAAGAAGCTGGACCGCAACGAACCGTGCTGGTGCGGAAGCGGCAAAAAGTACAAGAACTGCCACATGGATTTTGACGAGAAGATTCATGAATTCGAGATGCAGGGGGCGGAGGTGCCGGACCGCTCGCTGATCAAGACGCCGGCCCAGATTCAGGGCATCCGGGAGAGTGCGAAGATCAATATCGCCGTGCTCGATGAGATCGCGGAGAAGATACACGAGGGCATGACGACGCAGGAGATTGACGACATCGTCTACAACACGACGGTGAAGATGGGCGGCATTCCGGCGGATCTGCACTACGAGGGATATCCGAAGAGTGTGTGCACCTCCATCAACGAGCAGGTCTGTCACGGCATTCCGTCGGACAAGGTGGTCCTGCGGGAGGGCGACATCGTCAACGTGGACTGCAGCACGATTCTGAACGGATTTTTCTCGGATTCGTCGCGGATGTTCTGCATCGGCGAGGTCGACGACGAGAAGAAGAAGCTCGTCCGGGTCACCAACGAGTGCGTGGACATCGGCATCCGCATGGTGAAGCCGTGGACATTCCTCGGCGACATGGGCAATGCGGTGCATCAGCACGCCCTGGAGAATGGATTCAGCGTGGTGAAGGAGATCGGCGGACACGGCTGCGGTCTGGAATTCCATGAGGATCCATACGTCAGCTATGTGTCAAAGCCCGGCACGGAAATGCTGATGGTACCCGGGCTGTGTTTCACGATCGAGCCCATGGTCAATGCAGGCACGGATGAAATTTATCAGGACGACAGCGACGGCTGGGGCATCTATACCCGGGACGGCAGGCCGTCGGCACAGCGCGAGGTGCAGGTCGTCGTCACGGAGGACGGCTGCGAGGTGCTGACATACTGATTTTACCGCACGCACTCTGTGGGATGCAGGGGGAGCGTGTGCCGTGGAAACGGACGCAGCATGAGCGTCCGCTCCACAGAAAGGACAACTGATCTATGCAGAGCAAGGGAAAATACTATATCACCACAGCTATCGCCTATACCTCCGGCAAGCCGCACATCGGCAACACTTACGAGGCGGTTCTGGCGGATGCGATCGCAAGGTATAAGCGCGCGGACGGTTATGATGTCTGGTTCCAGACCGGATCCGACGAGCACGGGCAGAAGATCGAGCAGCGTGCCATCGAGGAGGGCATGAGCCCGAAGGAGTTTGTAGACAAGACCAGCGCGGAGATCCGCCGCATCTGGGATCTGATGGGCACGAGCTATGACCGGTTCATCCGCACCACGGATGAGGACCATGTGGTTCAGATCCAGAAAATCTTTCGCCGTCTTTATCAGCAGGGGGATATCTACAAGGGACATTACGACGGACTTTACTGCACGGAGTGCGAATCCTTCTACACGAAGTCTCAGCTGACCGCGGACGGGCGGTGCCCGGTGTGCGGCGGGGAGGTGCATCCGGAGAAGGAGGAGGCCTATTTCTTCCGGATGAGCAAGTATGCACCGCAACTCATCGACTATATCAACACCCACCCGGAGTTTATCCAGCCGGTCTCCCGCAGGAATGAGATGATGAATAATTTCCTGCTTCCCGGCCTGCAGGACCTGTGTGTGTCGAGAACGAGCTTCAAGTGGGGGATCCCGGTGGATTTTGATCCGGGTCATGTCGTGTATGTCTGGCTTGACGCACTGTGCAACTACATCACAGGCATTGGATATGACGCGGATGGAAACAGCAGCAGTCTCTATCACAAGGAGTGGCCTGCGGATCTTCACCTGATCGGGAAGGATATCATCCGGTTCCACACGATTTACTGGCCCATCTTCCTGATGGCGCTGGGAGAGCCTCTGCCGAAGCAGGTGTTCGGTCACCCGTGGCTGCTGCAGGGCGGCGAGAAGATGAGCAAGTCCAAGGGAAATGTCATCTACGCGGATGATCTGGTGGACATTTTCGGGCTCGATGCGGTCCGTTATTTTGTGCTGCACGAAATGCCCTATGAGAACGACGGCGTCATCACATGGGAGCTGATGGTCGAGCGGACCAACTCTGATCTGGCGAATGTGCTTGGCAATCTGGTGAAGCGCACAGTCTCCATGAGCAACAAGTATTTTGACGGCGTGGTGGAGAACCGCCATGCGGACGAGCCGGTCGACGCGGAGCTGAAGGAAGTCTGCACCGGCGCTTATGCGAAGGTGGAGGAGGATATGGAGGAGCTCCGCGTGGCGGATGCTCTGACAGAGATCTTCACCGTCTATAAGCGCCTCAACAAATATATTGATGAGACGGAGCCCTGGAATCTTGCGAAGGATCCGACAAAACAGGACCGACTCGCGACGGTTCTCTATAACCTGACAGAAGGCATCAGCATGGCGACGTCCCTGCTCGCACCGTTCCTGCCGACGACGGCGGACCGGATTCAGAAGCAGCTTGGCACGGCGCCGCGCCTGTTTGATACGCTCGGGCAGTTCGGCCTGTATCCGGACGGCGGCCGGGTGACGGCGGAGCCGGAGATCCTCTTCGCGCGCCTTGACAAGAAGGAAATTCTGGATAAGGCGGCGGTGATTCAGGAGAAGCAGAAGAAGGAATTCCTGGAGCACCAGGAGAAGGCAAGACGCAATCTGGCGGCGGCCGGCATCAACACGGCCAGGGCGGGCGACGCCAAGAAGGACGGCGCGGCGGAGCCGGCTGCCGGTACCGGGAAGCGCGGCAGCGCGGAAGCAGCCGATGTCGGAAAGCACGGCGGCGCGGAAGCGGACGGCGCCGGAAGCGGCGCAGGAAAGAACGAAGCGGGCCATGCGGCTGAGGACAGCGGAAAGCCGGAGGTCTCCATTGAGGATTTTGCAAAGCTGCAGTTTCAGGTCGGCACGGTGATCCAGTGCGAGGCGGTGAAAAAGAGTAAGAAGCTGCTCTGCTGCCAGGTCAGGATCGGGAATGAAGTGCGTCAGATCTGCACGGGGCTTCATCACTGGTATGAGCCGGAGGAAATGGTCGGCAAGAAGGTGATGGTCATCACGAATCTGAAGCCGGCTGTGCTCGCGGGGCTGAAGTCGGAGGGCATGATTCTCAGCGCAGAGGACGCGGACGGCAATGTGTCGCTCATGACCGTGGACAGGCAGGAGATACCGGATGGGGCCGGTATTTCCTGAGAGACAGAAAAGAAAGAATAAGACAGGACCGGCGGCGGGGGCGTGCGCCGGACGGGAACCTGCCGGGAGAATTCATGTGAGTGTGAGGTCTGACCGGCAGGAAGCAGAAACGGAACATTTTGGAAATGGGGGAACCAGAATGAAGAAGGAGGAGTTTACGATTTCTTCCCGGGACGGGAAGGAAACACCGGTTCATTGTGTGAAATGGATACCGGACGGCGTGGCAGCGGGGCAAAGCCAGCCAGCGACGATTCTGCAGATCATTCACGGGATGGCGGAGTATGTGGAACGGTATGAGCCGTTCGCCCGGTGGCTGACGGAGCGGAATATCCTCGTGTGCGGCGAGGACCATCTGGGACATGGGAAGACGGCGCAGAAGCCGGAGGAACTCGGATTTTTCTGTGAACAGGATCCCGCGACCGTCGTGGTGCGCGATGTACACCGGCTGAAAAAGACGGTACAGGACCAGTATCCCGGGGTTCCATATTTTATCCTGGGACACAGTATGGGTTCCTTCATCGCCCGCAATTACCTCTTCCGGTATGGCAGCGGCATCGACGGTGCCATCATCATGGGCACAGGCATGACGCCGAAAAAGGTGCTGGATGTTTCCGGCAGCCTGGCTGCATTCCAGGAGAAAATTTACGGCAGCCATCACATCGCCCGGATGATCGATCATCTCGCGTTTTCCAGCTATAACAAGCGCATCCCGGCAGCGGAGACACCGTTTGACTGGCTGTCTGTGAACAGGGAGAATGTCAGCCGGTATATCGCGGACCCGCTTTGCGGATACACCTTTACGCTGAACGGGTTTGAGACGATGTTTGAGCTGATTCAGCGGCTGTATGTCAGGGAGAACCTTGACCGCATGCCGAAGGACCTGCCGGTGCTGTTTATTTCCGGCAGCGAGGACCCGGTGGGCGGTTACGGGGAGCAGGTGAAGAGCGTTGCGGACAGCTTTACCCGGGAGGAGGGCATGACGGATGTTATGGTGAAACTGGTGGACGGATGCCGCCATGAAATTTTGAACGAGGACAATCGTCTGGAAACGTATGAGTATCTGCTGGATTGGATGAAGCAGCATGCTTCGCGGGCATCCCAGTGATGATCCGAAGCGTGTGATGGGAGCAGCCGCGGCGATGCGAGAGAGAAAAGAAGGGAAAAAGCGAACAGCGGCCGGCAGACAAACTGCTTCCGGGCGGCGTATCCGTTTCACGGCAGCAGGCATTCTGCTGCCGCTGCTGCTGGCGGCTTCCCTGCCCACCGCAGCCAGAGCGAAGGGGCTGGATGGCCTGCGGAAGCTGAACGAGAGCGGCCCAGATGCGGCGGCACAGCAGGAGCAGCCGCAGAATGCTGCGGAGACAGCTGATGATTCCGCGAACACGGTAGATCAGGAGCAGGGACAGGGTGCGGCAGGGAAGGCTGACAAATCCGCAGCCCTGGAGCAGCAGAAGGCGTATCTTCGCGAGGCACTTGACCGTCTCCGGACTCTGGGCATTACGCCGGACGCTGTGCTGGCGGATGTGCAGGAACTGATAAGCCATACCGGCGAAGAACCCGGGGAAGATACCGGCGCCGGCGCGGAATCGGGGGACACAGGCAGCACGGAGGCGGCGGAAGCGGATACGGACCCATCCGGAACCGCTGAGATGACGGCGGAGGGCGCCGGGGATGGACAGACCGCATCCTCTGCGGACGATTCCCCTGCAGAAGGCATCCGCGCCGCAGGATCGGCCCTGCAGCAGTCGATTGCGGAAGCCGGGGAGAGCGCAAAGAGCGCCGCTGACCAGAAGATCGGAGAGGCGGCGGAATCTGTGAAAAAGACGGCACAGGAGAAGGCAAAGGAGGCGGTGGGAGCCTTTTTTGACAATCTGTTTGCCAGAATAAAAGGACTTCTGCCGTTCTGAGCGAAGCTGCGGCTGCCGGGCCTGATACGGACGGAGCGCAGCAGCTGCTCTGGCTGCCGGTCTATGGCGCTGAAAGAGGTATGGAGCTTCCGCGGTCTGTTTCGAGCAGCGGCGGAGGACCCTGGGGAAAAGTTCAGAAAATCTTTACATTCGTAAGGCTGTAGATGTCTGCCCGGGTGGGATACAATGATACCAATAACAATGCGGAGCCTGGATTCCGCGGAAGCAGGGAGTAAACAATTCAATGGATAAGCTGTTTAATCTGGATAATCCGGTGATGCAGGCGCTTGGCCGCATCGCCGATGTCATGATTGTCAATCTTCTGACGTTGATTTCGTTCGTGCCGCTGGTGCTGGTGATCGTCGGCATCGGTTCGCTCGGTCAGGCACCGGGGCTGCTGGTGATGGCGGCGCTGTTTGTGGCGGCCCTGCCGGTCGGACCGGCGCTGACCGCCATGTACTACATCAGCCTCAAGATGGTCCGGAATGAGGACAGCTACATTATCCGGAGCTACTTCAAATCGTACCGGGACAATTTCGGACAGTCCGTCGCCATCTGGGCGATTTTTCTGGTGTTTTTTGTCTTCGCGTTCTACGACATCTATATGCTGCTACATGATAAGAACAGCCTGTTTCCGACGTGGATGAATTACCTGATTCTGGTGGTGCTGTTTCTGCTGTGGTGCATTTTCCTGTGGGTGTTCCCGGTGGAGTCCCGGTTCGTTAACACCGTCGGCGGCACGATCCGGAATGCGATGATCATGACCGTGGCGGCGTTCCCGCGCACGCTCGGCATGGTCGGGCTGTCTCTGATCCCGCTGCTTCTGCTGTATTTTGCCGGAGATAAGCTGATGCCGCTCCTCATCATGTTCGGTCTGGCGGGGCCGGCTTATGGACAGGCAAAACTCTTCAGCCCGTTCTTCCAGCGGTTTGAGCCGAAGGAGGAGGCGGCAGACCCGGATGCGATGCCGGAGGCGCTGCGCGACGAGCCGCAGCCGGAGGAGCCTCCGGTGGGAGGTGCCTCTGTCCTGAGCATGGAGGATATCGAGGCGCAGCGCGCCGCCATTGATCAGGAATTGGAGAAGGAACAGGAAAAGAATACAAAATAGGCAACATGACGAAAAAGAACGGTCAGCCTTCGGCATTATTCCGATGAAAAGGGCTGGCCGCTTCTTTTTACAGAAGATTGCCCACAAAGGCGGCAGAATCTTTGTGGAAATCGGTGATGGCAATCATTCTGGCGCTATTTTATACTTTTCTCAGCGTTAGAAATGCGCGGGAGCCAGTAATGGCAGGGGAGCCGCGCATCTGCTGCAAACTATTACAAGTGGAGGAGAATCAGGAATGGCAAGCTTATCTCTGGAACACATCTGCAAGACATATCCGAATGGATTCAAGGCCGTCAAGGATTTCAACCTGGAAATTGCAGATAAGGAATTTATTATTTTCGTCGGACCTTCCGGCTGCGGAAAATCAACCACACTTCGTATGATCGCAGGTCTGGAGGATATCACATCCGGAACCCTCAAGATCGATGGCAAGGTGATGAACGATGTCGAGCCCAAGGACAGAGATATCGCCATGGTCTTCCAGAACTACGCTCTGTATCCGCACATGACCGTGTATGATAACATGGCATTCGGCCTTAAGCTCCGCAAGGTGCCGAAGGATCAGATCGACAAGCAGGTCCGCGAGGCCGCCAAGATCCTTGATCTGGAGAAGCTGCTTGACCGCAAGCCGAAGGCTCTTTCCGGCGGTCAGAGACAGCGTGTCGCCATGGGCCGTGCAATTGTCCGTCACCCCAAGGTATTCCTGATGGATGAGCCGCTGTCCAACCTGGATGCAAAGCTCCGTGTTCAGATGAGAACTGAGATCGCAAAGCTGCACCGCAGACTCGGCGTCACGATCATCTATGTCACCCATGACCAGACAGAGGCTATGACCCTGGGCACCAGAATCGTCGTCATGAAGGATGGCGTGGTTCAGCAGGTCGATACGCCGCAGCATCTGTATGACAGCCCTTGCAACCTGTTCGTCGCAGGATTCATGGGTTCTCCGCAGATGAACTTTATCGATGCAGTCTGCAAGATTCAGGGACAGGATGCATTCCTGACCGTGAAGACTGGCGACGGCACGAAGGATGTTCCGGTTCCACCTGCAAAGGCCAAGAAGCTGATCGACGGCAACTACAACGGCAAGAATGTCGTTCTTGGTATTCGTCCGGAGAATGTGGACGATTCCGAAATGTTCCTTGCTACTTCCAAGTGCGTGTTCGAGGCGAAGGTCAACGTCTACGAGCTTCTGGGTGCTGAGGTGTTCCTGTACTTCGATCTGGGCGACACACCGATCACGGCTCGTGTCGATCCCCGCACCACGGCTCGCCCGGGCGATACGATCAAGTTCGCGTTCGATCTGGAGAAGATGCACATCTTCGACAAGGAGACGGAGCAGGCGATTGCCAACTGATCCCGGTGTGAACATCGCATTTACCTGCTGATGCAAAATGCGGGCGTGGTTGTTTGCCGGACGTGGCATCCATATCATGAATTGAGGAGGAGACGCTTTCGGGCGTCTCCTTTTTGTCCCTAACAAGTTTAGCTTGTTAGGGACAAATTCGTTACAGAAATCAGGCCGGGATATGGTATGATATAGTCAAATTTGCGAAAATTGCAGGCAGCACCGGGCGGATGGCTGTCTGAAATGGCAATCAGGAGGCAAAACGAATGATTCCGACACAGGTAATGAAGAGCAGCCTTGAAGAACTGAAGAATATCACGAAAGTCGATTTCTGCGTGACGGATCTGACGGGCGCGCCGGTCGTGCTGACCAGTGGCGCGAAGGAACCGGACCAGGCGCTGATCACTGGTTTTGCCTCGACGCCCGTAGACAGCCAGATCATCGGCAACTGCTACCTGATGAAAATTGAGGAGGACGGCGAGGCGGCCTATGTGCTCGCCGCGACGGGAGAAAGCGATTATACGCTGATGGTGTCGCGGATCGCAGTCAGCGAGATTCAGAATCTTCTGGTCGCATACAAGGAAAAATATGACCGCAATAATTTCTTCCAGAATCTGCTGCTGGATAATCTGCTGCTGGTGGATATTTACAACAGGGCGAAGAAGCTTCATATAGACAATTCGGTGCCGCGTGCGATCATTCAGATTTCCGTCGAATCCGATCTGGATTCTGAGGAGACGGACAACACGGCATCGGAGCTGCTCAGCGGTCTGTATACGGCGCAGGGCGGTGATTATCTGACGGCAGTCGATGAAAGCTCCGTCATTCTGATCAAAGCTGTGAATGCGCCGGACGATTATGCGTCGGTGGAGGAGGCTGCGACGGTCGCCGTGTCCATGCTGAACACGGAAGCGATGCTGAAGGTGCGCGCTTCCTACGGTACTATCGTCACGGAACTCAAGGATCTGTCAAAATCCTACAAGGAAGCCAAGATGGCCATGGATGTCGGCAAAATATTCTATGCCGAGAAGCGGGTTATTTCTTACAATGCGCTCGGCATCGGCCGGCTGATCTATCAGCTGCCGGTCAATCTGTGCCGGATTTTCCTGAATGAAATCTTCGGAGATGTGGATATTTCGTCAATCGACGAGGAGACGCTGATCACGATCAATACGTTCTTTGAGAACAATCTGAATGTCTCGGAGACCAGCCGCCAGCTGTTTGTTCACCGCAACACGCTGGTGTACCGCATAGAAAAGCTGGAGAAGCTGACAGGACTGGATATCCGCAACTTTGAGGACGCGCTGACCTTCAAGATCTCCCTGATGGTATCAAGTTATCTGAAGTATCTTGATACGAAGGAAGAGTATTGAGGCGGGGGAAGTGCGGAAATAAAAAGACGGGTACCGATGTAAGCAAAGAGTATTCGCAGAGTGTGTTAGTACTCAAGAGAGCTGCAGAAAAAACAGAAAACAACTGCAGACAATAATAAAGCCGTCGTTCTGTGTATGGCAGGATCCTGATCCGGTACCGGAGCGGCGGCTCCGCCAGGCTTCCTCACGGCACATGACCTTTCTGCTTAGTGCTGCCTGGTTCCCCATCTGACACGGTTCACAGACGTCCGTTGCGCGAGACCCAAACTTCAACACAACCGCCCGCGGACTGCAATCAGGACCCCACCATGCATAGAAAGCACGGCAGATGTTGAATACTATACCCAAACCGGAGAAGGAATGCAAGCGGCAGCGCGATTTCGCGCTGCCGCTTTTATGAAAACGGTCGCCAGGAGCCATGATGCCATCAGGCTTGCATCATGGCTTCTGGCGACCGTTCATCACCTAGTGCGGAGCACGAGACGTGTAGGCGACCATTCATCACCTGGTGTGGAGCACGAGACGTGTAGGTGACCGTTCATCACCTGGTGCGGAACACGAGATGGCGGGGAAGACGCTGGGGCCTGCTGCTTCACGGATCGGAAAGGGTGCCGTCCCGGCTGGTATCCTGCTCAACGGGTTCTCCGGGAAGGCCTGTACCGTCGAAGACTGGAATGAAGCTTTCCGAGGCGGTGGGACCCTCCTGAATGAAGCCGTTTTCCACGCCGATGGCGATCGCATAGTCGATCAGGTTCTCATACTCCTCGTCGGTGAGACGGCGGGATAGAAGCGGATCATCCTTCACCTGCGGCATGGGAGTATACTGATTCATCAGGCTGATGAAAATCCGATTGCCGTAGGTCTCGTGCAGGTACCGCAGCACGGCACGGGAGTCCTCCGCGGCGCCGGGCAGGGCAAGGTGGCGCACAATCACACCCTTCAGCATGACGGGATCGTCGGCATCGTCCGCTTCATCCAGGGAGTGGGAACCGTCAGAAAACAGGGGAACCGGCTGCTGGCGCACCATCTCTGCAATCGCCTCTCTGGCCACGGCAAAATAATCCGCTGCACGGGAATACCTGGAAGAGAGATTGGAGGAAATGTACTTGAGATCCGGCAGATAGATATCCACCAGCCCCTCCAGACAGCGCAGCGCCTCCGGCTTTTCATATGCGGAGGTATTGTAGACAACCGGAATGTGGAGCCCATGCGATTTTGCCTCCTTAAGGGCGGGGAGAAGGGCGGGAAGATAGTGGGACGGTGTCACCAGATTAATGTTGGAGGCGTGCTGCTCGTCCTGGAGACGCAGGAAAATGTCCGCGAGCTGCCCGGTAGAGATGGGCCTTCCGGCTCTGGCATGAGCGATGGCATAATTTTGACAGAAAATGCAGCCCATGTTGCAGCCGGAGAAAAACACGGCGCCGGAACCGGAGGGACCGGTGATGACCGGCTCTTCCCACTGGAGCAGAGCTGCCCGGGCGGCATAGAGCCGAGCCGGCTCGCCGCAGTACCCGGTCTGTCCTGCGGCACGGTTCACACCGCATTCCCGCGGACAGAGCCGGCAGCAGGAGAGATCAAAAAGACCGCCGGAGGACCAGATGCCGGACCGGTCAGCAGAGCTGCGGTCAGAGAATGTAGAAAAAAGGCAAGGTTGTTTCTGTGTCAAATCAGTGATACCTGACTTTCCAATTGTAAAACGGGATCCGGTTGTCGGCCCAAAGCCCGAAGCGAAGGGCGGCCCTGGCATGAGTGTGGATTTCCGTCACACGGGGCGATTGTTTCGCAGCGTCTGGAAAAAGGTGCTGAGGATGCCGCTGCATTCTTCCTGCAGAATGCCCTCGGTGACCTCGCATCGATGATTGAAGTCCGGATTCTGCAGGAGATTGAGCAGAGAACCGCCGCAGCCCGATTTCGGGCTGGCAGCGCCGATCACCACCCGGTCGATGCGGGACTGAACGCAGGCGCCGGCACACATCGGGCAGGGCTCGAGCGTCACATACAGAGTGCAGCCGGTGAGGCGCCAGTCCTCCAGCCTGCGGCAGGCCTTCCGGATGGCGGAGATCTCGGCATGGGAGAGGGCGGAGTGATCTGTGTTGCGCCGGTTACAGGCGCGCGCGATGATCCGGCCGTCCTTCACGATGACACAGCCGATGGGCACCTCGCCGAGGGCAGCGGCGCGCCGGGCCTGATCCAGGGCCTTGCGCATAAAAAGCTCGTCTGTGCGGCGCTGCTTTTCCTGCGCGGCGGCCAGGGCGGCGGCCCGTCTCATCCGACGCTCTATCCCGCGCCGCGCATGAGCGGCCTGCTCCGGCGTCATGGAGGATTGATTTGATGGCATAATGTCAGTCATATTGTCTTTCCTTGTCTGTCCGGGTGATCGGCTTCATGATCCGGCTGTCTTTTTATTTGACTGATCTGACTGATGATTTCTCTTGCCAAATCCTATTTATCCGGTATAATTTAAATACCCATAAGCAGATAGGAAATGACGAAACCCTGTTGCGGCGGCAACAAAACTGCACTATAAGTAGGGATAAAATCGGTACTATGATAGCATACTTCCCACGGCGATTGTGAGGGAAAGCCCGTTCGGGCAGTTTCCCCACGGGGCCGCGCGGAATACGGCATGGAGTGAGGCATGAAGATTTCAACGAAGGGACGCTATGCGCTCCGCATGATGCTCGATCTCGGGCAGCACAATACTGGAGAATACATTTCACTCAAGGATATTTCCACCAGGCAGGGAATTACGGTAAAATATCTGGAGCAAATCGTGACCTCCCTGACCAAGGCGGGGTTTCTCCGGTCGCAGCGCGGCAACAACGGCGGCTACCGGCTGGCGCGGGACCCTGGAGAATACCGGGTGGGCGATATTTTGCGTGTCATGGAGGGCTCCCTGGCACCGGTGGCCTGCCTGGACGATCCGGACAATCTCTGCCCGCGCGCCTGTGAGTGCGAGGTCCTTCCGTTCTGGAAGGGACTCGACAAGGTGATCAGCGACTATGTGGACAGCTACACGCTGGCGGATTTGCTGGACCAGGTCGATGATATGGCCGGCAATGATTACTCGATCTGACCGGCTGCCGATCCGGAGGAAAAAAGGTCCGAATGGGCCCGCGCCCGAACTGGAACGCTGGCGCGTGCGGGAATCCGCACGGTATGGCATGGCATAGGGCATAGCACGGTATAATATGAACAGACGGCATAGAACGAACAGATGAAATAATCAGAAACGATTTACAGGAAAGGAAACAGCAATGGCTGAACAATTACTTCAGGTAAGGAATCTGAATGTTTCCGTGGAGGACACTGAGCTGCTTCACGGGGTATCTCTTGATGTGAACGCGGGGGAGACACATGTGCTCATGGGACCGAACGGAGCAGGCAAGTCCACGCTCGGATATACTCTGATGGGAAATCCTGCCTATCATGTGACGGGCGGAAGCATTGTCTTCGACGGAGAGGATATCACAGGCCTTTCTGCGGACAAGCGGGCGCAGAGAGGGATGTTTCTTTCTTTCCAGACACCGCTCGAGGTGCCTGGACTGACGCTGTCCGCTTTCCTGCTCAGCGCGATGCGGCAGAAGACAGGCAAGCCGGTAAAAATTTTTGCCTTCCAGAAGGAACTGGAGGAGACGATGCGCCTGCTGCACATGGATCCCTCCTTTGCAGAGCGGGATCTGAATGTGGGACTGTCCGGCGGGGAAAAGAAAAAGGCGGAAATTCTGCAGCTTCTGATGCTGCGCCCGAAGTTCGCCATTCTGGATGAAACGGATTCCGGTCTTGATGTCGATGCGGTCCGCACTGTTTCCGCGGGCATCGAGGAGTATCAGAAGAAGAGAGGCGGAGCGCTTCTGGTCATCACGCACAGCACCCGCATTCTGGAGGCGCTGAGCGTGGATTACACGCATGTCCTGGTGAAGGGGCGGCTGGTATATACCGGCGGACCGGAGCTGGTGGACGATATCAATGAGCATGGATTTGAGCGCTTCGAGGCGGCGACTGCTGCGGCAAAGAAGCAGTGAGTGCGATACAGCACGCGGAACACGGGAGAAACTATGGCAAAAGCAAAGATACAGGAAGTCGACCGGAGTCTCTACGACTTCAAGGATGATGAGTCCCACGGCTTCTATCGCATGGAAGAGGGACTGACGGCGGATATCGTCGGGCAGATTTCCGACGAGAAGCATGACCCCGCATGGATGCGGGAGTGGCGGCTTCACTGCCTCGATCTCTACAACCAGATGAGTGTGCCGGACTGGGGGCCTTCTATAGAAGGCCTCGATATGGATCGGATTTCCTCCTATGTCCGGTCAAAATCAGACATGAAGGGCGACTGGAAAGAGGTTCCGGACGAGATCAAGAATACCTTTGAAAAGCTGGGTATTCCGCAGGCAGAACGGGAATCGCTCGCCGGTGTCGGTGCGCAGTACGATTCAGAGCTGGTGTATCACAACCTGCAGGAGGATGTGGCGAAGCAGGGCGTGGTTTATACCGGATTTGAGGAGGCGGTCACCGGGGAATATTCCGACATGGTGAAGGAATATTTCATGAAGCTGGTACCTCCGACGGATCATAAGTTTGCGGCGCTGCACGGCGCGGTCTGGAGCGGCGGCTCCTTCGTCTATGTCCCGAAGGGTGTTCACGTCGAGATCCCGCTGCAGTCTTATTTCCGCCTGAATGCGAAGGGAGCCGGTCAGTTTGAGCACACGCTGATCATTGTGGACGAGGGCGCGGATCTGCACTTTATCGAGGGCTGCTCTGCACCGAAATGGAACGTGGCCAATCTGCATGCGGGATGCGTGGAGCTTTATGTCAAGAAGAATGCGAGACTGCGTTATTCCACGATCGAGAACTGGTCCAAGAACATGTACAACCTGAACACGAAGCGCGCCCTGGTGGAAGAGGGCGGACGCATGGAGTGGGTCTCCGGATCCTTCGGCTCCCATGTCTCCTACCTGTATCCGACCACCATACTGAAGGGAGATCATTCGCACTGCGAGTTCACCGGCATCACCTTTGCCGGAAAGGGGCAGAATCTGGATACCGGAGCGAAGATGATCCATATCGGGAAGGATACCTCTTCCTTCATCGATACGAAGTCGATCTCGAAGAGCGGCGGCATCAGCACCTACCGCAGTGCCGTGGTCATCGAAAAGAGCGCGGAGAATGCCAAAGCTTCTGTGTCCTGCGCATCGCTGATGCTGGATTCGAAGTCCCGCTCCGATACGATCCCTGCCATGACAGTGAAGACCAATAAGGCGGATGTCGGACATGAAGCCAAAATCGGGCGCATCAGCGACGAGGCGGTCTTCTATCTCATGAGCCGCGGCATTTCTGAGTCCGAGGCACGTGCCATGATTGTTTCCGGATTTGCCAATCCGGTCAGCAAGGAGCTTCCGCTGGAGTATGCGGCTGAGATGAACAATCTGATCCGCCTTGAGATGGAGAACGGCTGAGCGCGGCACGGGGTATAGGTTTGAAAGTCCTGCTGATGCAGGACTTTCAAACAGCAGCAACGGTGCTGACGCATTCGGCAAAACCGCATTCGCGGGTTTGCCTCAGCGAGGAATTAATATGAATATTACAGTGAACAGACTGCCGGATCTGACATGGAACCGGCTGGGGATGAATTATGGTGTCATCCGGGATGCGGATAATCTGCTCCGTCAGGCGGCAGGCATCGATACGGCACAGGAGGGTCTGGAGGCTGGCGTGAGCCACCGCCGGATCGGCAGGGATGAGGCGCAGAGGATTCTTGATGCGGCGCCCGAGCAGGTGCCGGAGAAGATCGTGGCAGGCAAGCTGCCGATTTATCACGCGCAGCGTTTTGCAACCGGACTTGGCGGAGATTACGATGGATTTGTCGCCGGACTCGGACTCGATACGGAGCTTCTCGAGGTCGCAGCGGGAGCAAGGCCGGAGGCACCGGTGCTCTGGCATGTCGACTTTTATGACAGCAGCTGCGCGGTGACGCAGCAGCTGATTCATGTGGGAAAGAATGCGTCCCTCACGCTGATCATGGATTACAGCTCCGCGCCGGAGGCCGGCGGGTTCGCCGGCATTTCCACGAAGGTGATTCTGGAGGATGGCGCGCGGCTTCATCTCTCCAAGGTCCAGATGCTGGGGCAGGGGTATCTTCACGCCGATGATCTCGGCGCCAGCCTCGGCACCGGAGCCGAGCTGATTTTCAATCAGCTGGAGTTGGGCGGAGAGGATGTATATGCTGGCGCGCAGGTGGAACAAATCGGGGATAAATCCCGTTTCACCAGCCGGCTCGCCTATCTGACCAGGAGAAAGGGCAGCATTGATATCACATACAATGCGGTTCAGCGCGGCAGAAAGACGGAGTCCGACATGAGTTTTGACGGAGTTCTGTATGACAGCGCAAGGAAAATCTGGCGCGGCACGATTGATTTCCGGAACGGCTCGGCGGGCTCGGTCGGGCATGAGAATGAGAATGTCCTGATGCTGTCGGAGGATGCGGAAAACAAGTCCATGCCGCTGATCCTCTGCGAGGAGGAAGATGTGGAGGGACAGCATGGCTCCTCGATCGGGCGGCTTGCCGACGATATCCTGTTTTATTTTGGCACGCGCGGCATCGATGAGCGGGCAGCCGAGGAGATGATGGTGGACGCCCGGATCGGCACGGTGACAAGAGAGATTCCGGACAGTGCGGTGCAGGAACGGATCGGCAGCTTCCTTCAGAGGACTGTCTGAGACTGCCGTGGCAGGACAGAACAGAGACGCGGAGAGAGGATATTATGGCGCGGTTTCAAGAGGATTTCCCGATTTTTCGTGATAATGATGTGATATATTTTGACAATGCGGCGACCACGCAGCGGCCGGTCCAGGTGATGGATGCGATGCGGGCCTTCAATGACGAGTGCAATGCTAATCCGCTCCGGGGGCTTTACGATTGGAGCGTGCGGGCGACAGAGGCCTATGAAGATGCCCGTCACACGGTGGCGGAGTTCATCGGCGCGGAGCGGGACTGTGAGATCATTTTCACCCGGAACACCACGGAGTCCATCAATCTGGTGGCATATTCCTGGGGGCTGGCAAATCTGAAGGAGGGGGATGAGATCGCGATCACCGTGATGGAGCATCACTCCGATATCCTCCCCTGGCAGATGGTCTCGAGACAGACCGGCGCAAAACTGGTCTATCTGGAATGCGGGCAGGACGGCGTGATCCCGAAGGAGGAGTACACCGCGAAGATCACGGAGCACACCAGACTGGTGGCGCTCGCAGAGGTCTCCAATGTGCTCGGCATCACCAACCCGGTGCGGGAGATCGCGGATTTTGCCCACAGCAAGGGCGCGGTGGTGCTGGTCGACGGCGCGCAGAGCACGCCGCATATGCCGGTAAACGTCAGAGAGCTCGGCGCGGATTTCTTTGCCTTCTCCGGCCACAAGCTGATGGGACCCATGGGAATCGGCGCTCTGTACGGCCGGATCGGCCTGCTGAATGATATGCCGCCCTTCCTGACGGGCGGAGAGATGATTGAATCGGTGGATCGCTACAGCGCCACCTTTGCGCCGGTTCCAGAGAAGTTTGAGGCCGGCACCGTGAACGCACTCGGCGCGGTGGGCCTGGCAGCCGCCATCGGGTATCTGAAAAAGATCGGCTGGGATGACATCATGAACCAGGAGAGGATGCTGACGAGACGCCTGATGGGAGAGCTCGCGGAGCTGCCGGAGGTCACGGTGTACGGCAATCCGGATCCGGACCGCCACTGCGGCATTGTCACCTTCAACATCGAGGGCGTGCATCCCCATGACGTCGCGTCCATTCTTGATTCGGAGCACATCTGCATCCGCGCGGGACATCATTGTGCGCAGCCGCTGATGAAGCACCTCGGCGTATCCTCCACGGCGAGAGCGAGTCTGTATTTCTATAATACGGAGGAAGAGGTGGACCGGTTTGTCAAGGCGATTGGAAAGGTCCGCGGATGGATGGGCTATTGAGCCGGACAGGGCGGAATGTGGAATATTTTATCCTGCCCTGCTGCGTATCGAAGGCGAAGGAGAAGCCCGCGAATTTTCCGCAGGGCACGAAAGACGCTGATCAGCAGCCGGGGCTTTAAGCAGCGCGGCAGACGGAGAAGTCCGGAGGACTTTATGGAGGCAGTATGGAACTGAAGTCATTGTACAGAGAAATTGTGAACGAGCATAATCTTCACCCGACGCACAAGAAGGATCTTGCCAGCCCGACGATGGTACTGGAGGGCGTGAATCCGAGCTGCGGGGATGACATCAATCTTCAGCTGCAGATTAAGGACGGCGTGATCGAGGATGCGGCATTCAATGGGAGCGGATGCGCCATCTCGCAGGCTTCTGCGGATATCATGTGCGATCAGATCATCGGCATGAGCAAGGATCAGGCACTGCAGCAGGCGCAGAACTTCATGGGCATGATCAAGGGGACGGCGACAAAGGAGCAGATCGAATCTCTTGATGAGGCGGCTTCCCTGCAGGATATATCGCATATGCCGGCCCGTGTGAAGTGCGCCGTGCTCGGCTGGAGAACGATGTCGGAGATGATCGGAAAACTGAATGAAGAGGGCGTCACGGACGGCAGCGCGTCGGCATCGGGACAGGATGCCTGCGGCGCCTGTGCGACGAACAGTGCGGCGGTCTGCAAGCCGGGCTGCAGGCAGTGCCCTGTGTGAGCCGGATATTTTGACAGCGGCGTCTCTCCTGCCGCAGGTTGCGCGCACGGATTCGGCCGGAAAACCCGCTCTTCCTTGCGGGAAGTGAGTTTATATGACGGGGTATGGGCTGGAAACGGATTTTGACATCGGCGCATCCTATGGTATGATGAACCGTGTCTGGTTCCGCCAGTGCTGGGAACGAAATCAGACGGGGGAGATATGTCGGATTCGAATCTTACAAAAAATGCCCTGGCGGCGTCGATGAAGAAGCTCATGCGGGAGCGGCCGTTCGATAAAATCAGCGTCTCAGATATCTGCATCGACTGCGGGATCAATCGAAAGAGTTTCTATTACCATTTCCGGGATAAATATGATCTGGTGAACTGGATCTTTTATGTCGGGTTCATGAGCGAGCTGGATTTGTCGGACTACGCGACGGCCAATGATTTTCTGACGGAGATGTGCTCGTACTTTTACCGGGAGCGCACCTTCTACCGTGCGGCCCTGCAGATCGAGGGGCAGAATTCGTTTCGGGATTATCTGACCGAGACGCTCTGGCCGATCTGCGAGTTCTATCTGAAGGATATGTTCCCGGAGAGGGATCAGTCCTTCTATATCACGTTCATCATCGATGCGCTGCTGCATTCCATTATCCGCTGGCTCTCCGGCGGGTACAAGGAGGAAATGACGGCAGAGCAGTACACCAGCAAAATCCGGGAAATTTTCAAGAGTCTGTCAAAGCATCCGGATAAGCTGTAGGCCTCTGATGCGCCCATCTTCTGCCTGAGCGTCTTGAAAAACTGTAAGTCTGTCACACGTCCGGCCTGTGCCGGAGTATCTTGAAAAGCGCTAAGCCTAAAATACGCCCGGCTTCTGCGGGAAATCATCCGGCTGGCTTTTATGAGTCTGCGGCTCCGCTGTAGAGGCCGGGCGTATAAGTTTCGTTTTTTATTTCTCTGTGATACCGCTCACATCGATGCATGGCATCACGTCCCGCAGAAACTGTGAGAGGTCTGTCTGGTCTGTGTATTTCTGTCCGCGCGCCGTGTCCGGAGCAAGAACGGAGCCGTCTGCGCCCAATTCAAGAAGATAACCATGGCCCATAATTTTGCGGGTCAGTGCGGCAGTGTCCCCGTAATAATCAATCAGAATGCTGGAATATTCCTGTTCCAGACGTTCCTGATAGCAGAATTTTGCGATCTCATCCACTTCTCCGCGTCCGACGGAGTCGTCTGCGATACCGACAAAGAAGGTGGATTCCAGAGACAAAGCATGCTGGATAGCACTCTCGAAGCGCCGCTGGCAATCCTCAAGGCCGGAATATCGGAAAGAAATCGAGTAGAGGACTTTCTGATCCTGGAGAAGCTGGGCGGTGAGCAGCGTCTCCGGATCCTCATCCGGGAGCAGGATCAGCGTGTTGTGCAGCATCTTCAGGACCTGAATCTGCGCGGCCGTCAGCCGGCCAGTGGAGCGGGCATAGACAAAGGCACACTCGGGATACTTCTGAAACAGATCGAGCAGCTCATAGCTGTCGGAGGCGGTTCCGGTCTCCTGGATGAAATAGAAAAAGATACCAAGCTCGGATCCCTGCCGGATGAGCTGGTCGAGAACGGGGATCGTCAGACCGTCCGTGCAGCCTGCGTCGTAGCGGAGCAGCAGCGTGTCCGGGAGAGCGTGTCCCGTCCGGATCTCATCCCGGCGCAGACTCCGCGCGCCGCAGACCCAGGCGTTGTACCCGACATTGATGCCGAACGTCTCGAGGGATTCCTCGTTGATGTTGGCAAGAGCGTTCTCGATCATCGTGTAGTAGGCGCTGTCCTCTTTCTGCAGCACCTCCTGAATGACAGAAAAAATATCATCCTGAAAACGGCTTTTGCTGAACTGCCTGCCAAGATCTGCCAGACGGCGCATGCTTCGCTTCGGATCTTCCCGCATCTCCTTGAAACCGTGCTTCACAGCGGTCTCAATCATTGCCTTTCCAATTGTGTGAGTGTTCAATATCCTGCCCTCCCTGGATCCTTACTATCATAAGGGGAAATGGTATCCGAAAAAAGTAACAAAATGGCGGAAGTGTCCGCCGGAACTGACAGGAATTTTGTCCC
>ONQW01000005.1:23316-65460 GCA_900320025.1 uncultured Lachnospiraceae bacterium
CACTGCAGGGAACGCGGTGTCGAACTGGTTTACAAATCATGCGGAAGTGGAGGAGGGGGTTCTGATGGTCAGGAACGGCAAAATTTATCTCGGACAGACGGCAGACGGGCGGGAGATCGGTTTGCTCCCTGCGATGGCAAATCGGCATGGGCTGATCGCGGGTGCAACGGGCACCGGGAAGACGGTGACGCTGAAGGTTCTTGCGGAGTCGTTCAGTGATCTTGGGGTGCCGGTGTTTCTGGCGGATGTGAAGGGGGATCTGGCCGGCATGGTTGATCCCGGGCAGGTGTCTGATGACATGGAGCAGCGGATCCGCAGATTTGGCCTGGCAGGGACGGGCTTTGCCTTTCACGCGTATCCTGCAGTTTTCTGGGATGTCTATGGAAAGCGGGGCATGCAGCTGCGGACCACGATTTCGGAGATGGGACCGGTGCTGTTAGCGCGGATCCTCGGGCTCAATGAGATTCAGTCGCAGATTCTGACGATTTTGTTCCGCATCGCGGACGAGGAACAGCTGCTGCTGGTCGACACGAAGGATCTGCGGGCTATGCTGAATTATCTGAATGACCACCGCGAGCAGTACCGCCAGATGTACGGGAATATCGCGCCGGCGTCGATCGCGGCGATTCTCCGCGCGGTCGCTGCGCTGGAGATGGAGGGCGGGGATCTTTTCTTTGGGGAACCGGCACTCGACATTCGTGACTTCTTCACGCTGGGAAGCGACGGCAGAGGCATGATCAATATTCTCGATTCGGGGAGTCTGGTGAATCATCCCGCGCTCTACTCCACGTTTCTGCTGTGGATGCTCTCGGAGCTGTTCGAGACACTTCCGGAGGTTGGAGATGTGCAGAAGCCGAAGATGGTATTTTTCTTCGACGAGGCACACCTCCTGTTTGACAGCGCGCCGAAGGAGCTGCTGGACAAAATTGAGCAGATCGTGCGTCTGATTCGTTCCAAGGGCGTTGGCATCTTCTTTATCACGCAAAATCCGATGGATGTCCCGGAGGGGGTATCGGCGCAGCTGAACAACAAAATAGAGCATGGACTGCGGGCTTATACGCCGGCGGAGCAGAAGAAGGTCCGCGCCGCGGCAGAATCCATGCGGGCAAATCCGGATTTTGACACCGCGGAGGCAATTCTGAATCTGGGGATTGGAGAGGCTGTGGTGTCGTTTCTTGACGAGCAGGGAATGCCGGGCATCTCGGAGAAAATTGCGGTCCTGCCTCCGCAGAGCAGAATGGGAGCCATTGAGGATGCGCGGCGGGAGCAGGTTGTAAAGGAAAGCGTCCTTTACAGCAAGTATGCGGTTTCGACAGATCCGGATTCGGCCTACGAGTTCCTGCAGCGGCGCGGACTGGAGGAGCAGGCGCGCGCGGAGAAAGAGGCATCTGAGGCTGCGGCGGCGAAAGAACAGGCCAGGGCCGATGCCGCGGCAGCGAAGGAGCAGGCAAAGGCGGCTGCCGCGGCGGAACGGGAAAAGGCAAGGGCGGATGCGGCGCAGGAAAAGGCCCGAGAGCGGGCTGAGGCTGCAGAGGTCAGAAAAAAGGCGGCGGAGGAGAAGAAAGCGGAGAATGCACGCAAGCGTGCTGTCAAGTCTATGGCGGGCACAGTATCGGGAACGATAGGGAGAGAGGTCGGAAAGCAGATCGGCGGAAGCTTCGGCAAGTTCGGGAAGACGCTCGGCGGAAACATCGGGGCCAGCCTCGGGCGGGGGATTCTGAGCACGCTGTTCAAAAACTGACCATGCGCGGCAGAACGGAACGGATGCACAGCATCGTGTTCTGCCGTGTTCTGCAAAGGAGCCGCACGGAGCCGCCGGTGATTTTGCCCCTAACAAGTTTAGCTTGTTTGGTACAAAAATTGTCCCAAACAAGCTAAACTTGTTAGGGGCAAAAAAGAAACACCATCCCCGCAGCTTTCGCTGCAAAAACAGTGCTCCCACGTGCGCCTTCAGGGACTCGAACCCTGGACACCCTGATTAAGAGTCAGGTGCTCTACCAACTGAGCTAAAAGCGCATATCCTATAAACTTTTCTTTCCTTTCGGAACGCGATTGTTATAATAGCATACGGATTTTTGTTTGGCAACAATAATTTTCAAGAATTTGAGGCGGGCAGCTGAAGATTTTTGATACGCATGCGCATTATGATGATGAAGCATTTGAGGGAGACAGGGAGGAAATTCTGGCGCGCTTTCCGGAGGCGGGAATCGGTGCGGCGGTGGATGTGGCTGCCACGCTGAACAGTATTCCGCGTGTTCTTGCACTGGCGGAGCGGCACGACGGTCTGTACGCGGCGGCCGGTGTGCACCCGTCGGAATGTGCAGAGATGAAGGAAGAGGATCTCGGCGTGGTCCGGGAGGCGTTGCGGCACCCGAAGACTGTGGCAATCGGGGAGATCGGTCTTGATTATCACTGGGATACGCCTGACCGGAGCATTCAGAAAAGGTGGTTTCTGGCTCAGCTTCAGATCGCGAAAGAGACGGGAAAGCCGGTGATCATTCATTCCCGCGATGCCGCGGAGGATACGATGGAGATTCTGCGGGGTTTTGTCACCGGCACTGAAACGGTATGCGGCGGGAACATCGGATGCGGCTCTTCCGGAGACCGGAAAGCAGACTCCGGTCGGGAGGAGGCTTGCGGGCGCATGAAGACGGGCACCTGCTGCCCGGGCGTGATCCACTGTTATTCCTACAGCGTCCAGCAGGCCCTTGAGTATGTTAAAATGGGATTCTACATCGGCGTGGGCGGTGTTGTGACGTTCAAGAATGCGAGAAGGCTGAAGGAAGTGGTGCGGGCCATTCCGCTTGAAAGCATTGTGCTGGAGACAGACTGCCCGTATATGGCGCCGGAACCGCACCGCGGGGAGAGAAATTCGTCCCTGTTCCTGCCTTATGTGGTCCGGGAAATTGCGGCATTGCGGAATATTGCTCCGGAGACGGTGGAGGAGACGACGTGGCGGAACGCCAGACGGCTTTACCGGCTGGACCGGGGCAATCCTGACGGCACAATGTGACGATTCAACGGGCAATAGACGCTGGAATGATCCTGCACAGATTTGCGTCGTGCGCGGGAACGGAAAACTGCGTTATGGGAAGACTCACAGCCAGCATTGCACAGTCACCGCGTAAGACTCGGGACGATAGAACAGTGAAAATGCGGGCCTATAAACTGCCTTGACACAGACGCCGCTTGAGAGACGGCAAAATAGGAGATCGGTATGGCGGAGATCTGTACACCGGGAGAAACACTCCGGATTCTTGACAAATATGGATTCCGAGCGAGGAAGAAGTTCGGCCAGAATTTTCTGATCGATGGCAATATTGTCCGCGGCATCATTGCGGCGGCGGATATCACGGAGGAGGACTGCGTTCTGGAGATCGGTCCCGGCATCGGCTCTATGACCGGGCTGCTCTCCCGGAGCGCCGGCCGTGTGGTTGCGGTGGAAATCGATGAGTCGCTGCGGCCGGTGCTGGCGGAGACGCTTGCAGACTGCCCGAATGTGGATGTGATCTGGCAGGATGTGCTGAAGCTTGACCTGCGCGGGGTCGCGGATCAGTATCACGGGGGAAAGCCTCTGAAGGCAGTGGCGAATCTCCCCTATTACATCACCACACCGATTTTGATGAAGCTGCTGGAGTACCAGGGGCTGTTTGAGAGTATCACGGTCATGGTGCAGAAGGAGGTGGCGGACCGGCTCTGTGCAGCGCCGGGGACGAAGGACTATGGCGCGATCACACTCGCTGTGCAGTATTACAGCGAACCGCGGGCTGTGCTGGAGGTTCCGCCCTCGAGCTTTATTCCGAGGCCCGGCGTGGACAGCAGCGTGGTCTGCCTTAAGGCCAGGCCGGAGCCGCCCGTGCAGGAGGACCCCGCCTGGCTGTTTGCCGTGGTGCGCGCCTCCTTCAATCAGCGGCGCAAGACGCTGGCAAACGGTATTCTGAACGGACTGACGGTGGAAGGAAAGCGGATCCCGGTGACCCGCGAAGAAGTGAACGCGGTTCTTGCAGATTCCGGGCTGCCGGTTTCTGTGCGGGGAGAGACACTTTCGCTTGTTCAGTTTGCTGCGATCGCGGGAAAGCTGAAAGCACTGAAAACCGCGTAACCAAGCGGCTTTTCGGGCTTTTCTGATTTTGACACACCAATCGGCGGTATGGTAAACTAGACGGGTAAATTTGTATATGGAGGGAGCGCAGAAGGATGCATTTTGACATGGGAAGGGAAGCATTCTTCTGATTGTCGTGCAACGGACACGCTGCGGGGCATGGCACGAGTCGAACGCTTTCAAACAGAGGTGCAGTTTTGGATAAATACGAGTATAAGGTCTGCCTTGAAGATATCAAATCGCTGATCGCGCAGAATCAGTACGCGGAGGCAGTGAAAATTGCGGATACCATCGACTGGCGCAGAGTGAAAAGTGTCAGGACGCTGTGTATGATCAGCGATCTTTACAAGATCAACCATCGCCCTTCTGAGAGCAGAGACGTGCTTTACATGGCGTACCAGAGAGACGGGGAGAATCCGCAGATCATTTATTCCATGTGTCTTCTGGAGCTGTCGCTCGACGAGTATCTCCGGGCGCTTCAGCTCTACAACGAATTCATCCGGGTGGCGCCGCGGGATCCGGGGCGCTTCATTCTCCAGTACAAGCTGTATCAGGCGCAGAATGTCAGCCTGGATGAGCAGACGGCCGTGCTGGAGGAGCTCAAGAAACGTGTATTTAAGGACAAGTGGGTTTATGAGCTGGCGACGCTTTACGACCGGCGCGGACTCTACGCGCGGTGCGCGGAACTCTGCGACGAGCTGATCGCAGGAGGAAAGCCAAAATATGTGCGGGAGGCGCTGGAGCTGAAGCGGACACACTCGCCGCTGACACCGGAGCAGGAGGCGGAATATAACCGCATCATGGCAGTCAAGGCCAAGGCGCCGATGCGGAAGGCACCGGCAGTGGTGAAAAGGTCGCTCAGTCAGGAGGCAGCGGAGACCGCGGAGCTCTCCGGCATGGAGTACGCCAGAAGGAAGCCAGCACCCGGGACGGCGGAGGAGATCCATATCCGGCCGATGGACGAGGGCATGGCGAGCACGGTGAACCTGCAGGCTGCGGTTGCAGAAGGTCTCAGAGAAATCATGAAGAAGGATGCGCCGGAGGAAAAGACGCCGGTCTCTTCTCCGGTGTCAGGGCAGCAGGAAGCTGCGGCAGAGAATGCAGAGGGCAGCGCCCGGAACAGCGTGGAAGAATCGAATCCTTCCGACCCGGAGCGGAGTGAATTCCGCGAGGTTCAGGAAAAGGCCCGCGCGGTGCGGGAACGCATGAATGACGAGGAGGGCAATCCTGCCCGTCGGATTCTGCAGCAGCGCAGGGAGGAACAGGCGGCGCGGCAGCAGAGACCGCAGCCGCAGAAGCCGGATTTTGACGCGCAGATGGCGCAGGAGACAGACGGGCAGTATTCCATGCGGATTGACGAGCATGGAGCTATGCCGGCCCCGCATCTTCCGGTGATGCCTCACGTGGAGGTGCAGGGAACGCTTGCGCGCAGGGGAGTAAAGTCCTGGGAAGAGATCCGGCGCAGGACGGATGAGAAGAATGCGGCGATCAACCGCCAGCGTGTGCGCGATACGACCGGACCGATTCTGGCGGATTTTGACGAAAAGGCAAGCCGCAGTGTCGTCGATGAGATTGAGGAACAGAACGCGGACGATGCCCGGATGCGCCGTTACCGCAGCAGTATGCCGCAGGGCGGACTGTCCGATGGCATGACGGATAACGAGCGGGTCAACGTGGCGAGGGCAAGAGCCGATAATACCGGGGCTGCGGACAATCTGGTGCGGGACGAGGATGCAGGAGCTTGGTCTTCCACCCGTGTCTGGCGGAGAGACGCGGCGCAGGATACGGCGCAGCCGGCAGACGAGGAGCGCGCATCCTATCCGGAGACGGAGGAAGAGGAGAACAGGCCGTATCCGGAGACAGAGGAAGAGGAGAACGGCCAGTACGAAGCAGAACCGGAAAGCGGGGAGAGCGCTCGGGAGGAAGAACTGCCGGAGGCGGCGGACAGCGCAGCAGGAACAGAGGCAACGGCGGAAGAAGAGAGCGGATCACGGGCTGAGAATCTGACCGCGGGGACCGGCACATCTGATTCTGAGGAGACAGCTTCCATGGAAACAGCTTCCGGGGAAACGGAGCGCCGGACGGACGGAGAGAAAGGCCGGGCGCAGGACGCGGAGACCGCTGCGGAACCGGACGGGCAGACGGACGCATCCCGCTGGAACGGCAATGCTGTTCAAATGGCGCAGTCTGCGGAGGAGAAGGAGCGGGAGGAAAAGCTCAGCGCGACACAGGAAATAGCAGAGCTGATCCGACGCGAATTTGCGAAGGACAGAAGGAAGGAAGAGCGGAAGGCACAGCCGGAAACGGCGCAGGAGGCAGATGCGCAACCAGAGACGGCGCGGGAGGACCTCCGGCAGGAGGCGTATGCGCAGCCGGAGACGACGCAGGAGGACCTCCGGCAGGAGGCAGATGCGCAGCCGGAGACGGCGCCGGCGGAAATCAGTGGTCGTGAATCCGCAGGAGCAGCAGATGCTGCGGGGGATCGTGAAGAGAAATTACAGCCGGCATCCGGGCGGTTCGGGTCGGCTGCAGAACGGGAGAAGCTGCGCGGCAGCGCATCGCTGCGCCGGAGAGAGCATGCGCGCAGAGTGGCGAAGGAGACGGCGAGCATCGCCGCGGTGAGAGAGACAGGGCCGATGGAGGAGAACGATTTCCCGGCGGAGGAGCTGCGCAGGCCGGCTGTGAAGGCAGGCGCGGCAGAGGATACGTTCTCAGCGGCAGAAAGGACGGATTTAAAGAGAAACGCGGAAGAGAAAGCGGCAGACGTGGAATCGAATTATACGGAAGCCGATGACCGCGCAGCAATGGGAGGAGAACGGACACCATACGCGAGGAATGCCGAAGGCGCCGCACCGGATGAGGAAACACCTGTCCAGGAAGCCGGGACACCTGGCCTGACAGAGAAAGCATCCGCTTCGGCAGAGGAGAGGGATGCAGCAGGGATGACACCCGCTCTGACAGCGGAGAGGGGAGCTGCAGAAAAAACATCCGCATCCGGAATACAGAACGCCGCAGGGACGGCGCAGAACATGACGGAGACGGACCGGAGGGATGCAGCCCGGATCCGCAGCATGACGAGAGAGCAGAAGAAACTGTTTGGCGCCTATCTGCGGGAGCGCAACACGAGGACAAAGCTTCTCGATGCGCTGGATAATGTAAGTCTTGCCTCTTACACGGGCAATATCGCGATCGCGGGTTCGCGATCGCGGGTGTTGAGGAAGCGGAATCCAACAATCTGGCGCGGGCGATTCTGAAGAATGCAAAACAGACGGACAGCAACTTCTCCGGCAAGGCCGCGGTCGTCAGCGGCGCGGTGCTGAATCACAAGGATCCGGAGGAGCTGATCAGCCGCGTCGACAACGGCGGCCTCATCGTGGAGCGCGCCTCCACGATGAGTGTGGAGACCTGCGAGCGTCTGCACAAGGCACTGGAGCGGGAGGATCGCGGCGTCATTGTGATTCTGGTGGACTCCCGCCACGGGATGGACCGTCTGTTCAGGACGGCACCGGCACTGAAGCAGAATTTCACGAGCCGTGTGGATATCATTCCGCTCTCTGACGACGAACTGGTTCATCTCGGTGTCCGGTACGCGGCGCGCTGCGGCTGCTCCATGGATGAGATGGCAAAACTCGCGCTGCACAGCCGTGTGGCTTCCATGCAGAAAATCAATCATCATGTGACAGCGCAGGAGGTGCAGACGATCGTGGATGAAGCGATCGGTATCGCGACAAGAAAGACGCCGGCACATCTGATGGATTCCATGTTCGGAAAGCGGCGGGACGACGATGGGAGAATTATCCTTCGGGAGAAGGATTTTGCTGTCTCCTGACGGAAGGACCTTTCACCTTCCATGGATAGAGGGGGCAGAGTGATATTTTGCCGGGCACCGCGCGCTCAGAGGAAACGGTGCACCGGAATCATCAGGCAGGGGAGGTATCAGACAGCTATGGCAAAAGCAGGGAATCGAACCCAGGGATCGGAGAAAACAGGCGCTGCGGCGGGCAGAGCGCAGAAATCCGTTAAAAAGCAGCCGGTTCAGACAGCTGCGACGAAGCAGAAACCAGAGGAGGCCTCAAAGCCGCAGGAGCCGGAGAAGGTTTTTGTCTCTGATGTGGACTGCTACCTCTTCGGGCAGGGCACACACTACGATATCTACAAGAAGCTTGGCGCACATCCTTCCATGGAGGACGGCAGACGGGGCACGTTCTTTGCGGTCTGGGCGCCGGATGCGCGTGCCGTCTATGTGATCGGCACCTTCAACGGCTGGAATGAGACGGCCAATCCCATGAAGGAGGTCGGAAACGGCGAGGGTATCTGGACCTGCTTCATTCCGGATGTGGGGACCGGTGAGCTGTACAAGTACCTGATCTGGGGACCGGACAATGAGAAGCTGTACAAGGCGGATCCGTACGCCAATGAGGCGGAGCTGCGGCCTGGCACAGCGTCAAAGACCACGGATCTGTCCGGCTTTGCCTGGACTGACAGCGCATGGCTTGCAAAGCGCGCCGCCTCGAATCCGAATCACAATCCGATGTTTATCTATGAATGCCACATCGGGTCATGGATGAAGCATCCGGATGGAACGGCCGATGGATTCTATACCTACCGTGAGTTCGCGGACCGGCTGGTGGAATATCTGAAAAAGATGAAATTCACCCATGTGGAGCTCATGGGGATTCTGGAGCATCCGCTGGATGCCTCCTGGGGCTACCAGGTCACCGGATACTATGCGCCGACCTCCCGATACGGGGAGCCAAAAGATTTTATGTATCTTGTGAACAAGCTTCACGCGAATCACATCGGCGTGATTCTTGACTGGGTCCCGGCGCATTTCTGCCCGGACGCGCACGGCCTTGCCTGCTTCGACGGGCGCTGCATCTACGAGGATCCGGATCCGCGCCGCGGCGAGCATCCGGACTGGGGCACCAAGATTTTCAATCTCGGCAAGCCGGAGGTCAAGAATTTCCTGATCGCGAACGTCCTCTACTGGATCCGGGAGTATCATATCGACGGAATCCGTGTGGATGCGGTCGCCTCCATGCTGTATCTTGACTACGGTAAGAAGGACGGGCAGTGGCTGCCGAATCAGTATGGCGGCAACAAGAACCTGGATGCCATCGTTTTCTTCCAGCACATGAATTCGGTGGTGCGCGGCTCCTATCCCGGCTTTGTGACCATCGCGGAGGAATCCACCGCGTGGCCGAACGTCACCGGAGAGATCGGGACCGGATCCCTCGGCTTCACCTTCAAGTGGAATATGGGCTGGATGCATGATTTCTGCGAGTATATGAAGCTCGATCCGATCATGCGGCGCGGCTCTCATTATTCCCTCACCTTTGCGATGAGCTACAACAACTCGGAGAATTATATTCTTCCGCTGTCCCACGACGAGGTGGTGCATCTCAAGTGCTCGATGGTGGAGAAGATGCCGGGGTATCAGGTGGACAAGTATTCCAATCTCCGTCTGGGTTACACCTACATGCTCGGCCACGCCGGGAAGAAGCTGCTGTTCATGGGGCAGGAGTTCGGCCAGGAGCGCGAGTGGAGCGAGGCGAGAGAGCTTGACTGGTATCTCCTCGAGAATCCGCTGAATGCGGGCATGGAGAAATATGTCGGGAAACTGCTCGAGATATACAACAAGTATCCCTGCATGTATGAGATCGACAACGACTGGGCCGGCTTCGAGTGGATCAACGCGGATGACCGCGACCGCAGTATCTACTCTTTCTACCGCCGCTGCCCGCAGGATGACCGCTGCGTCATGTTCATTCTGAATATGACGCCGGTGGAATATCCGGATTACCGCGTCGGCGCGCCGAAGCTGACAAAATACAGGCTGCTGCTGAACAGTGCGATGACGGAGTACGGCGCGCCGAAGGACAGCAGAGTTCCGTCGGTCATCACGGCGCAGAAGGGGCAGTGCGACTATAAAGACCAGTACCTCAAGTTCGACCTGCCGGCTTACGGCGCGATTGTTCTGGAATTTGCATGACGCGCCCCGGAACCATCCTCCCGGGATTCGCGAAGCGAATGCGGGCAGGGATGGTTCTGAACAGTCACCAAAATAACATTCCTTTGGAGGATTTATGGCAAATATCATTGACGGCAAAACAATCCTGATCACCGGTGGGACCGGTTCCTTTGGCAAATGCTTTTCCAGGTACGTTTTGACGCACTATCATCCGAAGAAGATCATCATCTATTCCCGGGATGAATTCAAACAGTTCGTCATGGGCAACGATCCCTTCTTCAGAGAGCACGCGGAGCAGATGCGCTATTTTATCGGCGATGTGCGCGACCGGGAAAGACTGACGAGGGCACTGCGCGGCGGTGTGGACTATGTCATCCACGCGGCGGCGCTCAAGCAGGTTCCCGCCTGTGAATACAACCCCGCTGAGGCGATCAAGACCAATATCAACGGTGCGATGAATGTCATCGACGCCTGCCTCGACACGGAGGTATCCCGGGTTGTGGCGCTGTCGACGGACAAGGCGGTCAATCCGGTGAACCTGTACGGCGGCACCAAGCTGGTATCGGACAAGCTGTTCATCGCGGCCAACGCCTATGCAGGCACGAGAGATATCGCGTTCTCCATCGTGCGGTATGGCAATGTGGCGGGCAGCCGCGGCTCCGTCATCCCCTTCTTCCACAGCCTGATTGAAAAGGGAGAGACGACGCTTCCGATCACAGACTACCGGATGACCCGCTTCTGGATCAGCTTGGAGCAGGGCGTGGAGCTTGTGATCAAGGCGCTTGGCGAGGCCCATGGCGGAGAGACCTTCATCAGCAAAATTCCAAGTTTCTATGTCAAGGATCTGGCCGAGGCCATGCTCCCCGGCTGCAGGACGATTGAGACAGGCATTCGTCCCGGCGAGAAGCTGCATGAAATCATGGTCACCACAGAGGATGCGCCGCAGACGCTGGAGTACGAAAATCATTTTGTGGTGTATCCGCAGATCACCTACAATGACCGGCAGGTGCGCGATCTGAGCGGCAGTCCGGTGCAGGACGGATTCTCCTATTCGTCCGGGACCAACACACAGTGGCTCTCGGTGGATGACATCCGGAAGCGGCTGGAGAACTTCGATTACGAGGAAGATTGACGCGGGAATGCGGCATCCGGTGCGTCGGCACCGGGTGCCGCATTCGGCAAAACGCTCGCCACTTTCAGACTGACACTGGTGCCGGCAGCATCCATGATCCGAACCGGGAGAGGCCAATTCGGGTGTTTCTTCCGCGGGTGAGGCGAAGAACGCGGCACGGAGGGATAAAAATGGGCAGAGAAATTCCGGCGATTCTGGGCGGTGCACCGGTCCGCCAGACAAAGCTTCATTATGCACATCAATATATTGACCAGGCGGATATCGATGCCGTGGAGAAAGTGCTCCGCAGCGACTGGCTGACCTGCGGACCGGCCATTGAAGCCTGCGAGAAGAAGCTCTGCGCAGTGACTGGAGCAAAATATGCGGTGCTCTGCTCCAATGACACGGCGGCGCTGACCATCGCCTGCCATGCGGCAGGCGTCGGACCGGGCGATGAGATCATCACCACGCCGATTACCTTTGCGGCCTCTGCAAACTGCGCCTTATACCTCGGGGGAAGGCCTGTTTTTGCCGATATTGATGAGGAGACCTATAACCTGGACCCGGCGGAGGTGGAGAAGAAGATCACGCCGCATACGAAAGCGGTGGTGGCCGTCTCCTATACCGGGCAGTCGGTGGACCATGACCGGTTTCTTGCACTGAAGAAAAAATATGGGTTCGTCTACATCGAGGATGCGGCGCATGCCATCGGAACCCGGTACAACGGACGGCCGACGGGCAGCATCGCGGACATGACCTGTCTGTCCTTTCATCCGGTCAAGACCATCTGCGGCGGAGAGGGCGGCGCGGTGCTCACGGACAATGAAACGTATTACCGGAAGCTCCTGTACCTCCGCTCGCACGGGATCACCCGCGACCGCACGCTGATGGAGCATCCGGACGGCGGCCCCTGGTATTATGAGCAGATCGATCTCTCGGAGAATTACCGCATGACGGAGATGCAGGCTGCACTCATCGGAAGTCAGCTCGACAAGCTGCCGGATTTTGCGGCGCGCAGAAAGCTGCTGAAGAGGCGGTACGATGAGGCGTTTGCGGAGATTCCGCAGGTGACAGTACAGAAGGAGATCCCGCAGTCCGACTCTGTGCGCCATCTCTATATTCTCCGGCTCCGGCCGGAGACCCTGCTGATCGACCGCAGGGGATTCTTTGAGGCGATGGCGGCGGAAAATATTCTCTGCAACGTCCATTATATTCCGGTGTACTGGTTCCCGTACTACGAGAAGCTGGGGTACCGGCGCGGGACATGTCCGAAGGCGGAGAAGCTGTATGAGGAGATGATCACGATTCCGTTCTATTATGCGATGACGGATCAGGACCAGGAGGATGTGATTCACGCGGTGCGGAAGCTGTGTGCGTACTACGCGAAGTGAAGGCGGTGCGGGAATGACGGGTGCGGAAGCGGTGCAGGGAATCCTGTACAGTATTGTGCGGAATCCGGGATGGCTTCGTGCGGCGTTCAGCACAGTCCTGCCCGGATCCGCGCTTTTCATATGAGAGTGTGAAGTGTAAAATCTCCCTTAACAGCGTTTCAAACTGTCAAAGGGGGATTTTATTATGGTTTCAGGCACAGTCTGGTCACTGCTTCCGCCGATCATCGCCATCGCGCTCGCACTGATCACGAAGGAGGTCTATCTGTCTCTGTTCTGCGGCATCGCCATCGGCGCGTTCATGGTGGCGGGGCCGCATCCGTGGCTGGCGTTTACCACGCTGTTCGGTACCATGGCGGACAGCGTGGATCTCAACATCATCATCTTTGATGTGCTGCTCGGCATGATCATCGTCCTGATGAGCAAGTGCGGCGGGACGGCCGCCTACGGGCGCTGGGCCACGAAGCATCTGAAATCCAGGAAGCAGGCGCTGGCCGCGACGGCCGGACTCGGCGTGCTGATTTTTGTCGACGATTATTTCAACTGTCTGACGGTTGGCACGGTGATGCGCCCGGTGACGGACAAATACAAGGTGTCGCGGGCGAAGCTCGCCTATGTCATTGATGCGACGGCGGCGCCGGTCTGCATTATCGCACCGATCTCCAGCTGGGCCGCTGCCGTCAATTCCTATGTGCCGGAGGGCGGCCCGATGAACGGATTCCAGCTCTTCCTGCACACCATTCCCTATAATCTCTACGCTCTGCTGACACTCTACATGATCTTCTTTATCACCTGGCGCGGCATTGATTTCGGACTCATGGCAAAACACGAGCGGAATGCGGCAAAGGGAGATCTCTTCACCTCCGGCGGGGAGGAATTCCGGGAGATGGCCAGTGCCGATCAGAAAGCGCTGGACTCTGGCCGCGGGCATGTCTGTGACCTGATTCTGCCGATGCTGGTCATGATCGGCGCAGCGGTCGGCGCGATGATCTACACCGGCTTCCTTGGAGGAGCGGACAATGTGGTGGCCGCGTTTGCCGGCTGCGACGCGGAAATCTCTCTGATCTTTTCCACGATGGTCACGATTCTGTTCTGCGCCGTGCTGTATCTTCCGAGAAGAGTGATTTCATTCCGCGACTTCATGGGCGCCCTGCCGGAGGGCGCGAAGATGATGATCCCGGCGGTACTCATCCTCACGCTCGCCTGGACGCTGAAGGGTGTGAGCGACCAGCTCGGCATCGGAGATTTTGTCACGGCAAACTTAAATCTTTCCTCCGGCGTGGTGTACCTGGTGCCGCTGATTCTGTTTGTCGCCGCGGTCTTTATCTCGTTCTCGACCGGTACGTCGTGGGGAACCTTTTCCATTCTGGTGCCGATCGTGGTTTCCATGTTCCACAACGATGCCAGCAGCCTGATGGTGATCTCTGTTTCCGCCGTTCTGGCCGGAGCCGTCTGCGGCGATCATATCAGCCCGATTTCGGACACCACGATCATGGCCTCGGCAGGCGCGCAGTGCAATCATATCAATCATGTGCAGACACAGATGCAGTACGCATTTCCGGTGATGGCGGTCTGTGCTGTGGGATATGTTCTCTCCGCGCTGATCCAGAGCTGGTGGATCTCGCTGGCTGTGTGCATCGTGCTGCTCACCCTGATCCTGCTGGCGATCAGCAGGCGTGCGGGGAGGCACAGCGGCGGAGAAGAGGTTCCGGAGATCATCCGACATCTCGATGGGGAACAGAAGGCCTGAGGGTATCTGACAGAGAAGTATGAAGAAAAATCCGCTCATTCGGACGGCAGCTGCTGTCCTGCTCTTTTCAACTGCATACTGGAGCATCTGGCTGGGGCAGCGGAATTCTGTCAGCGCGGCAGAATCAGAGCCTTCTGCGGCAGTCATGGCGGCAGCAGGGCTGGAAAAGTCTGATGCGGAGGACAAATCCACAGCATCTGCGGCGGAATCTACAGTTTCTGCGGCTGTCTCCGGCGCGGAGAAAACACAGCCGGAGGCGGCGTCGGGAGAGACGGCATCCTCTCCGGAGGAGACGGAGCAGGAAGCATCCATCCCGGTTTCCGGGGAGACGGAAGAGGAATCAGGAGAGGAAGGACAGACGGATGCATCCGGCAGCAGAACGGCGGCCGGAGAAAATAATCATGCCGGCGATTCCGGGAATGGGGCGGTGACGCGGCGGGAAATCCTGTCAGAATATGACTGGCTGGCGGAGCATGCCGATCTCTTCTCGGACGGGAAGGTGGACATGGCGGGGGACAATCCGGACCTGATTCACTTCATGTTTACGTATGCGAAGGGAGAGTATGAGATCCCGGCGGATCAGAAGTTTACGGAAGAGGAGACAGCGGAAGCGGTTCCGGCGCTTTATCAGTGGGACGGCCGCTGGGGCTATGATCCGTATGGAGACAGCGTGATCGGACTCTCCGGCTGCGGACCGACGGCACTTTCCATGGTCGCCGCGGGCCTGACCGGAAATGCGTCTTACACGCCGGCCTATGTGGCGGATTATGCACAGCAGAATGGCTGGTATGTGAATGGAACAGGGACCAGCTGGGCGCTGATCACCCGCGGTGCCGGAGATTTTGGCCTGTCCGTGCGCGAGGTGGGAAAGGACGAGCGGGCGGTGCTGCGCGAACTGGATGAGGGCCACCCGGTCATCCTAAGCCTGGGACCGGGCATGTTTACCAACACCGGCCATTATCTTGTTCTGACGGAGGAGACAGACGGCCTGATCCGGATTCATGATCCCAACAGCCGGCAGTTCACCGGCGGGCTGTGGAAGTTCGATACGCTCTCTCCGATGATCCGGAATATATGGGCATTTTCGCGGCAGTGAAGGGTTTGAAAGGAGCCGCAGGATCTCTGTGGAGATGAAGAATCCGGGCATTCTCGCGGTGGTGAAGGGTTTGAAGGTGGCGTTGATTCGTCGCCGTCATCTCGTGCCCGAACTGGATGATAAGCGGTCGCCTTCATAAACTGACATTGGTGCCGCTGGCGCCAATGTCCCGATCCGGAAGAAACCCATTCGGGCGTTTCTCCCGCGGGTGCTGGCGGCACCAATGTCCCGATCCGGGGAAAGCTCATTCGGGCGTTTCTCCCGCGGGTGCCGCTGGTATGGGGCATGAATCTTACCGGTAAAAATATTACGGAAGAAGCTGATCCAGCTCACGGACGGCAGAGATATAAGAGATGCTGTCTGCTGTCTCCGCGTCGAGAAAGCCGGACCGGACCATGACGGCAAGCATCCGGCGGAGCGGCTCGTAGAAGCCCTGCCAGTTGACCAGGATGATGGGCTTGCTCCGGGCTGCATGGACCGGGTCAGAGAAATGACGCAGCTTGACGGCAGAGATGGAGTCCGCAATCTCCTCGAGCGTGCCGCTGCCGCCTGGCAGGGCAATGTAGGCATCTGCCCGGTCCACAAGAATCTTTTTCCGCTCCGTCATATCCCGCGTGACAATCAGTTCATCGATTCCCTCGTGCTGCGCGACGGCATCCACAAACATCTGCGGCTCGACACCGGTGACATGGCCGCCGGCGCGGAGAGCGGCATCCGCCAGGATGCCCATCAGACCGATTTTGCTGCCTCCGTAGATCAGGTGATGACCATGGCTTCCGATCCAGGTGCCGAGCTGTTCTGTGATTTTCTGGAAGGAAGGATCATTTCCCTCCGAAGCGCCGAGATAGACAGTAATGTTCATAAACAAAATCCTTTCGCTGTGGCATGTCCGGGATGTTCCGCTTTTCCCGCTTTTCTTTCTCAGATCGGTGATGCACTTCGACGATACACTTCGGTGAAGCACTGACTTCTCCGGTGGTCTGAATTGTTATCCACATGTATGATATTCCCGGAAGAGAACCCGGTAAATACAGGTAGCGCAGATATTCATTATTCTTCCAAAAACGGGGCAGGAAAACAAAGCCTGGTCAGGCAAGCAGGGCGTATAAGCCTGGTCAGAAAAGCAGAGTGGTACAAAACCGGTCAGGAAAGCAAAATGGTTAAACCGGGTCAGGAAAGCAGAATGGTACAAAACCGGCCAGGAAAGCAGGGTGGCGCCGTGCCGATATGGTATGATAAGAGGGATTCAGAGGAAGAAAATTTCAGCGGACAAATGACGCGGGAAGTGCGCACGGGAAAGAAAACCGGATGCCAAAGAGACACGTGGAGGCGGGAGATGGGAGCAAACCAGGGAATTGTGATCGGTGCCAGTTCGGAATCGATTCATGCGATACAGCAGGCGCAGGCGCTCGGCTTGGAGGTCACAGCCCTGGACGGAAACGCTGCGGCGGAGGGACTCCGGGCGGCTGACCATGCGAAGGTCATGGATATCCGCGACGAGGAGAAGGTGTTTTCGTTCCTTGACACAATCCGTCCGGATGTGGTGCTGCCTGTTCCGATCGGCCGGGTGCTCGTCACGACCGGTGCGGTGAATGATCATTACGATCTGTGCGGCGTCTCCAGGAAGGCGGCGGAACTAGTGACGGACAAGCTGCGGTTTCATCAGGCGCTCGCGGAAAAGGAGCTGCGATGCTGCGCGCAGGAGTGGATTCCTGCAGGAATGGATGCGATGGCGATTGAGGCGCAGGCGGGGGCAGATGTGCCCTTTCCGGCGGTCCTGAAGCCGCGCTTTGGATCCGGCAGCCGCGGGGTGGAGGTTCTGAACAGCCCGGCGGAGTTCTGCCGGGAATTTGCGGAGGGAGCGCCGTACGATGAGGACTATGTGCTGGAGACCTGCGTCGCCGGGGAGGAATATGGCGTGGACGGCGCCTATGTGGGCGGAACCTTTTATCTGATTCTGCTGCGGGATAAGCGGCAGACGCCGCTGCCATACCGGCAGTGCACGGGATATTATTCGGTCCCGGAGGGAGAAATGCCGGATTTTGCGGCGGCGGTGAAGGCGCTGCTGCAGGAGGCAGGGCGGGTGCTCGGGCTTCAGAACTGCCTGATGCATGCCGATCTCATCCGCGCCGCCGGGGACACGCCGTTTCTCATCGAGATGTCTGCCCGGCCGTCAGGACATAATCTCCACAATCTGTTCACTCCGATGGCCACAGGCATCGATCCGGTGCGTGAATTTCTGAAGCTGGCACTGCCGCAGCTGGGGCAGAAGCCATGCTTCACACCGGCATCGGTGAAACGGATGGCGATCCGGTACTTTGATCTGCCGGAGGGAACCGTCATCCGCGTTCCGGACAGAGAATCTCTGCGGGCAAAATATCCGCAGCTCCGGTATTATACCTGTGCGCTCGAGCCGGGCATGGAGCTTGGCCGGGTCACGGACGGCGCCTCGCTGATGCACCGGGGATGTTACGTGCTGGAGGCGGAGAGCCGCGGGGAACTGGATGAGGCGGCGGAAAGAATCAGCAGCGAATTCACGGTGCGGTGATGCGGTCGGAAAACGGGGAAGCGGAGACGCCGCGTGCAGACAGGAGACAGCAGGTGAAAACAGAGAGCATACATCAGAAGCAGGCAGGCGCAGAGGAAGGGTGGGAGCTGTACATGGCAAAGGAGCAGACCGGGTGCGCGGAGACGCGCGCTTCCGACAGCTCACATCCCGCCGACGCTGTGCGGGAAGAGCATCCCGGGTGCGTGGAGGCGCGCACGGAAGCAGACGGAACGGCACACCGGAGCGTTGCGATCATCACGGCGCGGGGCGGCAGCAGGCGCATCCCGCACAAGAATATCCGGGAGTTTGCGGGCCATCCGATTCTGTATTATTCAGTGCGGGCCGCGCTGGAGAGCCGTGTCTTTGATGAGGTGATGGTTTCCACCGACTCGGCGCAGATCCGGGAGATCGCGGAGCAGTGCGGCGCGGCGGTCCCGTTCCTCCGCTCCGACGCCACGGCAGGGGATTATGCGACGACAGACGAGGTCATCGCGGAGGTGCTGCGGGAATATGCGCGGCGGGGAAAGCAGTTCGACCGTTTCTGCTGTATCTATCCGACCGCGCCGTTTCTTACACCGGAGCGGCTCCGGACGGCGATGACGATGCTCGGGGAGGCGGAATCCGTGCTGCCGGTGGTCCGCTTTTCGTATCCGCCGCAGCGGGGATTCACCGTGCGGAACGGAGAGGTGGTCCGGTGGATGCCGGAATTTGCGTCGGCGAGATCGCAGGATCTCGAACCGGTCTACCACGACGCGGGGCAGTTTTATGCCTGCCGCACAGAGGCGTTCTGGCGCGATGAGACAACCGATGTCAGAAATATGGTGCCGCTGATTCTGCCGGAGGCCGAGGTGCAGGATATTGACACGCCGGAGGACTGGGAAGCCGCGGAGGAAAAATACCGCCGCCTGCATCCGGGAACATAACCGTATGCAGACAGGGCTGCGCGGGCGGAACGCGGGATGACTGCGCCGATGGTGTTTTCGGCATTCCTGTCAACGTGGAAAAGCTGCGCGAGCGAAACGTGAGATGACTGCGCCTGTATGCGGAGAGCGGGGAATCATAAATGAACACACCTTATTATGAAATTGATGAACGAAAGCTGAACGCGGATATTGCCATGCTTCAGCAGGTGCTTGCGGAGCAGTGGAAACGGCATATCTGTGCCTTTTCTGTCAAAACAAATTCTCTTCCGTGGCTCCTGGTTCATTTCCGAAATGCTGGATTTTACGCCGAGGTGGTCTCCGCGGAGGAGTATGATCTCGTGCGGCGGCTGGGGTTCGCACCGGACCGTGTGATCTACAACGGGCCGGTCAAGGATCCGGCCGTCTTTGCCCGCGTGCTGCAGGACGGCGGCATGGTGAATCTAGACTCCTCGCAGGAGCCGGAATGGCTGGCAGAGCTCGCTGCGCAGCATCCGGAGAATACATTCTCCGTCGGACTGCGGGTCAATGTGGATTTCCGGAAGCTGGTGCCGGAGGAGGTCCCCGCGGACGCGGAGGGAAGCCGGTTTGGATATGACCCGGACAATGGAGAGCTGGAACAGGTCATCTGCGCGCTGCGCCGGATTCCGCAGGTGCGGATCGCGGGCCTGCATCTGCACTCCTCCACAAAATCCCGCTCTGTGCGCGCCTACGAGGCGCTGGCTGATCTCGCGGTCCGGACGGCCAGGCAGTATGATCTGTCGCCCGACTATATAGATATGGGGGGCGGTTACTACGGCGGTGTTCCGGGCAAGCCGGATTTCCGGGACTATGTGCCCGCGATCGCGGCCCGGCTCGGAACGTATTTTGACAAGGAGAAGACGGCGCTCGTCATGGAGCCGGGGGTATCGCTGGTATCCTCCTCTTTCACCCTGGTCACGGCGGTCAGAGATGTCAAACGAATCGGCGGACAGCGCTATGTGGTCACGGATGGCAGCAGGCTGTACCTCAACCCGCAGGTGACGAGGCGCTGGTATCCGCACCATTTCGTTCTCCAGTCCGGGCAGCCGCGGGTGGCGGTGCCCACACAGATGATATGCGGCTCCACCTGTATGGAGTATGACAGGCTGTTTGAGGCGGAGGGAGAGTCTGCGCTGGCAGAAGGGGATCTTGTGGTATACGATCTCGCCGGCGGGTACACGGTCTGTCTTGTGCCGCTGTTCATCCATTATTTCCCGGCGGTATACGTCCGGAGAGAGGATGGCACAGTCTTCACGGCGCGTGAACCCTGGACGAATGATGAGTTTCTGCTGAAGAATCACGTGTAGGGAGCGAAGCCGCATGGGATTATCACTGGGACGGAGAATCAGCAGTACAGAGCGGCAAAATAGGAAAGAAAACAGATAGGACGGAGAATTGCGGTAATGGAGAAGAAGCAGAACGCAGCGGGCGGCAGTGTCGTCATCGGCGGAAAAGCAATCGGACCCGGACATCCGGTCTATGTCGTGGCGGAGATGTCGGCAAATCATCTGCATGATTTTCACAGGGCGATGGAGATCGTCCATGCAGCGGCGGAGGCAGGGGCGGATGCCATCAAGCTGCAGACTTACACGCCGGATACCATCACAATCGACAGTGACAAGCCGTATTTCCGCATCACAGGCGGAACAATCTGGGATGGACAGACGCTCTACGGGCTCTATGAGGACGCCTACACGCCGTGGGACTGGCAGCCGCGGCTGAAGGAGGAGGCGGAGAAGCTGGGACTCGCCTGTTTCTCCTCTCCTTTTGATCCGACGGCAGTGTCTTTTATGCAGGAGATGCAGATGCCGGCCTACAAAATCGCCTCCTACGAGATCACGGATATTCCGCTGATTCGTCTCTGCGCCCGAACCGGAAAGCCGGTGATTCTGGCCACCGGTGTGGCGAGACCGGAGGATATCCGTCTTGCGGTGAATGCAGTCCGCGCGGAGAATAATCATCAGATTATTCTGCTCAAGTGTGTCTCCGCCTATCCGACACCATATGAGGATGTGAATCTGCGCATGATGCCGGGGCTGGGAGAGACGTATCACTGCCTCACGGGACTGTCGGATCATACCATGGGATCGGCGGTTGCGGCCGCATCCGTGGCGCTCGGTGCCTGCATGGTGGAGAAGCACCTGACGCTGCGCCGCGCCGACGGAGGACCTGACGGCGCCTTTTCCATGGAGCCGGAGGAATTTGCGGCGATGGTCCGCGATATCCATATTGTGGAGAAGGCGCTCGGCAGCAGCGAGTATCATCTCACGCCGCAGCAGGAGGCGGAGCGGGGCGGGGCCAGATCTCTGTTTGTCGTGAAGGATATTGCGGAGGGAGAGGAGCTGACGGCGGAAAATATCCGCTCCATCCGCCCCGGAGACGGGCTGCCGCCGGCGATGACGGCCGAGGTGCTGGGACGTCGTGCGGTGAGAAGACTGGAGCGGGGAGAGCCGCTCCGGCCGGGAGATTTTCAGTAGAGAATTCCTGCGCGGCTGCGGCATCATTGTCCCGATACGGGAGAAAGCCCATTCGGGCATTTCTCCCGCGAATGCCGCAAAAGACGAGGCACGGGGTATAGGGATGAGCGAGCAGAGACGGTCCAATTTCATCATCCGGGCGGACGGCAATGCCAGGATTGCGTCAGGACATCTGCGGCGGACACTGTCCATTGCGGCACAGCTGCTGCGCCTCGGATGCCGGGTCAGCTATGTGCTTGCCGATGCGGAGAGCGAAGCCATGCTGCTCTCGCAGATGGCGGATGCCGGCATCGGACCGGATAAGATCCGGCGGTATGTTCTGGGCGTTTCGTATGGAAATCCCGGCGGGGAGCTTCCCAAGCTGACCGACATACTCCGGCAAAGCGGCGCGGAGGCGCTGCTGACCGATTCTTATGCTGTGGACGGTGCGTATTTCCATGCTCTGCGTGAGGCAGGGGACTGGTATCTGGCTTATATCGACGACTTTGGCCGGTTCGATCCGGCGGCAGATCTGGTGGTGAATTATGATCCGCTGCCGGATCCGGCGCGCTATCGCGCGGCAGGGAAGGCTCTGCTCGGACCGGCCTACGCGCCGCTCCGGGAGCAGTTCATGGATCTGCGGCCGGAGGTGCGGCCGGAAGTAGGGCGGATTCTGATCACCACGGGCGGAACGGATCCGTTTGGCATGGCGGGACGCATGGCAGAGCTCATCCGGGAAGACCCGGTGCTGTCGGAGGCGGGAACGGGCGGCGGGATGCCGGACCTCTGCATTCTTGCGCCTGGATATGGAAGAACAGCGGACATGGCGGGGGCGATGCAGTCCTGTGATCTCGCGGTCTCAGCCGGCGGCACGACGCTCTATGAGCTCTGTGCGGCGGGCGTGCCGGCCGCCGCCTTTTCGATGTCGGAGGATCAGACGCTGTTTGCCGGTGCGATGGGGCGCATCGGCGCGGTTATGTACGCCGGGGATGTCCGGACGGAACAGGAGTCGGTGCTGGAAAAGGTCCGCGCCTTCCTGCGTCGGAGGATGCGGGATGCTTCTCTCCGCCGGAAGGAGTCGGAGCGGATGCATGGCATCACGGACGGGCGCGGTGCTGTCCGGATCGCGGAAGCGCTTACCGGAGGCGGGTGTTCTGCGGGAGCGCCGGAGCTGTGACGGGGACAATGTGGACGGCGGCCGGAACTGAGACCGCCTTGTGGAAGCGTGGGGCTTATGATAGCGGAGAAGATCCGGATGGAAGGGGGAAACGGATATGGCGATGACATTGAGCGTAATTGTTCCGGTCTACAACATGGCTTCGGGGGACAAACTGAAGTGGTGCCTGGACTCTCTTGTGAACCAGACGATAAAGGATGGAAGAATAGAAATCATTGCCGTGGATGATCATTCCACGGACGATTCCTTCGCCATCATGAAGGAGTATGAACGGCGTTATCCGGAGCGTTTTCTCGCCGTCCGCAGTGCGGCCAATCATCACCAGGGGGGCGCCAAGAACATCGGCCTTGCGCTGGCGAGAGGCGCATGGATCGGGTTTATTGACGCGGACGACTGGGTTGTGAAGGACTACTATGAGCAGCTCCTGCTCTGGGCGGCGCGGACGGGGGCGGATATGGTGGGCTGCGATTACTGTCTCACCGGGGAACACAGCTGGACGGTCGGGCAGGTTGTCCATAATAACCGGCCGGAGCAGACGGGCATCATGAACACAGAGAAATACCGCAGGCTGCTGCTTGATACGGGAAGCCTGGTGGTCAAAATATACCGGCGCCGCATCATCTATGGAAACCGCCGGGCGGCAGACCCGGCTTTTGCCGGGGACAGGGACAGGCTGATCCGGCGCGACGGCACATTCACAGGAACACCGGAGGACATTTTCCCGGAGGACATATTCTACGAGGACAATGCTGTCTGCAATACCTGGATGCTGCGCGCAAAGCACTTTGAATATATTTCGGAACCAATGTACTATTACTATCAGCATGGAGCCTCTACCGTGCACACGATCACGGAGAAGAATCTGCAGGACCGGTGTACAGCCGCAAGGCTGATGTGGGAGGAGGCACAGCGGCAGGGCTACGCCGACACTTACCGGCCGGAGCTGGAATTTCTGTTTACAGTGCTTTTCTACGTCAACACGCTGTTTTCAGCCATGCCGAGGGAACAGCATATTCCGGACCGGTATGCCTTTACCAGGGCGCTGGCGGAAGAGATGAAACGGACCTTCCCGGATTTTGAGCAGAATCCGTATTATCAGGAGCGCATTGATCCGGAGGAGAAGAAGCTCATTGCCATGCAGATGAAGTCACATCGTCAGTTCTATCTATATTACCGGGCACTCTGGGCATACCGGGATCTGCGGAAAAAGTGCGGGACCCGCTGTCATCCTTATGGAGGTGGAAAATGGGAATGAAATCGGATATTGAAATTGCACAGGAAGCGGAAAAGCTGCCCATTTCGCAGGTCGCGGCGAGGCTGGGCCTTCCGGAGGACAGTCTGGAGCTGTACGGGAAGTACAAGGCAAAGCTGACTGAGGAATGCCTGTCCTCGCTCCAGAACAGGGAAGACGGAAAGCTGATCCTGGTCACGGCGATCAATCCCACACCGGCGGGGGAGGGCAAGACGACGATCAGCATCGGACTGGCGGATGCGTTTCATCAGATGGGAAAGCGCGTATGCCTTGCTCTGCGGGAACCCTCGCTCGGCCCGTGCTTCGGCGTCAAGGGAGGCGCAGCCGGAGGTGGCATGGCGCAGGTGATTCCCATGGAGGATCTGAACCTGCATTTTACCGGAGATTTTCACGCCATCACCTCAGCCAATAATCTGCTGGCGGCGATGCTGGACGATTCCCTTCACTTCGGAAATCCGCTTCGCATCGATCCGACCCGGATTGTCTGGAAACGATGTATGGATATGAATGACCGGGCACTCCGCAATATCACAGTGGGACTCGGCGGTCATGCCAACGGACCGGTCCGGGAGGACCATTTTGTCATCACCGCGGCCTCCGAGATTATGGCGACCCTGTGCCTTGCGGAGAATATGGCGGATCTGAAGAAACGCCTCGCGCGGATTGTCGTGGCCTATGACTATGACGGCGAGCCCGTCACGGCCGGCCAGCTCGGCGCCGTCGGAGCCATGGCGGCGCTTCTGCGCGATGCCATCCGCCCGAATATGCTGCAGACGCTGGAGCATACCCCGGCGCTGGTGCACGGCGGCCCCTTCGCCAATATCGCGCATGGATGCAACTCTGTGCGGGCGACGAGGGCAGCGCTGAAGCTGGCGGATTACACCGTCACCGAGGCGGGATTCGGCGCGGATCTCGGGGCGGAGAAGTTCCTCGATATCAAATGCCGCCTTGCCGGACTGAAACCGTCCGCTGTCGTGCTGGTGGCAAGTATCCAGGCCCTCAAATACAACGGCGGCGTGCCGAAGGCGGAGTTCCATCAGGAGAATCTGCCGGCTCTGGAGCGGGGAATCGTCAACCTGGAGAAGCACATAGAGAATCTTCACAAATTCGGAGTTCCGGTGGTCGTCACGCTGAACTCCTTTGTGTCCGACACAGATGCGGAGTCGCGCTTCGTGGAACAATTCTGCAAGGATCACGGCTGTGCCTTTGCGAAGGCGGAGGTCTGGGCAAAGGGAGGCAGAGGAGGCCTTGATCTGGCAGAGAAGGTCCTTGAGACCATGGCAGAGACGCCGTCGGCCTATCATCCGATTTATGATACGGCAGCACCGCTGAAGGACAAAATCGAAACGATTGCAAAGGAAATTTATGGCGCGGACGGCGTGGAATACACGGCAGCTGCCTCAAAGGCGCTGAAAACGCTGGAGGACCATGGGTTCGGCGGACTTCCGGTCTGCATCGCCAAGACGCAGTATTCTCTCTCGGATGATCAGCATAAACTGGGCAGGCCCAGCGGATTCCACATCACGGTCCGGGATGCCTATGTCTCTGCCGGCGCGGGCTTTGTGGTGGTGCTCACCGGTGAAATCATTCAGATGCCCGGACTGCCGAAGGCACCGGCGGCGCTGAAAATCGATGTGAACGACGACGGGGTTATCACGGGACTGTTCTGAGTCTGCGCTGAGGGCAGGCGTACCAGTGGTGTTTTCCCTGCATGGCGTGCAGCCTGCTGATAATCATGACTCTTTCTGCAGTTTTTTATCAGTTCTGCAGAGACATGCCGGCAGAGCGGCTGATTTTGATGCCTCAGGGGAGTCAGCTGTTCCGGCTCTCCTCCTTCTCTTCCGTGCGGTTCTTCCGGCCAAGGTAGATTTGATATCCGATGGCACCTGTGCCGCACAGCAGGACGATTCCGCCGATGAGGAGGATGGCTGACAGATAATCCTGCCGTCCGAGCGCGGTGCCGGACAGCGCGGACAGAAAAATGGATGGAAAACGTCCGACCACGGTGATGAAGAGCCAGACCGGGAGCGGCATATCGGTCAGACCGACAAAATAGGACAGCATGTCCTTCGGTGTTCCCGGGATGAGGAAGAGCAGGAAGATAATCCACCGGGAACGGTTTGTCGTCTTTAAAAAGGACAGGGAATCTATTTTTTCTTTCGGGAAAAAGAGTTCGACAAATTCTCTGCCGAAGCGGCGCACCAGCAGGAAGACGATGAGGCTTCCCGCGGTTGTGCCGAGATCGGAGAGCAGGGAGCCCTTCCAGAGCCCGAAGGTGTAGCCGGCAGCGATCTCAAACGGGCCGCCGGGAATGACGGCGGCGATAACCTGCAGCATGGTCGCCAGCAGAAAGGCGCCGATACCGACCATGCCTCTTGACTCAATGTAAGCGCGAAATTCTGCGGGCCGGTCAGCAAGCTGCAGCATGGGCCGACAGAACCAGAAACAGATGGCAATGACCGCAGCGGCCGCGGCAGCAAGAAAGAGAAGGGCACAGATCTGCCGGCGTGTCAGCTTCTGCTTTTTCCGTTCGCGATATTTCCGGGTGTAGTCCCCGATGGTTTGTCTGATTGTTTCCCTCATTTTCATACCATCAAGGATAGGATCCGTGTGGACCGCGGTCAATGAAGAAATGATGAAAAAAGTGGGAAATAAACGAGATATTGACAATTTCTGCGTGAATCTGGTCTACCGACCGGGAACCTGCTTTCTTATCATTAACAATCTGTCGGTATCATGATGCCCGTGAAGCTGCGGAAGCGGCGCCCTGGGGCAGTGGATTGAGGAGATGCGGCATGGCTCTTCAGAAGGACATGACGGTTGGAAAACCGTCCAGACTGGTGGTGCAGTTTACAATTCCCGTCATTCTCGGGAATATTTTTCAACAATTTTATGCGATGACAGACACCATCATCGTCGGCAAGTTTGTCGGAACCAGTGCACTGGCAGCGGTCGGCGCCACCGGCACCATCACTTTCCTGATTCTGGGGTTCATGTGGGGGCTGTGCGCCGGGTTTGCCGTGCCGATCGGTCAGAAATTCGGCGCGGGCGATCTGCCGGCGATGCGGCGGGCCGCCGGAACGGCAGCGGTACTGTCTGTGCTGTTCACGGTGCTGATCACGGCGGTCAGTATGCTCTCCATGCGTGGACTTCTTGCCCTGATGAACACGCCGGAGGATATCTCCGGCATGGCGTATGACTATGTGATTGTCATCTGTGCCGGATTCGGGGCACAGATGCTCTATACGATGGTGGCGACCATTCTGCGCTCGCTCGGCAACAGCCGGATCCCGCTGATCTTTCTGATTATTTCGGCCTGTCTCAATATTGTGCTCGATCTGGTGTTTATTCTGTGCTTTTCCATGGGGGTTGCCGGTGCGGCTTGGGCGACGGTGCTCTCTCAGGGCGTTTCCGGCGTGGCCTGTCTGATTTTCATTATCTGCAGGGTGCCCGTCCTTCATCTGTCAGCACGTGACTTTGTCCCGGACGGAGGGCTGATGGCGAACGAACTGAAGATGGGTCTGCCGATGGCACTGCAGTTCTCGATCACGGCGATCGGCACACTGATGGTACAGAGCTCTCTCAATCTCCTTGGGTCAACGGTGGTCGCGGCTTATACGGCCGCCGGCAAAATCGAGCAGCTGCTCGAGCAGCTGTTCACGGGACTTGGCGTCACCATGGCGAGCTACTGTGCGCAGAATTTCGGCGCCGGGAAGCTGGACCGCGTCCGCAGCGGGGTGAAGGCTGCCAGCGTGCAGAACGCCATCTCCGCGGCGGCAGCCGGGATCGGCTGCCTGACCTTCGGCAAGTATCTGACCTATCTCTTTGTCTCGGACGGCATTGCGGAGATCATGCCGATGGTGGAACTGTATCTGCGCTGCATCGCGTTCTTCATGATTCCGCTCGGGATGATTTTTATCTTCCGCAACGCGCTGCAGGGGATGGGATACAGCTTTCTGCCGATGATGGGAGGCGTGGTGGAACTGATCTGCCGCGCCGTCTTCGCGGTGGTCTCCGGGCGGCAGCGCAGTTATCTGCTTGTGTGTCTTGCCAATCCCATTACCTGGTTTATCACAGCGGTATTCCTGCTCGTGTGCTATGTCAAAACCATGAAGCTGATCCGGCGGAAGTGGGGATATGGCGAAAATACGCAGAAATGAGAAAACAGCATTTTACCATTAATCTGCTGCATGGATAAAAGGCGCCGCGTAACCGGGCGGCGCCTTTCTGCGTCTTTATTTATGACGGAAAGATTACGGATTTTTGTCAGGTGTGACTTGCATTGTAATGGTAAGATGATGCCAGGCGTAAGAGTCACGATCCGGACAGCAGAGAGGATTGTCCGGAGAGGAGCAGAGGCTTTATGGAAAAGAAGAAGCGTTTCTGGATCACAATCGGATGTATTGCCGGTGCGGCGGCTGCAGGATACTTTGGCACCGCCGTTTATTTTGCAAATCACTTCCCGTATCACGCGGCGGTGGACGGCATCGATGTCTCGGGGATGACATTGGAGGAGGCGGGGCAGGCGCTCGCCGGAAGGACCTCAAATTACACGCTGACGCTGACCGGGCGCGGCGGGCTGACGGATACGATCACAGCGGAGGATATTGATCTCAGCATGGATATGGCGCAGGGAGAGCTGGAGACGCTGCTCCGCGGCCGCAGTCCGCTCCGGTGGCCGGAGGCGCTGCTCCGTCCGGTCAGCTACACCAGTACGGCAGCAGCGGTCTGTGATGAGGAGAAGCTTACAAAGAGGATTGATACGCTGACCTTCTTCGACCCGCAGCATATCACGGCACCAAAGGATGCGGAGGTGGCCCTGTCAGGGGACAGGCTGACGGTGGTGCCGGAGCAGGAGGGGACGGAACCGGACCGGGAAAAGGTCCAGGAGGCCATTCGGATCGCGGTTTCGTATCTCACGCCGTCACTGAATCTGGATACAGCGGGACTTTACCGGGAACCACAGCGCCGCGCAGACGATGCGGCGCTCACCGCACAGGCGGATGCGGAGAACCGGATATTGGATGAATTTCCGGCGCTGCGCTTCGGCGATCAGGAGGAACGGCCCGGCGCAGAAGAACTGCTGTCCTGGATCGAATATGAGAACGGTGCTGCTAATATCCGGCAGGATAAGATTGCGGCATACGTCTCCGATCTGGCGGAAAAGTATGACACGGTCGGGAAGAAGCGCTCCTTCACGGATCCGGGGAGTCACCGCACTGTGACCGTTGAACCCGGGACGTTTGGATGGGAACTGGATCAGGAGGCCACGGCGGAGGAACTTACTGCAGCAATCGCGGCGGATGGCATGAAGAATACGGCATTTGACGCATCGGATGGCGGGGAGGCGACCGCGGCCGGGACGGATGCAGCCATCAGCGTGGATACGGAACAGAGGATCGGCAGCAGTACCGGGATCGGGTCGGGAGAAGGATCCTTCCCGGTGCTCGATCCGGTCTGGAAGCAGGAGGGAAAGGAACACGGCGATCAGGACTGGGGCAGGGACTATGTGGCCGTGGATCTGGACAATCAGCATGTTTATGTCGTCCAGAACGACAAAGTGGTTCTGGACAGCGACTGCGTCTCAGGCAAGGCTGTGGTCGGACACAGCACGCCGGATGGGATCTTTTATATCTTTGCCATGGCGAAGGATGCAGTGCTGAAGGGAGACGGCTATGCGTCGCCGGTGAAGAACTGGATGCCGTTCTACCGCGGCGTCGGATTTCATGACGCGACATGGAGAAGCAGATTCGGCGGCAAAATCTACATCACATCCGGATCTCATGGCTGTGTCAATCTGCCGCTGTCATTTGCAACGAAATTGTATGATCTTGTAGAGGTCGGCACACCGGTCCTGGTTTATGGCGGCATGTCGCAGGAGGATGCGGCGAAGGCCGGTTACCATATCTATGATGATCACACGCCGTCTGATGCGGGAAATACACCCGCACAGAATGGACAGACGCCTGCGGCGGCCGATCCGAATGCAGCGATCGCAGCGGCACAGAGTGCAAGGGCAGCCGCTGAGGCGGCGAACCAGGCACTGGCGAATGCGCAGGCGGGCGGGGATCCGGCGGCCATTGCGGCGGCGCAGGCCCAGGCGGCGCAGGCAGCGACGGCAGCAGCCCAGGCGCAGGCGGCGGCACAGGCAGCTGCGCAGGCGGCGCAGAACGCATCGCAGCCGCAGGCATCGCAGAATCAGGCAGCACAGAACCAGGCGGCACAGACCGCATCACAGCCGCAGGCGACCCAGAACCAGGCAGCACAGGTCACACCGCAGGCGACCCAGAACCAGGCAGCACAGGTCACACCGCAGGCAGCACAGAACCAGACGGCGCAGGCCGCACCGCAGAGCCGGTAGATACAGCAGGGGCATCACAAGACACAGCAGCATCACAACAGCCCGCCAGCAGCACACCGGGCGCCGGTTCTCCGGCAGGTACGCACCGGGCAGTGATGCCTACATCAGCCGCTTCTGGTAACCGCCGGTGACAGTGGTGCCCTCGTGGACGATGATAAATGCCTTCGGATCAATTTTCAGAATATCCCGCTTTACGTCCTCGACCTCGCTCTTGGACACGACAGTCACAAGAACCTCTGTCTCCTGACGGGTGTAGGCACCCATGCCCTTCCAGCAGGTGACGCCGCGGACATATTTTGTCATAATCTGATCCCGGATTTCCGGGTGATGTGTGAAAATCATCAGTTCCAGCTCGATGTTCTGGTAATGGAATTTATCCACCGCGATGGAGAACACCGCCACAAAAATAATGGAGTAGATTGCCACCGACAGCTCGAACAGAACAGCCATCACGGTATAGAGACAGGCGTTGAAGGTGAGATTCATGAGGCCGACGGAGAAATTCCCCTTCTGGGTGAGGTAGACGCCGAGGAGGTCGAGCCCGCCGGCACTGCCGCCGCTTGTCAGGACAAGACCGCAGCCAATCCCGGCGAACAGGCCTGCGATGGCAATGTTGGCAAGCGTATCCCCTACGAGCGGCTCAGCCGGGATTTTCACAATGGTGAACACAACGGTCTGTACAGCCACGGAGATCACGGTGCCGATCAGCATTTTGCGGCTCATGGAGCGGTACGCGAGCAGGAAGAGAGGAATGTTGAGGCACAGGTTGATGATACCGGCGACATCAACCGAGGTGACCCGGGGAAATGCCAGCGTACGGATCAGCTGTGCCAGTCCGACGATCCCTCCGGCGTAGAGCCTGAGCGGCATCATAAAGAGATTGACGGAGCAGGCGTACATGGCCGAGCCGGCCATGATGAGGAATATGTTCCATGCGGTGAGCGGATGGTAAGGTCCGACGATCGGAGCTTCTGCCTGCTGGGTCTCGCTGTGTGCAGTTTCGGTATTTTTGATTTCTTCTTCCATTTCTACTCCATGCCGCACTCTCTGCGGCACCCGCGGGAGAAATGCCAGAATGGGTATTCTCCCGGAACGGTTTGTGAAGGCGGCCGCTCATCATCTCGTCGGGTGTGGAACACGAGATGACGCTGCGCATCGACGCCGCTTTCAAGCCTTCATCCCTTTTTCTGCTTTTATGCCCGCCGTGTCATCGATGCCGGAATGGATTTCATTTTTCTGAGCCACATTCCACAATCTGAACACCTGCTCGGCCGCAGCGGACAGATTTGCCCTGGCACGGTCCGGCTCCATCGCCTCCGAAAGTGGAACGGCGGACCGGAGAATCGGAAAGAAGGCGTCGATTCCGCTGCGGTTCAGGAGCCCGGCATCCTCTGTCACGCAGCCGGCAAAGGCGATTACCGGCTTATGAACCTGCTTCGCCAGCTCTGCGACGCCGATCGGAGCCTTGCCCATGGCGGTCTGGCTGTCGAGGCGGCCCTCTCCTGTGACGACAAGGTCAGCGCTCTCCACTTCGCGGGCGAGGCCGGTTTCCTCCAGAATCATGTCCACGCCGGAGCGGAGCACCGCGTGGGTATAGGTGAGAAATGCGAATCCAAGACCGCCGGCGGCGCCGCTGCCCGGTGCGGCGTCATCCGCGCGCGGATAGCTCCGGCGGGAAAGTGCGGCGTAGTGTGCAAGCCATGCATCCATCCGCGCGATCATTGCGGGGGAGGCCCCTTTTTGCGGACCGAAGATGGCGCTTGCGCCGTTGCTTCCGCACAGGGGATTCGTCACATCGCAGGCAATCTGAAACCGGCAGTCCTGCAGAGCGGGAAGGACGCCGCTGTCAGAAATGGCCTCCAGCTCTTTCAACCCTTTTGCACCGCAGGAAACCTGTCTGCCGTTCCGGTCCAGCATGCCATATCCCAGTGCCTGCAGCATGCCGATGCCTCCGTCATTCGTGGCGCTGCCGCCGATTCCGATCAGGAACCGTCTGCAGCCATGCTGTATGGCATCTGCGATCAGCTCGCCGACACCGCGGGTGGTCGTGAGAAGGGGATTGCGCCTGTCAGGCGGGACCAGGGTGAGGCCGGCGGCGGAGGACATCTCCATTACGGCTGTGATATGGTCCGGCAGAATGCCGTAGGAAGCTTTCACGGTCTGCCCTTCCTCTGCAAGAGGACCGCTGACGGTGACCGTGCGGGTCCGGCCGCCCAAGCCGGCGATCAGGGCGTCCACGGTTCCCTCCCCGCCGTCAGCGAGCGGCCGAACGACAGCCTCTGCATTCGGAATCGCCCGATGCAGGCCGGTCCGAACGGCCTCTCCGGCGTCCAGGGAAGAGAGGCTTCCCTTGAATGAATCCATTGCAATGACTACCTTCATGTATGCTCCGTGCCGCGTCCGCTGCGGCGTCTGCGGAAGTTGTTTCCACAACAAAAATCCCGTGAGTATGCGGTTTTTCTAAAACGCTGCCCACGGGATTCATCTGGAAGCGGAGGACATGGGATTCGAACCCACGCACCGCTCTCGCGGCCTAACGCATTTCGAGTGCGCCCCCTTGAACCGCTTGGGTAATCCTCCGTAACTTCTATAAAGTACCATTTTTAAAAACAAATTTCAATTGGCAGATCAGGGATTCCTGCGGAATTTTGCCGGAGATCTTCCGAATTTTTAAAAGAAAGGCAGTTTTGGAGAAGGCTTTGAGGAACGGTTCCGACCTGGATTCTATGAAGTTTATGTCTGGGATGGTAGCGGAGAGAAGGTAAAACGCTGTAAAATGAATTTTGCCTGAGCCGACACGATATACGGGCTGGCAGCATGGCAGGCAATCATGGAGGAAAGCGGTGGGTTATTCACGATATATATCGCCTGATCTACTGGAAAAATTCGAGTTTCTCAATTATGGACATGCCCTTGAAATACTGGATCAGTCGTTTCCGGAGGAGTGGGGACAGCTTCAGGAGGCGCTGAAAAGACTGGAAATTTCCATTTCTGATTTGACTGTGGCGGGCGGCAATGAGTCGCCGATCCCCAGAAAATTCGATGAGGTTCTGTATCCTTATGGGTGGCGTGAAATCCGGATTACAGGTGATCTTCTCCTGAACCTGTATCCGAGGAAGGCCAATCAGAAAAGGGGACATTTCGCTGATCTGCCCAGTGATCATAGAGAAATTAAAGGGTATATTGACGGGCATAATATTGATTTCATCAAAGGCCGGGTTGCGTTTGACCTCGAATGGAACAGCAAGGATCAGACCTTTGACAGAGATCTGCTGGCGATGCGGACTTATTTTGACTGTGGATTGATTGACGTGGGCGTGATTGTGACGCGGGCGGAGGAGCTGAACGATTACTTTAAAATTATAAAAGACCCCGATGGAAAGCCGCTGATGCCCAAATATGGCGCCTCGACCACATGGATGGGGAAACTGAAGTATCGGCTTGATTCCAGGAGAAATGGAGGATGTCCGATTCTTGCGATTGGTATCCGAAAGAAGTGTGTAAAAGAACATGAGCAACTTGACAGAAACTATCAGGAGCTTCAAGAGCTTCACAGAAAATAAGAAATACCGGGTGATATACGCGGATCCGCCCTGGCAGTTTGCAAACCGCACCGGAAAGGTAGCACCGGAAAATAAGCGTCTGCAGCGATATTCCACAATGACGGTAGAGGAGATTATGGCTCTGCCGGTGCGGGATGTCACCGATGACTGTGCTCATCTTTATCTCTGGGTGCCGAATGCTCTTCTGCCGGAAGGGTTGGAGGTGATGAAGGCGTGGGGGTTTACATATAAGACGAATCTGATCTGGGAGAAAGTCCGCAAGGATGGGCAGCCGGATGGAAGGGGCGTCGGGTTCTACTTCCGGAATGTCACCGAGGTGCTTCTGTTTGGCGTGAAGACGCGGAGAAAGTCGGAGACATACCGTACGCTGGCACCCGGACGCTCGCAGGTCAATCTGATCCGGGCCATGAAGAAGGAACACAGCAGGAAGCCGGATGAGTTTGTGGACCTGATTGAGCGATGCAGCGAGGGACCGTACCTGGAGCTGTTTGCCCGCGGAGACCGCGAGGGATGGGATATGTGGGGAGACCAGGCGGAGGAAGGGTATGAGCCAACCTGGCATACATATGCCAATCATACGGTGGCGGAGAGCGCCGCGCCGATATCGGCAAGGGCGTGAGCTTTGAAAAATCCGCGTCTGGCTCTCATTTGCTGTACAATAAGGTTAAATCTATATCAGTGCTGAGAAAGTGCGGCACGGGATGCAAATTGGTATTCCGCGGAAGGGGTATCGGCGGAGAACAGGTGACCGGCGCGGCGGCGGAGAGAACCGCCGCCGGGCTCAGTTGGAGGGAAGGAGAGTAGGACAATGTTAAGAATTGGTATGCTCACCAGCGGAGGCGACTGTCAGGCACTCAACGCGGCTATGCGCGGTGTCGTAAAGTGCATCTACAACAATGCGAAGGAGCCTGTGGAATTTTATGGCTTCGAGGATGGGTATAAGGGGCTGATCTACAGTAAGTTCCGGATGCTCACCGATAAGGATTTTTCCGGCATCCTGACCCGCGGCGGCACGATTCTCGGGACGAGCCGCGTCCCGTTCAAGACGATCCGGGAACCCGATGCAAACGGTCTCGACAAGGTGGCGGCCATGAAGCAGAACTATTACAAGCTGCAGCTTGACTGCCTTGTCATGCTCGGCGGCAACGGCTCCACCAAGACGGCCAACCTCCTCTCGGAGGAGGGACTCAATGTCATCACGCTTCCCAAGACAATCGACAATGATCTGTGGGGAACGGACATGACGTTTGGATTCCAGTCCGCGGTCGACATCGCGACGACGGCGATTGACCAGATTCACACGACGGCATCTTCCCACGGCCGCGTCTTCATTGTAGAGATCATGGGACACAAGGTCGGTTTCCTGCCGCTGAATGCCGGCATGGCAGGCGGCGCGGATATCATTCTGATCCCGGAGATTCCGTATGATATCAATAAGGTGATCGACAAAATCGAGGAGCGCGATGCGAAGGGAAGCCGCTTCACGATCATTGTCGCGGCGGAGGGTGCCATCTCCAAGGAGGACGCCAAGCTCTCCAAGAAGGAATATCAGAAGAAGCTTGCCAATTATAAATTCCCATCCGTTTCGTACGAGATTGCCGATGCCATTTCCAGAAAGACCGGGCGCGAGGTGCGCGTCACTGTTCCCGGCCATGTTCAGCGCGGCGGAGAGCCCTGCCCGTACGACCGTGTCTTCGCGAGCCGGCTTGGCGCAGAGGCGGGCGAAATGATTCTGGACAAGGAATTCGGCTACATGGTCGGATACAAGAATCGGGAGATGGTCAAAGTGCCGCTGAAGGACGTCGCGGGCAAGCTCAAGACGGTCGATCCGAATTCGGATATCATCAAGGAAGCAAGAATGCTCGGCATTTCGTTCGGTGACTAAGACATTTCCTAATATGATAATGATTCCATGGTAATGATTCCGCATTTCTGAGAAAATGGAAAATGCGGGATCATTACCGCGCTTTTTTATACTTATGGCAGAACAGAAATTCCTTGCGCTGTATCGAAAATACCGCCCCCAGACATTTGAGGATGTCCGCGGGCGTGATGCGATCGTGCGCACGCTGAAAAATCAGATTATCAACGGGCGAGTCAGTCACAGCTATCTCTTCGCCGGAACGCGCGGAACAGGAAAGACAACCATCGCCAAAATTTTTGCGAAGGCGGTGAACTGTGAGCACCCGCATGACGGCAATCCCTGCGGGGAGTGTGAAATGTGCCGCGCGATTGCGGAGGACCGCAGCTTCAATGTGGTTGAAATGGACGCCGCCTCGAACAACAGCGTTGAGGATATCCGCAAGGTGATCGATGAGGTCAGCTATTCTCCGAGCGAGGGGAAAAAGCGGGTCTATATCATCGATGAGGTGCATATGCTGTCCGGCGCCGCGTTCAACGCACTGCTGAAGACACTCGAGGAGCCGCCGGAATACGCGGTTTTTATCCTGTGCACCACGGAACCGAACCGGCTTCCGGTGACAATCCTTTCGAGATGCCAGCGCTTTGACTTTGGACGGCTGACGACGGAGACGATTGCCGGGCGCCTGCGGGAAGTAGCAGACGCGGAGCACCTTGAGGCGGAGGACCGGGCGCTTCATTATATTGCCGGTGCAGCGGACGGTTCCATGCGGGACGGTCTGTCGCTGCTTGACCAGTGCAATGCGTTCAACTATGGCGCGGGGGAGCTGACTTATGAGCGGACCCTCGAGATTCTCGGCGCGGTCGATCCGTCTGTGTTCAGCACCCTGTTTCGCCTGGTGCATGACGGAAAGGCAGCGGAGGCGGTGCACAAGCTCGATGAGCTGCTCATGCAGGGCAGGGAGCTTGTCCGGCTGATTACGGATTTCATCTGGTACCTGCGCAATCTGATGCTTCTCAAGGCGTCCGAGGATACGGCAAAGGACCTGGATGTGTCCGGAGAAAACCTCACACGGATGATCGAGGATGAAAGAAAGGCCGAGATGCCGGAGATTCAGCGGGACATCCGGATGCTCTCGGAGCTGACGGAACAGATCCGCTTCTCCTCGAATCGGCGCATTCTCGCCGAGGCCGGGCTGATCAGGCTGTGCAGGCCGCAGATGGACACGGATACAGATGCACTGCGGGTGCGTGTCCAGCAGGTGGAACGGCTGATGGCGGAGCGGGACAGATACATCGCGCAGATTCAGCAAACTCTGCAAAATCCGGCCCTGATGGCGGCACTATCCGGCGCCGGGCAGCAGGGCAGTATGCCCGGACAGGTTGCAGGCTCCGGGGCAGCTGGCGCGGCCGGAACTGCGGGGACCGGTGCTGGTATGCCGGACGGGACAGGAATGTCAGCCGGCATGGCGTCCGCCGACAGCCGCGTTTCCGGTTCATCTGGGTCAGGCGTTATGGCCGGCTCAGCAGCCGCTGTGACTTCGGCGGGACCGCTACTGCCGAAGGCCATACCGGAGGAAGTCAGGGAGATTGCCCGGAACTGGCCCAAAATACTGGCGTCCATGCCGGATAACTACATCCGGGTTTTTCTGGGCCTTGCCAAACTTTCCTGTGATGAGCAGGGGAATCTGGTGTTTGTTTTTGACAATCCGGTCACGGCGGACACCTTTACGAACAAGGAGCATGAGAAAACCCGCGAGACAGTGCTGAATCATATCCGCGCGCAGACCGGGAAGGATGTCTCCGTCGTCTACAAATGCCTTGACAACCAGGAGAAATTTACGGACAATTATGTGGATTTGTCGGATGTCGTCAAGATGGAGATCGAACCGGATGATTCCCTCTGAGATTCATGAGGAGAAGGCAGGAATCGGGACATTCCATTTCTGATTACACCAGAAAAGAACAGGAATATCGCAGCGAAACACTGCGGGAGGACGATATGGCCAAGCACGGTGGATACATGGGCGGCATGCCCGGCAATATGCAGAATCTGATGAAACAGGCGCAGCGCATGCAGCGCCAGATGGAGGAGAGCAAGAAAGCGCTCGACGAGAAGGAATTCACGGCAAAATCCGGAGGCGGCGCCGTTGAGGTGGTGATGACGGGAGACCATGCGCTGAAGAGCATTACGATCTCAAAGGAAGCAGTGGATCCGGATGACGTGGAGATGCTGCAGGATCTGATCGTCGCTGCGGTCGGAGAAGCCAACCGGCAGATCAGCGAGGCGGCGGAGCAGGCCTTCGGAGGTATGGCAGGGCTGTAATGGATCTTTACTCCGGAGATTTTAATAAACTGATTGACGAGCTGGCGGCGCTGCCGGGGATTGGAAACAAGTCCGCGCAGCGCCTCGCTTTTTATATCATCGGAATGTCAGAGGCCCGGGTGGACCGCCTGGCACAGACGATGGTGAAGGCAAGAAAGAACGTGCACTACTGCCGGTGCTGTCAGAACCTCACAGATTCGGATTTGTGCCCGATCTGCGCCTCGCCGCGGCGCGACCATGGCACAATCATGGTGGTGGAGACGCCGCAGGATCTGGCAGCCTATGAGAAAACGGGCAAATATGAGGGGGTATATCACGTCCTGCATGGCGCCATCTCGCCTATGATGGGCATCGGCCCGGCAGATATCCGCCTCCGGGAACTGCTTGACCGGATCCGGGCGGGCAGTGCGGAAGGAGGCGAGCCGGTCCGGGAGGTGATCATCGCCACCAATTCAAGCCTCGAGGGGGAGACCACGGCCATGTATATCAGCAAGCTGATCAAGCCGCTGCAGGTCAGGGTCACCCGGATTGCGAGCGGGGTGCCGGTGGGCGGCGATCTTGAAAACATCGACGAGGTGACACTGCTGAGAGCACTGGAGGGCAGGCAGGAGATGTAACGCGGCATCGATGTGTAACTATTAACCGCATCCGGCTGTGAAGTACCGGATGTCTTATCCGGCAATACCGCAGAAGCGGATTTTGCCTCAGCGAGGTATCAAAATGGGGGTTACAAAAAGGCTATTTGGAACGACAGCAGAAGGAAGAGAGGCATATCTTTACTCCATCACGGCGGGCGGCGTCACAGCGGAAGTTACTGATTTCGGCGCGGCGCTGGTCAATCTCTTTGTCCCGGACCGGGATGGGCATGTGGATGACGTGATTCTCGGATTTGATGATGTGTCGGGCTATGAAGTCAATTCGTGCTTTTATGGTGCGCTGATTCTTCCGTCGGCGAACCGGATCGGCGGCGCTTCGTTTGAACTGGATGGCAGGACATACCAGCTGCCGCGAAACGACGGCGAAAACAATCTTCATACGGACCATGAGCACGGCAGCCACAAGCGGTTCTGGGATGCTGAGGAGGGGAAAGACTCGGTAACCTTTACCCTGAAGCTGGCTGATGGAGAGCTGTACACACCGGGGAACCGTGTCTTTCGGGTAACATACACCGTGAAGGAAAACGGGACGCTTCAGCTCAGGTATCATGCGGAGAGCGACCGGAGAACACTGATCAACGCGACCAACCACAGCTACTTCAACCTGCGGGGACGCAGCGACTTTGCCAAAATTTATGATACCCGCGTAAAGCTCTGGTGCAGTGCGTTCACGCCGGTTGTGGCGGGTGCTATTCCGACGGGAGAGATCCGCCCGGTGGAGGGAACGCCGTTTGATTTTCGCGCAGGCAAGACAATCGGACAGGATATCGAGGCGGAGGACGAGCAGCTGAAGCTTGTCGGCGGGTATGACCATAATTTCGTGGTGGATGGCTGGACGCCGGAACACCGCCGCGGGACAGAAGCGGATCTGCTGCCGGTGGCGGAAGTGACGGAACCCGTTCACGGACGGTGCATGGAGTGCTGGACAACGCTTCCCGGCGTACAGTTTTATGCTGGGAATTTCGCGTCAGGAATTGGCAAGGAGGGGAGAGCCTACTCCGCGAGAGACGGCGTGTGCTTTGAAACGCAGTACTTTCCGGACGCGATTCATCATGAAAACTTTCCGCAGCCGGTGTTCGGCCCGGGGGAAAACTATGATTCCCTGACGGAGTACCGCTTCCGGACTGTCTGACAGCAAGGAACAGGCCCATGGCAGTGATCAAGTTTCCTGGGCGCCGCCGCGAGGACGAGGCGTTTGATCAGGAGGACATAATTGAAGAGGGAATCGACAACGATGTCGATGACGACGGCTACGCGGACGACGGGCGCGAGAGTGAGCGCGAGTATGCGGAGGAGACACGCCGCAGAATGGCGGATCGCGGCAATACGCGCCCGCGGAGAAAACGGACGGCCCGGGAAAAGGTGCATCTTGTTCTACGCCTTATCATCGTGCTGTGCGCAGCAGGAGCTCTCATTGCCTTTCTTTTGAATTCCACGGAGCATACCTCCTATACGGAGAGTGAGATCACAGATGTCGCCGCCGTGCAGGTGCCGGATGCCTCGGGCTATGTGAATGTGGATGGGGATATCTGTATCTACAACAGAGATGGGGCGAGCCTCCTGAATGAAAAGGGAACCGTCGTCTGGAATATCACCTATGAGATGCAGCAGCCTCTGGTGGATGTCAGCGGAGATATGATTGCCATCGGGGACTATGGCGGAAGCACAGTCTATCTGTGCAGCACGGCAGGTCCGGTGGGCCAGATTGCGACCAATCTGCCGATCCGCTCCCTGACCGTGTCGTCTGGCGGGAATGTAGCCTGCGTTCTTGCTGACACGGACGCCACCTGGATTTATCTGTATGACAAGTCGGGAAAGCAGATTGCCTATATCAAACGCAGTATGGCCAAGAGCGGCTATCCGGTCAGTGTGTCGCTGTCCCCGAACGGCAGACTTCTCTGCTGCGCCCAGCTGACTGCTGACAACTCGGCGATCAAAACCAGCGTGGTTTTCTATAATTTTGGCTCGGTGGGGAAGAATTCTGTCGACAATGCGGTCAGTGCATATGACTATGACCAGGAGATCGTGGCGTATACCCGTTTTCTGGACAACGAGTCTGCCGTGACGGTTTCTGATACCCGCGCAGCTTTTTTTGACGGCGATGATGTTCCGGAAAACATTGGAGAAACCAAACATCCTGCTCAGCTGCAGGGCGTCTGGACCGGGGGCGCTTATGTCGGACTGCTGTATCCGGACATGACCGGGTCACATGAATATGAACTCGACATTTACAGCGCTGCCGGAAAGAAAACGGGCAGTGTGATGTTTGATATGCAGTATACATCCATTCAGTTTGACGGGGACCGCGTTCTGATCAGTGATGCCCAGTCTGTCCTGATCTACACCGTGACCGGAGAAAAGCGATATTCCGGCACATTTCCGGATACAGTGCTGCAGGTGATCCCGACGGGCAGAGCAAACCGTCTGCTTCTTCTCACCTCCGATAAACTGAAAATGATGACGCTGCGGTGAAATGGACAGGTTTTCGGTCGCGAGGATATCATTCCATGGTGATACTATATGAAATCATACTGGTCATGATCGGAATCGCGGTGCTCATGAGCTTTATGACACATGGATTCCGAACCGGATTTGCGAGGGGGATTTCTGCCCTCTTTTCTCTGGCAGCGGCTGCTGCGTGTCTCTATCTTCTCTCCAAAATCTGGGAGGACTTTATGACCACGCATCTGGGCGGCATACTATCCTCTGTCATTATGATGGTTCTGGTTCTGCTTCTCTATAAACTCTTTCATATCTTCTTCTCAGCCATCAATCTGATTGCAAAACTGCCGCTGGTGAGATGGCTGGACAAAGGCCTCGGCCTTGTGAACGGTCTTGTCGAGGGATTCTTCGTCCTGTATATTCTGCAGATTCTCCTGGAAAAATATCTTCTTGTATAGTGTATAGAAGGAAACAATTCCTATGCATGAATGTGATTCCTCATCGTCCTGAAGATGATGTGCGCAGCGGTGAGAGGTCCGTACGAGTTTCCCGACTCGCCGATGACCGTAAGAGATTTTCGACCCGCTGTTGCCCGTAAGAGTTTCCCAGCCCGCGATATTGGGCGGATTTTCTGAAGCCTTGCGGTGATACGGCTGCGATGCAGGATATAGCAGGCTGAAACATAGCACAAACATAACACAATACATAACGAATTGTCGTTTACTAAATAACGATTTTAAAAAGTATGGTGCCAGATATGGACGATATGTCCGTGCGCGGTACAATCCGTTGCGCTTCGCACAGAAATACCCGAAAACACGCATAAATACTGACAATTCTGAATCTGGAAAAAATAAAATTTCCCGTTGCGTTCACAAAAAGCGGATGCTATAATACGAATCACCGCCGATGAGAAGGACAGTTTTCCTCAGAAAAACGGGCCATCTGAGAGGCGGAGACAAAAAACTGACATAGTGGTGGTTTGAAAAAACAACAAAGAAATTTAAAAAAGTTGTTGACAAACAAGATACCACATGATATGATGTCAGAGTTGCGGCTGAGGAAGCCAAGACAAAGAAAGACCTGCCAGGCAGGCCTGCCGGTCATAAGACCGGAGCAGAAAATTTGACAAACGAACAGAAAT
>ONQW01000006.1 GCA_900320025.1 uncultured Lachnospiraceae bacterium
CGCTTCCGCCTCCCGGCAGCGGAATGCGGAGGTGATCGCGGCGCAGGGGCGCATTCTTGCCGAGAGTCTCGTGCGCTGTCATATTCCGGTCCGCGTTCTTGCGTTCTGCTCGCTCCGCGGTGTTACGGTGCTCCGCATTCTGAAGGAATGGAAGGAATTTTCCTGCGCGCGGATTCTGGACTACTATGCAGGAGGGTGGAACCGGGACGGACTGGCCATCAGAACGGCGGACGCACTGCGCATCCGGGAGGATCATCATGCCCGCCGGCTTCTGCTGGTGCTTACGGATGCCAGTCCCAACGATTCGGCAAAGCTGCCGCCGGTTTCCGGCGGCGTTCTGCGCCGCGAATATGAAGGCGCGCCTGCCGTGGAAGCCGCCGCGTCCGCAGTCCGGGCGGCGCGGGAGGATGGCATTCATACAGCAGCCGTATTTGCCGGTTCCACGGCACATCTCGGGAGTCTGTCCCGGATCTACGGCAAGGAGTATGTGTGCATCCGCAAGCTGGATCAGCTCGCCGCGGCGGTTCTGGAGCTGCTCCGGATGACGCTGCAGGAAAACGAGAACCGGAGCTGACGGGATCAGATGCTGATAGCGGGGGAGAACAAGATCGTGCTGGCAGAAATGCTCTGTCCGGGCATCAGGAATGACGACAAGGAAGGACGGCATCAGGAGGCGGCGAATGTGGCATCTTTTTGAGAAAAAAGTTTTGATTTACAGCAAGAAGGACAAGGACACCTGGTGGCGGATCCGGGAGGCGTTCCGGCAGGGAGGCATCCGGAGGGTATCTGCCGGACACTACTCCGATGACCCTGTGGCGCCGAACGGGATCGGAGGGATGCTCGATCCGCGTGATTTCGGCACCGGAGGCCGGATCGACCGGGATACCTACTACATCCGTGTACCGGCTTCAGAGGAGGCGAAAGCACAGCAGTGCATCCGGAGCAGCGGACTGGTTGCGGAGATAGAGAGCAGAAAGCCAGAACGGGAAGACGATACGACGCGTTTCGACTGACGTGGGCGCCGCCGGCACCTGTGATCCAATATGGAAGAAAGCCGGTGCAGGCATTCCTGAGGGAAGTAAAGGACGGAAGAAAGGCGGTGCGGGCATTCCCGAGGGGGAGTAAAGGACGCGGTACTGGGTAAAAAGACAAAAATGCGGTATGATATCCGGAACACAGGGAGGAGCGCCGCAGATGAACGAGGAACAGAACGAGAAACAAAACGAAGAAACGAAAAAGCAGCTCGCGCTGGAGGTGATCCGGCGGCTGAAAAAGGAATATCCGGACACGCACTGCACGCTGGCGTATCAGGACGCATGGCAGCTATTGGTGAGCGTGCGCCTGGCGGCGCAGTGTACGGATAAGCGGGTCGATCAGACGACGCCGCTGCTCTATGCAAAATTCCCGACGGTGGCGGCACTTGCTGCTGCGCCGGTAGAGGAAATTGAGGAGATCGTGAGGCCCTGTGGCCTGGGCCGCAGCAAGGCCCGCGATATCTCAGCGTGCATGAAGGTACTGCACACGGAGTACCACGATCTGGTTCCGGACACGATGGAGGAGCTGCTGAGGCTGCCGGGCGTCGGCCGCAAGAGCGCCAATCTGGTGCTCGGGGATGTGTTCGGCAAGCCGGCGATCGTCACGGACACGCACTGTATCCGGCTCTCCAATCTCATCGGACTGGTTGATGGGATAAAGGAGCCAGAAAAGGTGGAGCGGGCACTGCGGGCAATCGTCCCGCCGGAGGAAGGAAACCAGCTCTGTCACCGCCTGGTGGACCATGGTCGCGCCGTCTGCATCGCGAGACGCCCGCAGTGCGGCATGTGCTGCCTGCGCGATATCTGCCGATATTGGAAGGAACACAGCGGGGAACAGCAGGATGAGTGAGAACCGGGAAGAAAAGAAGAACCCTCGCTTCTGCCGCCGCTGCCTGCTTGAGGAGGCGGACCCGGAGGCATACCAGCGCGACCTCGCGTCCGTGCTCGCGCGCATGGACAGCGAAACCAGAACACCGTCTGCGGAATATGAAAGGCGTCTCGACGCCTGCCGCGCCTGTGACAGACTGAATGCCGGGACCTGCGAGGCGTGCGGATGCTATGTCGAGCTGCGCGCGGCAGTCCGCCGGCAGAGATGCCCCTATCGGAAGTGGTGAAGGCTATGACGGAATAGTCATCTTTGTACCCTGCCGCGTTCTTTGCGGCATCTGCGGGAGAAACGTCAGAATGGGCTTTCTCCCGGAGAGGGATATTGGTGCCAGCGGCACCAATGTCAGTTTGTGAAGGCGGCCGCTCGTCATCGGGTGCGGAGCACGAGATAAAAGCGGCGTATCAACGCCACTTTCAAACTTATCTCGCAGAACAAGCGGCCATACGGTAGAATAAGGGCGTAGCTTTCACGAACCATTACTTGCAAGAGAGTTAAGAAGGGAGACTGATATGAGTGAATGCACCACCGGAACGATTCCGGAGAAGGGACCGATCACGGACGAGCTGCTGGAGAGGATGAACCGGTACTGGCGTGCGGCCAATTATCTGAGCGCCTGCCAGCTGTATCTGCTGTCCAATCCGCTGCTGAAGGAGCCGCTGACCTGGGATATGATCAAGAAGAAGATCGTCGGACACTGGGGCACGGTGCCGGGACAGAATTTTGTCTTCGTGCATCTGAACCGGGCAATCAAGCGGTACGATCTGGACCTGATTCTGCTCTCCGGGCCCGGACACGGCGGAAATTTCTATATTGCGAATGATTATCTCGACGGCACCTACAGTGAGGTGTATCCGAACATCTCGCAGGACGAGGCCGGCATGCAGAAGCTGTTCAAGCAGTTCTCTTTCCCGGGCGGCGTGCCGTCGCACTGCGCGCCGGAGACGCCGGGTTCGATCAATGAGGGCGGCGAGCTGGGCTATTCCATCGCACACGCATTCGGAGCGGTCTTCGACAATCCGGATCTGATTGCGGCGGTCACGGTCGGCGACGGCGAGGCGGAAACCGGTCCGCTTGCCACGAGCTGGCAGTCCAACAAATTCCTGAATCCGGTCAGCGACGGTGCGGTGCTGCCGATTCTGCATCTGAACGGATATAAGATCGCGAATCCGACGATTTTTGCCCGCATGAGCCATCAGGAGATCACGGACTTCTTCCATGGCTGCGGGTGGGAGCCGTATTTTGTCGAAGGTGACGATCCGATGACGATGCACCGGAAGATGGCGGAGACGATGGATACCGTCATCGAATCCATCCGGGCGATTAAGAAGCACGCGCGGGAGACAGGAGACACGACGAGGCCGGTGTGGCCGATGATCGTGCTGCGCACGCCGAAGGGCTGGACCGGGCCGAAGGTGGTCGACGGCAACCGGATCGAAGGGAACTTCCTGGCGCATCAGGTCCCGGTCATGATGGACAAGCCGGAGCATCTGCAGATTCTTTCGGACTGGCTTCACAGTTACCATCCGGAGGAGCTGTTCGATGAAAAGGGACATCTCCTGCCGGAGCTGGCGGCGCTCGCGCCGACCGGAGAGCACCGTATCGGAGCCAATCCGCACGGCAACGGCGGCAAGCTGCTGCGCGATCTGCGTATGCCTGATTTCCGCGACTATGCCTTCGACATCGGAGAGAAGCACGGCGCAAGGGACGGGCAGGACATGACCGAGCTCGGCAAGTTCGTGCGTGACATCTTCAAGCTGAACGACGACGCGAAGAATTTCCGCATCTTCGGGCCGGATGAGACCAACTCCAACAGGCTGAACCATGTTTTTGACGTGCAGAACCGCGACTGGAACTCCGAACATCTCGACACGGACGACCATCTCGATCCGTACGGCCGTGTCATGGATTCCATGCTGTCCGAGCATATGTGCGAGGGCTGGCTCGAGGGCTACCTCCTGACCGGCAGACACGGATTTTTCGCGACCTACGAGAGTTTTGCGAGAATCATCGACTCCATGGCGGCGCAGCACGCAAAATGGCTGAAGGTCTGCAACCAGCTCTCCTGGCGTGAGGAGATCGCGTCGCTCAACCTGATCATGTGCTCCACCGTCTGGCAGCAGGACCACAACGGCTTCACGCACCAGGATCCGGGGTTCATGGACCACATCGCAAACAAAAAGGCGGATGTCGTCCGCATCTATCTGCCGCCGGATACCAACTGCCTGCTGTCCACCATGGACCATTGCCTGCGCAGCAAGAACTATGTCAACGTCATTGTGGCCTCCAAGCATCCCCGTCCGCAGTGGCTGTCAATGTCCGAGGCGGTACGCCACTGCACCCAGGGCATCGGCATCTGGGAATGGGCGTCGAACGACCAGGGACAGGATCCGGATATCGTGTTTGCCTGCGCCGGTGAGACTCCGACACTGGAAGCGCTGGCGGCCGTGAGCATTCTGAACAGAGAGCTGCCGGATGTCAAAATCCGCTTCATCAATGTCGTGGACCTCTTCAAGCTCCAGCCGCACAGCGAGCATCCGCACGGCCTCACGGACGAGGAGTATGACATGCTCTTCACGAAGGACAAGCCGGTCATCTTTAATTTCCACGGCTATGCCGGCCTGATTCACGAGCTGACCTACCGCCGTCACAACAACCGCCTGATCCACGTCCGCGGATACAAGGAGGAAGGCACCATCACCACGCCGTTTGATGTCCGGGTACAGAATGACATCGACCGGTTCCACCTCGTGCAGACTGCCCTCCGCTACCTGCCGCAGCTCGGCAACAAGGGCGCCTACCTTTACCAGAAGATGAGCGACAAGCTCGTGGAGCACAAACAGTACATCCACGAATACGGGCAGGATCTCCCGGAGGTCGCGAACTGGAAGTGGGAGAAGAACTGACAGACTGCTGAGAAAAGGCGGATTTTGTCCCTGACAAGTTTAGCTTGTTTGGGACAAAAATTGTCCCAAACAAGCTAAACTTGTCAGGGACAATTCCCGGGTGTAAGATAGCGAACGAATTGAATAACGGCTAGGGGAGCTATTGCTGAGAAATCTTCCTGCCAATGGCAGAGAAGACGACCCTTATTACTTGATCCGGACAATACCGGCGAAAGGAAGCAGATTCCAGAGAATATCCGGCTTCGGCTGTTTATTTGGTATGGAATGATAAAGTCCCCCTCCGTGCAGAATTGGAAGGAGGACTTTTTTATGTCTGTAAGGATGCTTGGCGGTTTGTTTGCGACGCTCTCGGAGGATGGTTCCTACAATCTGACGACGGGCGGATACACGGTGCTGGTGCTGGTGATGATCGCGGCGCTTCTGCTCGCCTGTTTCCTGATGAAGGCGGATCAGAAGGCAAAGGGGACGCGCAAGCTGGTTTTCTCCGCGATGGCGATCGCGCTCGCGTTTGTCACCTCGTTCATCAAGTTTCTGCATCTGCCGATGGGCGGCAGTATCACGCTGTTCTCGATGTTCTTCATCACGCTGATCGGCTATTGGTACGGGCTTGGCAGCGGCATTCTCTGCGGTGTGGCCTACGGCATTCTGCAGCTGGTGGTGGATCCGTACATCATCAGTGTGCCGCAGATGCTGGTGGATTATATTTTCGCCTTCGGCGCGCTGGGTCTTTCCGGCGTTTTTCACAAGGCAAAACACGGCCTTCTCAAGGGGTATCTGCTGGCGGTATTCGGCCGCTGGTGCTTCGCCACGCTGTCCGGTGTGATCTTCTTCGGCTCCTACGCGGCGGATTACGGGATGAGTCCGTTTGCCTACTCTGCGGCATACAACGGTCTGTATATCGGCGTGGAGGCGGCCATCACGACGGTAATTCTCTGTATTCCGGCGGTGTCAAAGGCACTTGCGAAGGTCAAGGCGCTGGCGGTGCAGGAGTAGATGATGGAAGCCGCAAAGGACGCGGCAAGGGGATAAGGATGAATAAAAATATCAGAAAACTGGTTGTCTCTGGCATGCTGACGGCGGTTGTGGTAGTGCTGTCGCCGTATTTCACATTTCCGGTATTCGGGTCAAAATGCGCGCCGCTGCAGCATATGGTGAATGTATTTGCAGCGGTTCTGCTCGGCCCCTTCTGGGGCGTCGGCATCGCGTTCTGCATCTCCCTCATCCGGAATCTGATCGGCACGGGGACGCTGCTGGCTTTCCCGGGCAGCATGATCGGCGCGCTGCTCTGCGGCGTCGTCTACTGGAAGTGGAAGAAGCTGGTACCGACCTATTTTGCCGAGGTCCTCGGAACCGGCGTGATCGGCGGAATGGTCTGCTTCCCGGTGGCAAAATTCCTGATGGGCAACGAGACGGCGGCGCTCTTCACGTTTGTCGTTCCCTTCCTCATCAGCACGGCCGGCGGCACGATTCTCGCAGCGGTATTGATCGGTATTTTGAAGAAGTCCGGTGCGCTCGGCTATCTGAAGGGACTCCTGGAGGACGGAAAGGCGGAGAAGAACACCACGGCCAGGACAGTATAAGGGAACACCGGGGGATCACAGCATCAGGCCGCCATTGACGTGCCGTGCACACTGCACGTCATGGACAGAGTATCAGGGAATACAGAGGTATCACAGCGGCAGACCGGGGGCACCACCTTCTGCCGCTCTATAAAATAATGCCAGGGCGGAAAGCCCGGAAAGGACTCAGCGATGAGAACAGCATTAACAATCGCCGGAAGTGATTCCAGCGGAGGCGCCGGCATTCAGGCAGATATCAAGACGATGATGGCAAACGGCGTGTTTGCCATGAGCGCGGTCACTGCGCTCACTGCTCAGAATACGACCGGCGTGACAGCAATCCTTGACAGTACACCGGAGTTTCTGGAGGCACAGATCGACGCGGTCTTCACCGATATTTTCCCGGACGCGGTCAAAATCGGCATGGTATCCGCAAGTCCGCTGATCCGCAGTATCGCAAAGAAGCTGCGGCAGTATGCGCCCAGCTATGTTGTCGTCGATCCGGTGATGGTCGCGACGAGCGGAGCAAAACTCATCAGCGATGAGGCAGTGAGCACTCTGAAGGAGGAGCTTCTTCCGATCGCCACGGTCATCACGCCGAATATTCCGGAGGCAGAGGTTCTCTCCGGACTGGAGATCCGCTCCGCGGAGGACATGCTCCGCGCGGCGGAGAGTATCTATGACCGGTATCACTGCGCCGTGCTGTGCAAGGGCGGCCACAGCCTGAATGATGCCAATGATCTTCTGTTTGCAGAGGGCGGGCACCGCTGGTTTATGGGAAAACGCATCGACAATCCCAACACACATGGGACCGGCTGTACGCTTTCCAGCGCGATCGCAGCCAATCTGGCCAAGGGTTTTGATCTTGAAACGTCTGTCGCGCGCGCCAAGGAATACATCTCCGGAGCGCTCGGCGCCATGCTGGATCTGGGACACGGCAGCGGTCCGATGAATCACGCCTTTGACCAGCACGGCAGGTTCATGGAGGAGGCACCGGCTGCTTCGGAGGCTGGGACTGCAGCTTCAAAGACGGGCACTGCGGACCGGAACGATGCGGCGAAGCCGCAGAAAGGGGGCCGCGCATGAAAAAGCTCACGGCGTTTCAGTTCTCCCTCATCTGGTTCGGCGCCGGCGTATCCATTGCGGAAATTCTGACCGGGACCTATTTTGCCTCTTTGGGCATGATACGCGGCACCGCTGCGATTCTGCTGGGGCATCTCATCGGCTGCGCGCTGATGTATTTTGCAGGGCTGATTGGCGGGCAGACCGGAAAGAGCGCCATGGAGACGGTCAAAATGAGCTTCGGGGCAAAGGGAGGGCTGTTCTTCGCGGCGCTCAATGTGCTGCAGCTCGTCGGCTGGACCGCGATCATGATCTATGACGGCGCGCTTGCGACCGATGAGATTTTTGCGGCAGGCCGGTGGATCTGGTGCCTCGTGATCGGCGGCCTGATTGTGCTGTGGATCGTGGTCGGCATCACGAATCTCGGTGTTCTGAACAAGATTTCCATGACAGCGCTGTTTATTCTGACGATCGTTCTGTCCGTCATCATCTTCACCGGGAAGGGCGCGGCCGGCACGGCAGCTGCCGCGGACGCCATGAGCTTCGGCGCCGCGGTTGAGCTCGCCGTGGCAATGCCGCTCTCCTGGCTCCCGCTCATCAGCGATTATACGAGAGAAGCGGCGCGGCCCGCGCGTGCGACGCTCGCCAGCGTTGTGACCTACGGCGCGGTCTCCTGCTGGATGTACTTTATCGGCATGGGCGCCGCTATTTTCACCGGGGAGAGCGACATCGCCAGGGTCATGGTGCGGGCAGGACTTGGCATCGCGGCGCTGATTATTCTGATTCTCAGCACGGTGACGACCACCTTCCTGGATGCCTGGTCCGCCGGCATCTCGGCGGAGTCGCTGACACCGCACGTGAAGGGAAGAACGGTCGCCATTGCGGTGACCGTGGTCGGCATCATCGGTGCGGTGTGCTTCCGGATGGACGACATCACCGGCTTCCTCTATCTCATCGGATCCGTGTTCGCGCCGATGATCGCGGTGCAGATCGCCGATTATTTTGTCCTTCATCAGGACCGGTCAGACCGCGGCGTGGATGTGCGCGGACTGGTGCTATGGGCGGTCGGCTTTGCCCTGTACCGGTGGCTGATGACCGTGGATACGCCGGTCGGCAGTACGCTGCCGGACATGGCGGTCACGATGCTGCTGACGGTGCTGGTAGGAAAGCTCTGGCCGGGAAAAAAGAACAGATGATCTGACGACAGAGTGAGACTTCGCAGTACATGGCAGAGACCAGACTGCCGCTGCAGATGTGAAATAAAGCGGCGTTTTATAAAAAGGCTCTATTGCCATGCAACAGGGGATTTCCTGCGGGAAATCCCTTTTTTCGTGCGCGGAGGGGCGTTTTGTAGTATCCTTACATTTGGCTGTTTCTTCAATATATGGGAGCATTGTTCATCATTCGGAAGAGTTCACGCGGGACAGCCGTGTGACGGATGGCGGGATGACGGACAAATACAGAGAGCGCCGCGGCAGCCCGGCATGGAGGAATCATGGCAAAATTTACACTGACCCCGGAGCAGATGATGAAGGGCTGCGACGAGATTGAAAAGGCCATCAGCGTTTACTATGAGGACAAAAAGGATCGAAACCGCATGCTGGGGATTCTGCTGTCCATCAAGAAGCAGGCGGAGAGCGGAACGCGCATTCTTGCCGCGGCGGTTCCCGTCGATCAGATCGGAAAGGGAGCGGATGGAAAGCCGGTCCGGGTGCGCGGCTTCAGGCTCAACACTCTGAAGGGAACCAATGACAAGCTGTTCGCAGCGATGTTTACCTCGCCGGCAGAGGTCAACAAAGGACGGGAACAGAACATCAACAGTCCGACCGTGCTCATGCCGATTCAGGACTTTCTGACGATTGTTTCGAAGCGGCCGGAAATCAGCGGCATCATGATCAATGCGTTCGGGGAACATCGGCTCTATCTCAGCCAGCAGGCGGCGCAGGCAATTCTGAAGGATGAGCAGGCGGACAAGGATCCGGAAATCCAGGCAAAGAGAAAGGCAGCTGCGGAGGAAGCGATGAAGCAGGCAAGAGCCGCGGCAATCCGGAAGGTGGTGGAGACGCAGGCAAAGCATCGCGGACCGGAAATCGCGGAGAGCACGGTGCTCGGAGCCGTAATCGGAGATGCGCTTGGCGTGCCGGTCGAGTTTTCCACCCGGGAGGATCGGGCAGCTGATCCGGTGACGGACCTGCGCGGCGACGGCACGCATCACAAGCCGGCCGGCACGTGGTCGGACGACAGCAGTCTCCTGCTCGCGTCCCTGTGCAGCCTGGCGGAGGGAACGCAGCTTGATTTCACAGACGTGATGGACCGTTTCTTCGCCTGGAGAATGCGGGGCGCCTACACGGCGGATGACGGAGAGGCTTTCGGCGTGGGCAATACCTGCGATGCGGCGATCATGGCCTACGCGGCGAACAAGCCCGCGCTGCAGTGCGGACTGACCGAAGAGGACAGCTGCGGGAACGGATCCCTGATGCGCATCGCCCCTTTCGCGCTGCTGCTTCTGCGTCGCGGACATACGTTTGATGAGGCGGACCGCTACATGATTCATCAGGCATCCTCCCTCACCCACGCGCATCCGCGCTGCAAGCTGGCCTGCGAGATCTATGCGGTCACGCTCCGCTCTGCCGTCTTGTCGATGGGATTGAAGAAAAAGGAAGCAGTGGTGCAGGAGGCGATGAATGATCTTGATCTCTTTTACCGCGGACCCCGCGCCATCGCAGACAGCGCGGACGAGACCGAGGAGGAGAAGAAGCTCGATGAGGAGGCCATGGAGAATCACCGGTCCTTTGTGAAGGATTATGACGAGGTCCGCGGCGAGTTCAGCACCTTCTCGAGACTCGGCGATATCGAGGCGTTCAAGGCCCTTCCGGAGGAGGACATCCGATCCACCGGCTATGTCGTGGATACGCTCGAGGCTGCGCTCTGGTGCTTCCTCAATACGGATAATTATAAAGACTGCGTACTGAAAGCGGTGAACCTCGGCGGAGATACCGATACCATCGCCTGCGTGGCGGGCGGTCTCGCCGGCGCCTACTACGGAAAGGAGAATATTCCGCAGGAATGGGTGGACGGCGTCGCCAAGAGCGGATGGATCAGAGAAAAAGCGGCTGAGTTTCAGCATAAGTGGCTGGGCTAAATTGATATCACCGCAGGATGCGGTGATATCAATTCAGCCAAAAGAATGCGGAAACGGAGGCTTTCAGCCTCCATTTCCGCATTCTTCCGGGCTGTCCAAACGGCATGTTGCCGGCAGGCGTTTGAATCGGAAACAAGGCACACTGTGCCTGGTAAAGCGTGTCAGATTGCGCGCTGCGCAATCTGACGTTTGAGTCATTCTACAGGCACATAGTGCCGGCGTGCGATACCCTGCAAGAATTGCGCATTGCGCAATTCTTGCGTTTGAATCGGAATCAAGGCATGCAATGCCTTGATTCCGATTCAAACCATTGACTACCCCCCGCGGCGCGTCTTACAATCACAGCGATTACGGTATCCTTAGGAAAAGAGGACGAAGCTATGTATAAGAAAGTCAATCCCGATCTGAATTTCGTGCAGCGCGAAGAGAATACGGCAAAGTTCTGGTCGGATCATCAGATCTTCGAGAAGAGTGTCAAGGAAAACGAAGGTCATCCGATTTATATGTTTTATGACGGCCCGCCGACGGCAAACGGCAAGCCGCATATCGGTCATGTGGAAACCCGTGTCATCAAGGATATGATTCCCCGCTATCATACGATGAAGGGAGAGCAGGTTCCGAGAAAGGCCGGCTGGGATACGCACGGCCTTCCGGTGGAGCTTGAGGTGCAGAAGGAAATCGGCATCTCGGAGAAGAATCAGAAGGAACAGATCATGGCCTATGGTCTGGAGCCTTTCATTGAGAAGTGCAAGGAATCCGTCTGGAAATACAAGGGCATGTGGGAGCAGTTCTCGAAGAAGGTCGGCTTCTGGGCCGACATGGAGCACCCTTATGTCACATACTATGACGACTATATCGAATCTGAGTGGTGGGCGCTCAAGACGATCTGGGACAAGGGGCTGCTTTACAAGGGATTCAAGGTAGTGCCGTACTGCCCGCGCTGCGGGACGCCGCTCTCGAGCCATGAGGTGGCACAGGGATACAAGACGATCAAGGACCGCACGGCCATCGTCCGCTTCAAGGCAAAGGACGAGGACGCCTATTTCCTCGCATGGACGACCACGCCATGGACGCTCCCTTCGAATATCGCGCTCTGCGTCAATCCGGAGGATACGTACGTCAGGGTAAAGGCCGCGGATGGCTTCACATACTACATCGCCGAGGCGCTGGCGGACAAGGTGCTCGGTCCGACCGCTGAAAAGAACGTGACGAACGGCGAGGTGCCGGAAGGCAAGGCCTATGTTGTGCTTGAGACCTTCAAGGGAAAAGACCTCGAGTACAAGGAGTATGAGCCGCTTTACCAGTGCGCGAAGGACGCCGTGGATGCACAGCACAAGAAGGCTTTCTTCGTCTACTGCGACGACTATGTCACCATGACGGACGGCACCGGTATCGTCCATATCGCACCGGCCTTTGGTGAGGATGATGCGAGAGTCGGCCGCAAATATGACGCGCCGTTCGTCCAGATGGTGGATGACAAGGGACGGATGAAGCCGGAGACAGGCAAGTTCGCCGGCATGCGCTGCAAACCGACGCAGAAGGAGATTGAGCAGGAAGGCGCGGTCAGCTGCGATCCGGAGGTGTTGAAGGATCTCGACGAGCGCGGCATTCTCTTCGCCGCACCGAAGGTCGAGCATGACTATCCGCACTGCTGGCGCTGCGATACCCCGCTGATTTACTACGCCCGCGAGTCCTGGTACATCAAAATGACCGCGGTCCGCGACGATCTTGTGCGCAACAACAAGCAGATCAACTGGGTTCCGCCGACCATGGGCGAGAAGCGCTTCGGCAACTGGCTGGAGAATATTCAGGACTGGGCGCTCTCGAGAGACCGTTTCTGGGGAACTCCTCTTCCGGTCTGGGAATGCCCGGACTGCGGCAAAAAGATCTGCGTCGGCTCAAGAAAAGAGCTGGCGGAGCTCTCCGGTGATGAAAAGGCACTGACGACAGAGCTGCACCGGCCATTCGTGGATCAGTTCACCATCCCCTGCCCGGACTGCGGCGGTACCATGCACCGCGTGCCGGAGGTGATCGACTGCTGGTTTGATTCCGGCGCCTGCCCGTACGCTGAGCTGCACTATCCTTTTGAGAACAAGGAACTCTTCGAGAAGCAGTTCCCGGCAAGCTTTATTTCCGAAGCGGTGGATCAGACCCGCGGCTGGTTCTATTCCCTTCACGCGGAGGCGACGCTTCTCTTCAACAAGCCGGCCTTCAAGAATGTCATCGTGATGGGCCTTGTGCTGGATGAGAACGGCAACAAGATGAGCAAGTCCAAGGGCAATGCCGTCGATCCGATGGAGGCCCTGAACACCTACGGCGCCGACGCGATCCGCTGGTACTTCTACACGAACAGCGCGCCGTGGCTGCCGAAGAAATTCTCCGGCAAGGCTGTCAAGGAGGGACAGAGCAAGTTCCTCGGAACGCTATGGAATACCTACGCGTTCTATACGCTGTATGCGGAGATCGATCAGTTCGATCCGACAAAATATTCGCTGGACTACGACAGGCTGTCCGTCATGGACAAGTGGCTGCTCTCCAAGATGAATTCCATGATCCGGGATACAGACCGGAATCTCGCAGCCTACAGGATCCCGGAGGCGGCCGCTGTTCTCGAGGATTTTGTCGACGACATGTCAAACTGGTATGTGCGCCGCGGCAGAGAGCGTTTCTGGGCAAAGGGCATGGAGCAGGACAAGATCAATGCCTATGAGACGCTGTACACCGCGCTGAAGAACGTCTGCCTGTGCGCCGCGCCGATGATTCCGTTCATGACGGAGGAGATTTATCAGAACATCGTGCGCAGCGTCGAGAAGGATGCGCCGGAGAGCATTCATCTCTGCCGGTATCCGGTGGCGGATGAGTCGAAGATCGATCCGGAGCTCGAGAAGGATATGGACGAGGTGCTGAAGATCGTCGTCCTCGGACGTGCCTGCAGAAACGCCTCGGCGATCAAGAACCGCCAGCCGATCCGCGCCATGTATGTCAAGGCACCGGAGAAGCTTGAGGACTTCTATCAGGCGATCATCCGGGACGAGCTGAATGTGAAGGAAGTGACGTTCACGGACGATGTCCGGGCGTATACGACCTACACCTTCAAACCGCAGCTCAAGACGGTCGGACCAAAATACGGCAGACATCTCGGATTCATCCGGAAAGCCCTCTCTGAGCTGGACGGCAACAAGGCGATGGACGAGCTTGACGCACAGGGCGCGTTGACACTGCAGGACGGCGATGCGCAGATTTTGCTGGCGAAGGAGGATCTGCTCATCGACATGACTCAGCAGCCGGGTTTTGTCGCGCAGGAGGACGGTGCGGTCACGGTTGTGCTGGATACGAACCTGACGCCGGAGCTGATCGAGGAAGGTTATGTCTATGAGCTGATCTCCAAGATTCAGACCATGCGCAAGGATTCCGGCTTCGAGGTGATGGATCACATCCATGTATCGCTCACCGGGAATGACAAGCTGTCCGACATTGCGGAGAAGAATGCGGAAATGATCACGACGAAGGTGCTGGCGGACGGGATCGGCCGGAACGAGGCACTGGAGCATGAGAAGGAATGGGATATCAACGGCGAGAAGGTGACCATCGGCGTGCAGAAGATCTGATTGTCGGGGCGCATAGAGAATCTGGCTGCCGCGGCGAATAGAAGATCTGATTGCCGCGGCGCATGTGCCGAATGACGTTGATCGAATATCGAACCCGGCGGGGTTCTCCCGCGGATGCCGTACAGAACGCGGCACGGAGGTGACTATGGCAGTGATGAAGAGACCGGCATTTCATTTTGACAAAGACTTATTCCGCCGCAGCGTGGAGTACAACATCCGGACCATGTACCGGAGAGAAATCAAGGATGCGACAAAGCAGCAGGTGTTCCAGGCGTCTGCCATGGCGCTCCGCGATCAGATCATCGACTGCTGGATGAAGACGCAGAAGGCGTTCGGGGAGCAGAATCCGAAGGAAGTCGTCTATCTCTCCATGGAGTTCCTGATGGGCCGCGCGTTCGGCAACGACGCCATCAATCTGATGGCATACAAGCCGATCGCCGAGGCGCTGAAGGAGCTGGGCTTTGACATCAATGCCATCGAGGACGAGGAGCCGGATGCCGCGCTGGGCAACGGCGGCCTCGGGCGCCTTGCCGCCTGCTTCCTCGATTCGCTGGCGACGCTGAACTACCCGGCATACGGCTGCGGCATCCGCTATCACTACGGCATGTTCCGGCAGAAAATTGTGGACGGGTATCAGGTGGAGGTGCCGGACAACTGGCTGAGAAACGGCAATCCGCTCGAGATCAAGCGGCCCGAGTATACGCAGGAGGTCCACTTCGGCGGATATGTCTCGAGCTACCAGATCGAGGGCGGCCGCACCATGTACCGTCAGGAGGGCTACCAGTCCGTCAAGGCGGTGCCCTACGACATGCCGGTCATCGGATACGGAAACGGCTTTGTTGACACGCTGCGGATCTGGGATGCCGAGCCGATGGAGGAATTCCGCCTCGAGTCCTTCGACAAGGGGGACTATGCCAAGGCGGTCGAGGAAGAGAACATGGCCAAGCTCATCACGGAGGTCCTGTACCCCTGCGATGATCATTATCAGGGCAAGGAGCTGCGGCTCAGACAGCAGTATTTCTTTGTGTCCGCCTCGATCCAGCTGGCGGTGAAGAAATTCCTCACCAGAGAATCGGATCTCATGAAGCTGCCGGACAAGTATGTGTTTCAGATGAACGACACCCACCCGACGCTCACCGTACCGGAGCTGATGCGGATTTTGATGGACGAATACGCGCTGACGTGGGACCAGGCGTGGGAGGTCACGACGCACTGCTGCGCATACACCAACCACACCATCATGGCCGAGGCGCTGGAGAAGTGGCCGATCGAGCTGTTCTCCAAGCTTCTTCCCCGCGTCTATCAGATTGTCGAGGAGATCAACCGCCGCTTCCTGCTCGCGGTTCATGCAAAATACGACGGCACGGGCGTCGATGTCAATGAGAAGATACGGAAGATGGCGGTCATCTATGACGGACAGGTCCGCATGGCAAACATGGCGATCGTCGCGGGCTTCTCGGTGAACGGTGTGGCGCGTCTGCACACAGAAATCCTCAAGAGCCGCGAGCTTCACGACTTCTACGAGATGTACCCGGAGAAGTTCAATAACAAGACAAACGGCATCACACAGCGCCGCTTCCTGCTGCACGCCAACCCGCTGCTCTCCGACTGGGTCACCCAGAAGGTGGGCGAGGACTGGATCACGAACCTCGAGGTGCTGTCCGATCTGAAGATCTACGCAGACGATCCGAGGGCACAGAAGGAGTTCATGCAGATCAAGTACCGCAACAAGCAGCGCCTGGCAAAATACATCCTGGATCACAACGGCATTGTCGTCGATCCGCACAGTATTTTCGATGTGCAGGTCAAGCGTCTGCATGAATATAAGAGACAGCTGCTGAATATTCTGCATGTGATGTATCTGTACAATCAGCTCAAGGCCAATCCGGGCATGAAGATGAACAAGAGAACCTTCATCTTCGGCGCCAAGGCGGCCGCCGGGTACCGCAATGCGAAGCTGACCATCAAGCTGATTAATTCAGTGGCGGACGTCATCAATAACGACGAGTCCATCGGCGATATGATCAAGGTCGTCTTCATCGAGGACTATAAGGTCTCGAACGGCGAGATCATCTTCGCCGCGGCGGATGTCTCCGAGCAGATTTCGACGGCATCCAAGGAAGCCTCCGGAACAGGCAACATGAAGCTGATGCTGAACGGCGCGGTCACGATCGGCACACTGGACGGTGCCAACGTCGAGATGCTCGAGGAGGTCGGACAGGACAACATGGTCATCTTCGGCCTGACCTCGGAAGAAGTCATGAACTACGAGAAGAACGGCGGCTATGATCCGTATGAGATTTTCAACAACGATCCGAACGTCCGTCAGGTTCTGATGCAGCTGGTCAACGGCTTCTATTCTCCGGACGACCCGGAGCGCTTCCGCCCGCTGTATGACTCCCTGCTGAGGAGCGAGAACGGCAGCCCGGCAGACCGCTACTTCATTCTCAAGGATTTTGAATCCTATGCAGCCGCGCAGCGTCGGATCGACGAGGCGTACTCCGATCAGAAGAGATGGGCGAAGATGGCGCTTCTCAACACCGCCAGCGCGGGAAAGTTCTCCTCCGACCGGACGATCCGGGAGTATGTCCGCGACATCTGGCATCTCACGCCTGTCTATCCGGGCAAGCCGGTCCGCCACACGAAAAAGCCTGCGGCGAAGAAGGCAGAGGACTGAGAGGACAGCTCCTGAACATTGATCAAAAAAAGACCGCCTGTGATCCTTGTGGATCACAGGCGGTCTTTCCTTTATCAATCCGATGTCCGCCGTTCATGTCCTTATGCCAGCCCTGCGCCGACAGACCAGGGCTGGCGCTGATACCGGAACCGGGCGTCTATTTCTGCCGGTTGTAATTGATGAGGCAGCCGTCCAGGATAATCTGGCGCTCCTCGTCCGTGAGGTCGCCGAGTGTCACGGTGAAGGGTGTCAGGTGTCCACCCTCCGGACTTCCCGGCGCGGAAGATTTTGTCACCGCATATCCGGTGATGGTCTCCTGCTTCTCCGCGACCGCTTTCCGGATTCCCGGGAAGAACAGCCAGTCGAGGTTGTGGAACGGCAGATCGCCTGCCGGGATCAGGAACGGGAGCATACCCCAGTTGATGAGATTGCTGCGGTAGCGCTTGGTGGCATATTCGTTTGCGATGTTCGCCCAGCCGCCCAGCACCTTCTGGCAGCTTGCGGCCTGCTCGCGCGCGGAGCCGTCGCCCGGCTTCACGGCAAAAATGGTGGAGCCGATCCCCATGTTTTCGTGCGACACATCCGGGAACTGCGCCTTGATGACAGGCATCACCTGCCGGAGCTCCGGCAGGGCCTTTCCGGCGCAGGAGCCGCCCGCGAGTGCCTCCTCGGCGGCGCGGACCTCCTTCGCGAGGCCGACATACTCCGGCACGCGGCGGGAGAGCGTGAACTCCGCGAGGCCCAGCGGATTGGAGCGGTAGCTCGATGTCTCGCCGGAGGGAATCAGCTCATCGGTGGTGGTGACCGGGTCGTGGATTTCCGCGGTCACCTTGAGGATCAGGTTCTCCGGGAGCGCGTGCATCGAAGGCCAGTCCTTGATATTCGGACCGAGAATCAGCTTCTCCTCCGGATGTGCAACGCCCTTTGAGTCATAGACCCGGTTTTCGTAGATGCTCCGGTCAAAGTGGTAGGTGTACACCGGAATGTCGCGGTCGAGGTCTGTCGCCGGTGTGAGGAAGCCCTTGTTCGCGGCGGTCGCTGCGATGGAGCGGGCGTCCATGAGCGCGACGAAGGCAGCCTGTCCCTTCTGCGGCTTGGAACCCTCGCGGTTCGGGAAGTTCCGGGTGGAATGGCGGATCGAGAAACCGTTGTTCGCCGGTGTGTCGCCGGCACCGAAGCAGGGACCGCAGAAGCAGGTCTTCATGACCGCGCCTGCGAGGGTGAGCTTTGCCGCACAGCCGTTTTTCACGAGTTCCAGATAGATCGGCATGGAGGCCGGATAGACATCCAGCGCAAACTCTCCGTTTCCTGTCCGTGCACCATCCAGAATTTCCGCTGCGGCGCACAGATTTTCAAAGCCGCCGCCGGCGCAGCCCGCGATCACGCCCTGATCGACCAGAAGCTGGCCGTCCACGATTTTGTCCATGAGAGAATAGGACGCGTCACTGCCGAAGACCGTCTTCGCGCGCTCCTCCGTCTCGTGCAGATAATCCGGAAGATTGGCGTTGACTTCCTCGATGGGGTAGGCAAGGCTCGGGTGGAACGGCATCGCGATCATCGGACGGATTTTGGAGAGGTCGATGTCCACCACGGCGTCGTAGTAGGCAGCCGCGCCGGGAGCAAGCCTGCGATAGGCCTCGCTCCGCCCGTGGATGTCGTACCAGCTCTTCGTGCGGTCATCGGTCTCCCAGATGGAGCTGAGGCAGGTCGTCTCTGTCGTCATGACGTCGATGCCGATGCGGAAATCCATGGACAGGTTCGCGATGCCGGGGCCGACAAATTCAAGCACCTTGTTTTTGACAAAGCCGCTCTGGAATACGGCGCCGATCAGGGCGAGCGCCACATCCTGCGGGCCGACGCCGCGGACGGGCGTGCCGGTCAGGTTGACCGCCACCACCTCCGGATAGCGGATGTCATAGGTCTGGCCGAGCAGCTGCTTGACAAGCTCCGGGCCGCCCTCTCCCATCGCCATGGTGCCGAGCGCGCCGTAGCGGGTGTGGGAATCCGAGCCGAGGATCATGGCGCCGCATTCTGCCAGCATTTCGCGGGCAAACTGGTGGATGACCGCGAGGTGCGGCGGGACATACATGCCGCCGTACTTTTTCGCGGCGGAGAGGCCGAAGACATGATCGTCCTCATTGATCGTCCCGCCCACGGCACACAGTGAATTGTGGCAGGTCGTCAGCGCGTAGGGCATCGGAAATCTGGTCAGGCCCGACGCTCTGGCGGTCTGGATGATGCCGACATAGGTGATGTCGTGGCTTGTCAGCTTGTCAAAGCGGATGCGCAGATTCCGCTCGTTATCCGAAGTGTTGTGCGCGGACAGAATCTGATAAGCCATGGTCTGCCTGCGGGCCTCGTCCCGCGTGATGGACAGCCCGGCTACACCGGACATCGCGGCTGCCTCGCCGCTGTCCGCGATCCACTGACGGCCGCCGATGTAATAGGCGCCGCCGCTGTGCAGTGTAATTCCTTTCATAGGCTCCTCCTGCTTCTTACTCCCATTGTCTTCTGAATCGAATCATCACCTGATGCGAATCATCACCTGATGGGATGTGTTTTTAGTGAAATCATCGCCTGGCGTGATGCGTATCTGGGTCGAATTATCACCTGGCGTGAAGTATGTTTCTGGAAATCAGTTATCAATCCGTTGCTTCGTATACAAGGATACATTGAAACAACAGGACTTGCAAATCCATTCATGATCACGGATGGCATGTCCATTCATGATCACGGACGGCACGTTTCCGGCTCCGCCTGATACGGATGGTAGTGACTGGTGGAAATCCTGCAAATAGGTTCATGACTATGGACAGCCCGTTTCATCAGCGGGGCTGACGGCGCTGCGACTGGTAGACGATCCGCCCGCCCACAATCGTATAGCGGATGACGCCCGGCAGTGTCTCTCCGATGAACGGGGAGTTGGATGCTTTGGATGCAAAATCCGGCCCGACAGACCATGCTGCATGAAGATCCGCGATACAGAGATCCGCGGGAGCGCCCGCGGCAATCCGCCCGGCTGGCAGATGATAAAACGCGGCCGGGTTTACGGTGAGGTCCGCGACGAGCTGGGAGAGCGGAAGCACTCCCGGGAGAACCAGATTCTTCAGGCCGAGCGAAAAGGCAGTCTCGAGACCGATCATGCCGGACGGTGCCTGCGCAAAGGGACGCGCCTTTTCTGCCGCGGTATGCGGCGCATGATCGGTGGCGATGATGTCGATGACGCCGTCCGCGAGCGCCTCGACGATGGCCTGCCGGTCGCGTTCCAGCCGGAGTGGCGGATTGCAGCGGGCCAGTGTCCCTTTCCGAATGACGGCCTCCTCGGTCAGGGAGAAATGATGCGGCGTCGCCTCCGCGTGGATGCGCGGATTCTTTCTCCTGGCGGCGCGGACAAGGTCCACAGATTCCGCGGCGGAGATGTGCTGAATGCAGAGCGGCGCGCCGAGAGACACCGCGATCCCGAGATCGCGGCGCACCATGGAGATCTCTGCATTCCGGTCTGCACCGGTGAGCCCGAGATGGGCCGCGGCTCTCCCGCCGGCATTGACGCCGGGGTTCGGGACAAATGCCGGGTCCTCCTCATGCAGGGAGACGGGCACATCCAGCTCTCTGGCGTTCCGGAGCGCCTGCCCGAGCAGCGCGGCATCGAGAATCGGCCTGCCGTCGTCCGTGAAGCAGGCGGCGCCCGCGGCGCGGAGCGACCGCATATCGGTGAGCTCCCGGCCCTCCATATTGCGGGTGACGTTGGCACAGGACAGAAGATGAATCGGCGTCAGAGCGCCGCGCCGCAGAATATCCTGCAGCGTTTCCACGGTACAGACAGGCGGGCGGGTGTTGCCCATCAGAATAACGGTGGTGTAGCCGCCCGCAGCGGCTGCGGCAGCACCTGTCTTCAGGTCTTCCTTTTCTGTAAAGCCGGGATCACGGAAATGAGAGTGCGTATCGACAAAACCCGGCATGACCGCAAGCCCGCCGGCATCGAGAACGGAAAGACTGTCATTTTCTTTTTCTGCCGGGGGCAGATCACCGTCCCGGAGGTGCGGCGCAATGCGTGCAATCGTTCCGTTTTGAATCAGGATATCGCGTTCGCCCTGTGTCCCGGAGGCGGGATCAATAAGCCTACCATTTCTGATGAGCAGCATGAAACTCCTTTTTTGCCATATGGCGCTGTTTGTGCTTTAATGAAAGAGATTCTTGTATACAATAACGGCCCTGGCAGAAACGCTGACACCGGAACAGCACGGCACCAGTTTTCCAGTCAGGAGAAAACCCGGTCGGCGCGTCTCCTGCGGTGCTGTAAGGAGCGCGGAAGATGCGTGAGAGACGAAGGACTCTCTGTTCGAGATCGTCCGCGCAGCGCTGTAAGGAGCGCGGCGTGAGTATGATATGATGATAGCACGGAATGGTGCGGCGCAGGTCTGATTTTGCAGGCGGGACGCTGCGTTTCCCGGAGGAATTCTGCGATGATTAGAGCAATACTGGCGATGGTGTGGGCGGTACTCTTTCTGATTGTAAGTATGCCGGTGCATCTGATCTATCTCCTGATCGGGCGCTTCAGCACCGCAAGGCGGGACCGGTTCATGCAGGCCTGGGTGAAGGCCGGGTTCCGCGTGGTGCTGTTTCTCTGCGGCGTGCGTGTCACGGTGAAGGGAAAGGAGAACATTCCGAAGGATCGCGCCTGCGTGTATTATGCGAATCACCGCAGTATTTTTGATGTAATTGCTGCCTATACCTGCCTGCCCGCGCCGACCGGTGTGCTGGCCAAGCAGGAACTCGGCCGGATTCCGCTGCTGAACATCATGATGAAGGACATCTACTGTCTCTTTCTGGACCGGAGCAGCGCGGAGAAGGGGCTGGCGACGATCATGCAGGCAATTGACATCGTGAAGAGCGGCGTCTCATATATGGTTTATCCGGAGGGCACCCGTAACAGGGAGGAGGGAACGCTGCTTCCGTTCCACGCCGGAAGCTTCAAGATTGCGCTCCGCACGCAGGCGCCGATCGTGCCGCTGACCATAGTGAATACCGGAGATATCTTTGAACCGCACAAACCGTTTGTGAAGCCGCAGCATGTGATTCTGGATTTTGGCGGGCCGATCGAGACAAAGACCATCAGGCCGGCGGACCGGAAGAAGCTGCCGGATGAGGTGAGAGGCATCATCGCGGAAACCTATGAGAGAGACAGGGCAGAGCTGTAATGGCCGTCCGGACCTGAACAGACAGTGGGGACGGCAGCAGGGCGGCCCGGAAGGAAAATAACTGGACGGCAGCGGCAGAGCGGCCCGGCAGGAAAATGGCTGGACGGCAGCGGCGGGGCGTCCGGCAGAGAAAACAGGCTGGCAGCGATAAAGTAGCAGGACAGGGTGAAAACAGCATGAAGAAAGTGATTCTGATGACAATCCGCAGGACGGAGCAGCTGGCGGACGGGATTTACCGGACGGTGCTCCATGCGCCGGAAGGGGATGGCTTTGGGACGATGATGCCAGGACAGTTCCTCGGCATTTATCCGAATGACCCGGCCGCACTGCTTCCAAGACCGATCAGCCTGTGCAGGCAGGATCCGGGGACTGGAGACCTCGTCATCGTGTATCGGACCGCAGGACGCGGGACGCTGGAGCTGGCGACACAGTCGGCCGGCAGTACGGTGCGGGTCCTCGGCGCTCTCGGCAACGGCTATGATCTGTCCCGCTTCCGTGGAAAGAGAGTGCTCCTGCTCGGCGGCGGCATCGGCATTCCGCCGATGCTGGAGCTGGCTGCAAGGCTCGCCGGGGAGAGCGGAACGGCAAAACAGGTGACGGCGGTACTCGGGTACCGCAGCTCGGATTTCTTTCTGCTGGAGGAGTTCCGGAAGACCGCGGACAGGGTCCTGATCGCGACGGACGATGGAAGTGCCGGCACCCATGGCACGGTGCTCGATGCGGTGAGGGAGGACGGCACGGCGTTCGATATCGTGGCGGCCTGCGGCCCGATGCCGATGCTCCGCGGTGTCAAGCAGTTTGCGGAGGAGCGGGGGACGGAGGCGTTTCTCTCGCTGGAGGAACGGATGGCGTGCGGCGTGGGCGTGTGCCTGGGCTGTGTCTGCCGGACGGTGAATCGGGACGACCATTCGAAGGTGAACAACGCGCGGGTGTGCACGGAGGGACCGGTTTTCCTGGCCTCCGAGGTGGATATCTGAGTGCAGCAAAACATAAAAGAGAGCCCATTCGGGCGTTTCTCCCACGGGCGCTGCAAAGAACGCGGCACGGGGTATATCAATAAGATGAATTTAGCAGTTAAGATAGCGGGAATTGAACTGAAAAACCCGGTGATGACGGCGTCCGGAACGTTCGGATCAGGTATGGAATATGCGGATTTTGTCGATCTGAGCCGGCTCGGCGCGGTAGTCACCAAGGGCGTGTCCGATGTTCCCTGGGAGGGCAACCCGACGCCGCGTGTGGCGGAGGTGTACGGCGGCATGCTCAATGCCATCGGCTTGCAGAATCCGGGCGTGGAGACCTTTGTCAGGCGCGATCTCCCGTTTCTCGCCGGACAGAATACGCGTGTCATCGTCAATGTCTGCGGGCACACGGAGGAGGAATATCTGCGGGTGGTCGAGCGGCTGGGACAGGAAAAGGCTGTGGACATGCTGGAGATCAATGTCTCCTGCCCCAACGTGACGCGCGGCGCGCTGCAGTTCGGACAGGATCCTGCCTGCCTCGAGGCGCTGACCTCCCGAATCAGGCGCGTCGCCAGGCAGCCCATCATCATGAAGCTCACGCCCAATGTCACCAGCATCGCCGATCTGGCGAGAGCGGCAGAAGCGGGCGGCGCGGACGCCGTTTCGCTGATCAACACCATCACGGGGATGAAGATTGATGTGGAGAGGCAGAGATTTGTCCTCGCGAACCGAACCGGAGGACTCTCCGGCCCCTGCATCAAGCCGGTCGCGGTGCGCATGGTGTATCAGTGCGCCAGAGCCGTTAAAATTCCAATCATCGGCATGGGTGGAATTGCGAGCGGAGAGGATGCGGTGGAGTTTCTGCTCGCAGGGGCGACAGCGGTTGCTGTCGGCATGATGAATTTTCACGATCCGCACACGACGGAGCATGTTGTGGACGGTATCCGGGACTACTGCCGCCGGCATCATGTCAGCGACGTGCGGGACCTGATCGGCGCGGTAAAGGACGCGTAAAACACGTGACGGGCAGGCAGCGGAAGAGCAGGACCGCAGCGCTGCCTGTGCGGTCCGGGCATGAGACGGTTTGCAGACGCCGCGGCGCCAGAAACCGGTGAAAGGGAAAGAAAGCCTGACGGTGCAGAAGCAGGCGGAAGGCGGAAACTGGCCATGGAAATCACACAGAAGGCATATGCCAAATTAAATCTGGGATTGGATGTCACCGGCAGACGCGGTGACGGTTATCATCTGGTGGATATGATCATGCAGACGGTGGGCATTTTCGACACGCTGACGGTCCGTTCTCTTCCGGAGAAAAGCGCGGATGCAGTGACGCTGCAGATCACGACAGAGGACGAGAAGAAAGCCGGACAGCTCAGCGCAGGAGAGGACAATCTCGTCGTGCGGGCGATCCGTGCCATGCAGCAGAGATATCGGCTGGACTGCGGCTTTGAGGCAGAACTGGTCAAGCGCATCCCGGCGGCGGCAGGCATGGCGGGCGGCAGCGCGGATGCGGCGGCTGCACTGCGGTGTGTGCGGGCGCTGTGCGTCCCTGACGCCTCGGACAGAGAGCTGGAGCAGCTCGCGGTGACGCTGGGCGCCGATGTGCCGTACTGCATCACGGGCGGCACGAAACGATGTGAGGGCATTGGAGAGATTCTCACAGATCTTCGCCCGGTACCGCAGTGCGGCGTGGTGATTCTGAAGCCTCCGGCCGGTGTCTCCACACCGTGGATCTACCGCGCCCTGGATGCCTCTTCTATCGAAAGACATCCGGATATCCCTGCGATGATCCGCGCGGATGAGGCGGGAGACCTCCGGCAAATGATGGAAGAGAAGACCGCGTGGAATGTCCTGGAACCAGTCGCGCGCGGGGCTTTTCCCGAGATTTCTGCAGCAGAAAACTATCTCTGCCAGGCGGCGGAATCGTCAGGTGCTGGCGGGGAACTGATCCGTATCATGATGACCGGGAGCGGACCCACTTGTTTTGCCCTGTTTGAAACGATGAAGCAGGCGCAGTCGGTCTTCCTCAGTCTGAGGCAGAATACGGTGCCCCCGGAGTGGGATCTCTTCTGCACCAGCTTTATCGATACCCGGCTGGCCGCACAGATGCAGGATTAGATGGCAGGCTGACAGGAAGCAGCCGGAGAGCCATGGGAGCATGCAGACTGGTACGCTGTATAGCAGGTAAAACGGTGCCGCACAGAAAGCTGCCGGGGAATGACGGGAGCTGCTGCCCTGGCGCAGGTACGGGCGGCGGGCCAATTGGAAAGTGAAATACAGAAAATGAAATCAGATCAGACAGAACAGGAGAATGAGCAGTATCTGCCGCTCCGGGAAACCGTATATAACAAGCTTCGCAGACAGATTCTCACGGGCGAACTGAAACCGGGGGAGCGGCTGATGGAAATTCATCTGGCGAATAAGCTGGATGTGTCGCGCACACCGATCCGGGAAGCAATCAGAAAACTCGAGAACGAGGGACTCGTCCGGATTATTCCCCGGAGCGGGGCGCAGGTGGCGCAGATTTCGGAGAAGGAGCTGAAGGATGTGCTGGAGGTCCGGCGCTCGCTCGATGCCCTCGCCGCCCGCCTCGCCTGCGAGAGAATGACAGACATGGACCGCAGGAAGCTCAGGGAATCCTGCAGCAATTTTGAAGATGCCGCGCTGGAGGGAGAATCTGTCGCCATCGCGGAGGCTGATGTGGCTTTTCATGAGGTGATCATCGGTGCATCCGGAAACCGGCAGCTGGCCGATATTCTGCACCATCTTGCGGATCAGATGTACCGCTACCGCTTTGAGTATATCAAGGACGACAGCAACTATGATCAGCTCATCCGGGAGCACAGGCAGCTGACCGAGGCGATCGTGTCCGGGGATGAGGAGACGGCAGTGGCAGTGTCACACAAGCATATCGACAGGCAGGAGGCCGCCATTCTGGCACAGCTGAGGAAGCGGCAGACGAAACAATAGACGAAGCGTTTCCCGCCTGTCTGCCGGGAAATATGCGGCGCAGAGGGATGCATGACATCGGGCACAGCCCGAAGGACAGTGCGGTAAAAACTGCCGCAGACTATGCGGCGCAGATGAATGCACGGCACCGGTCACAGCCCGCAGGCCGGCGCGGCAAAACTGCCGCAGACTATGCGGCGCAGAGGGAAAAATGAGTGAATATGTATGGCTGACTGTGACGGGAGAGCAGACGCATCCCGACGGCACAGCGGAGAAAAATGCGAGCCGGAGCCGCGCACGGCATGAGATTCTGTCTGACGGATCGCATGTCCTGATTTCTGAGGAATCCCTGGAGGACACAGGGAAGACGGTCACCAGCAGAATCGTGGTCTCCGATCACAGGATTACGGTGGAAAAAACGGGAGATTATGCCTCCCGCATGGTATTTGAGACCGGGCTGTCGCACAGCCTTGAATATCGCACGCCCTACGGCACGCTTCCCATGACCATAGAGACCAGTCATGTGATGGCGCTCGCCGTCAATGAGAACCTCCATGCGCGGGCAAAATACGACCTGATTTATCAGGCGGGGGAGCCTGTGCGCTGCTCCGTGACCATCCGGACAGAAAAAATCCCGCAGGACACACAGGACGGAACGTCCTGATGCGATACCTGCTGGAGAATGGCCTCTATGTCAGACAGAAAACCCCGCAGGACACGCCGGACGAAACGTCCTGATGCCGTGCCTGCGGGGAACAGCCTTCATGAATGCTTCCCTGCATGACGATCTGACAGGGAAGAACCCGGGGATGCGGAACCGGCTTATTTCACAGGTTTTGCACCGGCCTTGACCTGCATCTTCTCTACCCACTGCTTGAAGCGGCTCTTCTTCGGCTTGTCTGCCGGGTTTACCTTCGCGCCGTGCAGACCCTTGACGCCGACCATGTAGATGCCGCTGATCTGTGCCTTCACTTCTTTCCTCACCGGAATGTCGTCGAAAATTTTATCGTCCGCAATCAGCGTGAGAATCTGGGGACCGGCCTTTACCTTGACTACCGGCACCTTGGAGCGGCGCAGCAGCTTCGGCGTCTGATCGATGACGGCCTGCGGCAGTCCGGCGTCCCGCAGCCGCATTTTCTTTTTATCGATGATGAGAAGCGAAACCGTCTGCTTGTGCGCTTCGATCTGCTCCTGCTGCTCTGCCTGACGTTTCTCGGCGCGCTTGCCGAGAAAATAGAGAACTATGGTCGCTGCGACCAGAATTCCCAGAATGACAAAGAAAATAATCCAACCTGTACTCACAACCTTAACCTCCGAAAAATGGAATTCTGGAATCAGCGAACCAGGAATCAGCGCAGCCTGTTCTGCACTGCAGCCGCCCGGGTGGTTCCTGCACCATCTTATCATTGATCGGCCTTTGCGTGAAGTCTCACGCGATGCTCTTCCTTTGCTTTTTTCAATGTGCTAAACTGTGTTAATTGCAGAGTCTGTCAAATGGGCACCGAAGACAGACGCAGAACAGCCTGACCGGCAGGCACAGGCAACCGGTTCGGGAGGACAGAAAGGATCAGAACGATGAAGAAGAGATTTGCTGCGCTTTTGCTCGCAGCGGCGGCTGTGGTCAGCCTGGCTGGCTGCGGACAGACGAAGAGCCTTGCTTATCTTAAAAATATCAAGGCGTCTGACTATGTGGAACTCAGTGACGACTATAGCCATGTCACGGTAGAAGTTCCGGCTGAGACAGAGGTCACCGACGAGATGGTGGAAAACACCATCAATTACAAGCTGAGTTCCAGCGCGGCCTATCAGGAAGTTACCGATCACGACACGGTTAAGAAGGGCGATACCGTCAACATTGACTACACGGGAACGAAGGACGGCAAGGAATTCAGCGGCGGCTCGGCGAAGGATTATGATCTGACCATCGGGTCCGGTTCTTTCATTGACGGCTTTGAAGACGGCCTGATCGGTCACAAAAAGGGAGAGAACGTCACGCTGAACCTGACTTTCCCGAAGGATTACAGCAATACCGACCTCGCCGGACAGGATGTGGTGTTCAAGGTCACCATCAACAAGATTGAAAAGCTGGTGACGCCCGAGCTGACGGACGAGTGGGTTGCAGAGCAGAATATCGACGGCGTGAGCACAGTCGACGAGTTCCGCGACTACACCAAAAAACAGATGCAGAGTTATTATGACGATAGTCATAAGTCAGATATTCAGGAAGCCATTGTCAAGAAGCTTCTGAAGAGCTGCACCTTTGTCAAGGATCCGCCAGCAGAAATGGTGCAGCGGTACTATGACAATATGGTTCAGTCCTATTCCCAGCAGCTCTCTCAGAGCTATGGCATCGATCTTGACACCTATACCAAACTGATGGGACTTGACGACGAGTCCTCCAGCGGTTCTACGGAGGATGCAGCGGCGGCAGGGACAGAGCAGGCAGCTGCCGGCACTACTTCCGCAGCGTCTGAAGCATCGTCGGCCGCCTCCGGAAAAACAGACGCGGAGGCGTCAGATACCGCTGTCACGGAAGCTGCTGCACAGAGCAGCAGTGCGGTGACCAGTGAGGAAGTCTCGAGCAGTCAGTCGACCGCGGCGTCCATCCAGGATATCATCAGCTCGGATTCGTCCAGCTCCGATGCAGCCCAGGGCAGCACGGAGGACGCTGCGGCATCTGCTTCTGCGGCGGCCGCCCAGGACAGCACGGAGAGCGCAGCCACGGCTTCGACCGAGGCAGCTTCGGATTCCACGACGGTGACCAATGCGTCCGAGACGAAGGAATATAAATGGATCCGCGATGACGCTGTCGAGATGGCCAAGCGGTATATCATCCTGCAGGCGATTGCGGACAAGGAAAACCTGAACCTCACGACCAGAGAACTGAAGACCGAACTCTCCACCGAGGCAGCAAAGGAAGGCTACAGTGACCTGGATACGTATCTGAAGGATGAGGAGAACTCCAACAGCTACCGCGAATATCTGATGAGCCAGCGTGTCCTTGACTGGCTTGTGGATCACGCCACAGTCAAGACCCTGAGCGCCGACGAAAGCGCGGACAATGCCTCAGATGAGTCCTCTTCAGCTGCCGCTACAGAGAATACCGCCGCAGACGAAACTGCTGCGGAGGCCTCTACAGCCAGCACAGAGGCTGATACGAAGGAGAGCAGCGAGTCTTCTGAAATCGGTGACAGCGGGGCCGGAATGGGATATTGACGCGTCCGGAATACAGACTGACTCAGAATTTTGCCATGCGGCATCCCGGCCATCAGCCTGGCCAGAGGCTGTCGGAAATGGCTGTCAGATCAGAAGATGTCAGAATAGCAAATGGCTGTCAGATCAGAAGTTGTCAGAATAGCTATAGACAGATGGAGGAATTTCCAATGGATCTGGAACTTACGGAACTGAAGAAAATCGGTGCGGATGTCAGCAGCTATGCCGGAAAGAAAGTAACCGTCGGCGGCTGGGTCCGCAGCAACCGCGACAGCAAGAACATCGGATTTCTGACGATCAGCGACGGTTCCTGCTTCCAGACGCTGCAGATTGTCTACAGCGACAGCCTTGCATCCGGGGCGGAGGCAGCGGAGGAAAAAGCTGCCAGACAGTCCGGGGACAAGGCGCTGGATTTTGCCGGTGTGGCAAAATTAAATGTCGGAGCAGCAGTCATAGCCACCGGCACGATTGTTCTGACGCCGCAGGCGCGTCAGCCGTTTGAGATGCAGGCGGAGGAGATCCTTCTCGAGGGAGAATCCACACCGGATTATCCGATGCAGGCAAAGCGGCACAGCATGGAATTTCTCCGCACCATGCCTCATCTGCGGGTGAGAACCAACACATTCCAGGCAGTGATGCGGGTCCGCTCGGTCGCAGCCTATGCAATCCACCGTTTCTTCCAGGAAAACGGATTTGTCTATGTGCACACGCCGCTGATTACCTCGAGCGACGCGGAGGGTGCCGGCGAGATGTTCCAGGTCACGACGCTGCCGCTTGACAATGTGCCGAAGACACCGGACGGAAAGGTGGACTACAGCCAGGACTTCTTCGGCAAGCCCGTCAATCTGACTGTCTCCGGCCAGCTCAACGTCGAAACCTATGCGATGGCGTTCCGCAATGTCTATACCTTCGGACCGACGTTCCGCGCGGAGAAGTCGAACACCACCCGTCATGCCGCGGAGTTCTGGATGATTGAGCCGGAGCTTGCGTTCGCTGATCTTTCGGATGACATGGACTGCGCTGAGGCCATGCTTAAATACGTCATCCGCTATGTGCTGACGAACTGCCCTGACGAGATGCAGTTCTTCAATCAGTTTGTCGATAAGGGACTGATTGAGAGACTCAACCATGTCGCCGGGTCGGATTTTGGCCGGGTCACTTACACAGATGCAGTCAAAATTCTCGAGCAGCACAACGAGGAGTTCGATTTCAAGGCATACTGGGGCTGTGATCTGCAGACCGAGCACGAGCGGTACCTCACGGAGAAGGTGTTTAAGAAGCCCGTCTTCGTGACCGACTATCCGAAGGAAATCAAGGCATTCTATATGAAGCTCAATCCGGATGGAAAGACGGTGGCCGCGGCGGACTGCCTTGTCCCCGGCATCGGAGAGATCATCGGCGGAAGCCAGCGCGAGGACGATCTGGAGAAGCTGACCCGCCGGATGGAGGAGCTCCACATGAACCTCTCCGAATATCAGTATTATCTGGATCTGCGCAGATATGGTTCTGTGCGCCACTCCGGATTCGGTCTTGGATTTGAACGTGCGGTGATGTATCTGACAGGCATGGGCAACATCCGCGATGTCCTGCCGTTCCCGAGAACAGTCGGCAACTGTGAGCTGTGATTTCAAATTACACGGCATAGGTATAGGCATGCAGTTTTCGTTCCACCATCATAAAAGAATAGCGAGGCGCGCCGCAGCGGTCATTTTGCTGTCCACGGCCCTTGTCTGCAGCGCCGGCGTGCTCACACCGGCGGCAAGAGTCCAGGCAGCGACCAGCGCGGAACTGAAGAAAAAGAGAAATCAGACGCAGAGTCAGCTGAACTCCGCGAGAAATAAGGCCAGTTCTCTGAAGAATGAACAGGATTCCGTCTCGGAGGAGCTTGCACAGAAGACAAAAGAGATCGCCGAGAACATGACTGCGATCAGTATGATGCAGGACCAGATCAGCGATCTGGAGGACCAGATCAAGGTCAAACAGCAGGAATACGAGGCTGCCAGGGCGGATGAGCAGCAGCAGTATGAGTCCATGAAGAAGCGCATCCAGTTCATGTACGAGAAGGGCAATACCAGTTATGTCCAGCTTCTTCTGCAAGCGAGTTCTCTTGGTGATGCGCTCAACAAAGCGGAGTATGTCGAACGCCTTTATGACTATGACCGCAAAATGCTGAAAAAGTACGAGCAGACCGTGCAGCAGGTGGCAGATGCCAAGAAGGCGCTGGAGGATGAAAAATCCGAGCTCGAGACCACCCAGGCGGAGCTCAAGGAAAACGAGACAGAGCTTGAATCGCAGCAGTCTGAATTGCAGTCAAAATATGACAACTATGACGAGCTGATTGCGGAAGCACAGTCTGAGGCTGCGCTGCTGAAGCAGCAGGTGCAGCAGGAAAATGCACAGATTTCCACTGCGGAGGCGCAGGAAGCGGCAGCAGCAGCCGCAAAGCGGCAGGCAGAGGCGGAGGCAGCTCTCAGGGCACAGCAGGAGGCGGCCGCGGCAGCCGCCGCAGCGTCCTCTTCCTCCGCGGAGAGCAGTGCCTCTGCAGGCTCCTCGGATGCTGCCGGCACAGGGACATCGACGAACGGCGGACAGGCGGATGCCGGAACCCAGACGGAAACCGCCTCATCCGGGGCCTCCTCTTCCGACAGCTCCTCCGCATCCTCACAGACGTCCACGAAGAGTTATGCCTCGGCGGGTTCTGCGAGCGGAGCCAACGTGGTTTCCTACGCGGAACAGTTTGTGGGGAATCCGTATGTTTACGGAGGAACGAGCCTGACGAACGGAGCGGACTGCTCGGGCTTTACCCAGAGCGTCTATAAGGCGTTCGGCTATTCTCTGCCAAGAACCTCATACGAGCAGATGAATGCCGGCACAGCTGTCAGTTCCCTCGCGGAGGCGCAGCCGGGCGATCTGATCTGCTACGGCGGACATGTCGCCATCTATATCGGCAACGGACAGATCGTTCATGCCTCCACGCCGGCAACCGGCATCAAGTATGGCTACGCGGCGTACCGCTCCATTCTGACAATCCGGAGAATCATCAATTAGGCAATGAAGTCGGCCGGATGACGGAATCACAGGCTGGATTTTAAAGAGGAGACAACATGGAAAACGAACGCATCATCGTTCTGGATTTTGGCGGACAATATAAGCAGCTCATTGCGCGGCGTGTGCGGGAGTGCAATGTGTACTGTGAGATCCAGCCGCACACGATTCCTCTGGAAAAGCTGCGGGACATGAATCCGAAGGGAATCATCCTGACCGGCGGCCCGAACAGCGTATACGAAGCATCTTCTCCCAGCTGCGATAAGGAGCTGTTTTCGCTCGGCATTCCGATCCTCGGCATCTGCTATGGATCGCATCTCATGGCGTACAAGCTGGGCGGGGAGGTGAAGACCGCTCCTGTCAGCGAATACGGCCATACCCGGACCCTGGTTGATGATCCGGCTTCACTTCTTTTTTGTGATGTCAAAAAGGACTCCACCACGTGGATGAGCCATACGGATTATATCGCCCGTGTGCCGGAAGGTTTTCATGTGACAGCACACACGGCGGAGTGCCCTGTGGCAGCGATGGAGGACCCGGTCCGGAGGCTCTATGCAACCCAGTTCCATCCGGAGGTGGCGCACACGGAAGAGGGTTCCAAGATCCTGCGTCACTTTGTGATGGATGTATGCGGCTGCCATGGAACCTGGCAGATGGCATCCTTTGCGGAGACCACAATTCAGGAACTCCGGGAAAAGATCGGCAGCGACCGCGTTCTGCTGGGACTCTCCGGCGGCGTGGATTCCACCGTCACCGCCGTGCTCCTTTCCAAGGCGATCGGACGGCAGCTGTACTGTGTCTTTGTGGATCACGGACTGCTCCGCAAGAACGAGGGGGATGAGGTAGAGGCTGTATTCGGACCGAATGGCAAGTTCGGAAATCTCAACTTCATCCGCGTGAATGCGGGAGATGAATATTTCGCCATGCTGAAGGGAGTCACAGAACCCGAGAAGAAGCGCAAGCTGATCGGGGAGAAGTTTGTGGAAATCTTCGGCGAAGAGGCAAGGAAGCTGGCCGGCACGGGCGGCTTCCGGTACATGGCGCAAGGCACGATCTACCCGGATGTGGTGGAGAGCGGCGGCTTCGGCAGCGGCAGCGCTGTGATCAAATCGCATCACAATGTGGGCGGACTGCCGCACGATCTGGTTGTAGAGCTCGGTTTCGATGAGAAACCGATCGAGCCGCTCCGCACGCTGTTCAAGGATGAGGTGAGAAAAGTCGGCCTGGAACTCGGCATTCCGCGCGAGCTCGTATATCGTCAGCCGTTCCCCGGCCCCGGCCTCGGCATCCGTGTCGTCGGCGAGGTGACGCCGGAAAAGGTTCATATCGTACAGGAGGCGGACGCGATTTACCGCGAGGAGCTCACGAAGGCCGACATTGATATGGGAAAGGGACAGTTCTTTGCCGCCCTCTCCAACATGCGGTCCGTCGGTGTCATGGGCGATTTCCGCACCTACGACTATGCGGTGGTGCTTCGCGGCGTTCTGACTTCTGATTTTATGACTGCGGAAGCAGCGGAGATTCCGTGGAGCGTTCTTCAGACCTGTATGAACCGGATTATCAATGAGGTGAAGGGAGTCAATCGCGTGATGTACGACCTCACTTCCAAGCCGCCGGGAACAATTGAGCTGGAATAAATGTTAAAAGTCCGGAACCCGGCATAAACACTGGGTTTTCGGACTTTTTCTATGCCTCGTGAGTACATTTTGAGTACACTTTTCGAAATTATTCCGTTTCAGAGTCGGCATCATCGCCGTGATCACAGGTCTTATCCAGTTTCTTCTGAGACGCCTGCAGGTCCAGCTCGATCTGCTCCAGCAT
>ONQW01000204.1 GCA_900320025.1 uncultured Lachnospiraceae bacterium
GATAAAGCCAAATCATTCCCTCTCCTCTCGTCTGTACTGCCTGTTTCCTTCGCCGTTTCTTTCCAGATCAGAATCCGTGCGCTGTGCCTGCCTTCCTGTTCCGACTGGAAACGGTGTGCTGCGCCTGCCCATCGCGGCTCCCACCATACGTGTTCTGCCCTCGCCTCACACCCGGATATCCATAATCCGGTACGACCAGCGGCAGGCTGCCATATAAGTGACAAGGCAGCCTGTCATGACCAGGATTCCTTTCATATTGTGATAGAGCGGATCAAAAAATCCCTCCGATGCTGCCCCGAGATACAGAACAATCAGGAAAGGGACCATGATCATGATCCTCTGCTCCAGTTTTCTCGCGCTGATCAGGACGGAGATCTCCTTTTCCACCGCGATCCGGTCCTGCAGAAGCTGAATGGTTCTTGCCATGATTTCGGTCATACTTCCGCCATTCCTCTTCGCGATGGCAAAGGTCTGGGCAAATTCCCGAATGTCCGGTATGCTGCTTCGCTCCCCGAATTCCGTCATCAGCTGTTCCAGAGGAACATGGCTGTCAAGCCCCTGCTGCATCAGATAAAACTCCCGGTCGGTAAATTCCGCTCCCTTTTCCGTATAGAAAGGCCATCTCCCGGCAGGTTTCCCGCACTGCATTGTCCGCGGAGCTTCCAGCCTTCATTGCTGTGATCATGCTGCCAAGCGCCTCGCGGAATTCCAGCGCCAGCGTCTCTTTTCTCTTCTGTCTCCGCTCTCTCGATCGCTGCCGGCAGAGCGGCAGAACAAGAGGAGCTGTCATAACCGCACACCAGACTGCCCGGTAGAAAAACCAGCTCAGAAACAGCGAAAGCAGTGCTGTCTCCGCCAGAATCCACGGATCAGAGCGCAATTCCTGCCGCAGCGAGTTTTTCTGTATGCCGAAGCTCCCCCTCCCGCTGCCAGTGTCCGATAATTTTGCCATTTACCTCATCCTCCTCCTGATATCGATAAAGCGGCAGGAGCTGAACTTCACCCTCCCGGATACCATATACTTCATCCACCTCCAGGAGCTTCCTGCTGCGGTCCCGCAGTCTCCCGAGATGCACCACAAGATCAAGCCCCGAAGACAGCTGTCCCCGGATTGCCGGGATCGGGAGATCCATTCCCATCAGAACCATGGTCTCGAGCCGTGCCATCATATCCCGCGCACTGTTGGCGTGTCCGGTCGACATCGAGCCGTCATGTCCTGTGTTCATCGCCTGCATCATGTCGATTGCCTCTCCGCCCCGCACCTCGCCGACAATGATCCGGTCCGGCCGCATACGGAGCGAGGCGCGGATCAGATCGCGGATCGTGATTTCGCCGCAGCCCTCCAGATTGGCGCTCCGCGCCTCCAGGCGGACCAGATTGGGAATGTGGCGGATCTGAAGCTCCGCATTGTCCTCTATGGTGATGACGCGCTCCGAGACAGGGATAAAATCCGACAGGGCGCCGAGAAAGGTTGTTTTCCCGGACCCGGTTCCTCCGGAAATAAAAATATTGAAGCCGGCTCGGACGAGTTTTTCCAGAAAAGCGGCGATCTCTTCGGACAATGTGCCGAAAGCGAGCAGATCCTCCATGCGGATCGGATGATCCGGAAATCGTCGGATGGTAACGATCGGCCCGTTCAGTGCCACCGGAGGCAGCACGATATTGACGCGGGCTCCTCCCGGAAGACGGGCATCCGCGATCGGAACCGCCGAATTGACCATCCGATTGCAGTCCGCAACAATGGTCTGTATGACATCCTCCAGCTTCTCCTTTGAGGCAAAATGCTGGGGATATGGCTGCACCGCGCCGTTCTTTTCTACAAATATCTGATCGCTCCCGTTGATCATGATTTCCGTGACCGCCGGATCTTCGATCAGCTCCTGCAGGACATCCAGTTTCCGGATGGAATAGAACAGCTCCCGCCGGAGCTGTTTCATAACCGAAAGAAGCATGCCGTTCTGCCGGGACAGCCGCACGATTTCGTCGTCAATAAGGTCCAGAATTTCGGCATCCGACACCTGACGGGAGAAATCAATACGCGTCATAATGCTGTCATATAATTTTCTGCGGATCTCCGGTTCCGTCACGATCGATCTCCCTCAGCAGCTTTCTCAGCTGCTCCGCGAATTCTCCCTTCGTCAGAAGGGCAAAATCCGTCGGCAGCTCATAAAATTTCGGCATGGTCCACTGCCTGGTCCTGGCGTAGACATCCTGGTATCCCTTTTCCTGCAGAATGGCACGGTATCCCTGCATTTTGGCCTCTGATACCCGGCAGCCGGGCTGCGTGAGTGTGATGACCTCACTGCAGGACCGCAGAATATCCAGAAGCCCGGCTGTGGATTCTGATAAATCCAGAATCAGCCATTCATAATCTGTCACCTGTTCAATGCTGCGGAACAGAGCCTGCCATTGATCCGCCCGGATACTCTGCAATTCCATGAAGGAGTGCATCGGTGGCAGGATGGAGAGTCCGCCGATGTCCTCCACCATCAGCGCCAGCTGGCCGGCCAGCTTCTCCTTCGCGCATTCATTAAAGTAGAGAAGATCGCTGACGCTGCCGCGGAAATGACGGTTGAGAAGAATATCCAGCCCGCTGAAATTTTCGAAATTCATGTACAGCGTCCGGTATTTTGCCGCAAGAAGTTCCCCTATGCCAAAGGATACGGTTGTCTGCAGTACTCTTCCCAGCGGGCTGTAGACGCCGATCATACGCATTGGTCCGCGGTGGCGGATAGAGGGAGGTGCCGGTGTCCCGGCCTTTCGTCCCTCCTCCTGACAGATGTGCAGAAGAATCTCACAGATCTGTTCCACGGGCTGATATTTGCTGACAGATTTCTCCGGTCTCTCCGTGCATACGCCGGATTCATTCAGAATCATGATTCTGGGGAATCCCGCCTCCCGCACCTGACTGCCATACGCGCTCTCCGCGATCACAAGAAGCGCCACTCCGGCGGGTTCTACAGAGGCCAGCAGCTTCTCCGCACTGAAAAAAGCGCTGATGTCATAAACCGGGATGCGGCTTTTCAGATACTCCATAAGGCGCAGCGCGTAGCTGCGTTCTCCATCGCAGATCACAATGCCGTTATGTTCCATGGCACTCCTC
>ONQW01000049.1 GCA_900320025.1 uncultured Lachnospiraceae bacterium
GAGAAAATCATGAATATCACCGTGCCGGACCGGGCCAGATTTCTGCGCACGATGTTCCAGGAAATGAGCCGTCTGCACAGCCACACCATGTGGCTGGGGCTTGCTGCTGATGCATTTGGTTATGAGAGCCTGTTCATGGAATGCTGGAGAATCCGGGAGAAGATACTCGACATGCTCGAGATGGCGACCGGAGGCCGCGTCATTTTCTCAATTTGTGATGTGGGTGGTCTCCGGAAGGATGTGCCGGATGACATGCTGGCTGAGTTCGACAGGCGGTTCGCCGCGCTGAAATCGGACTACGACCATGTGACGGAGATCTTTCTGAATGATGACGCCGTGAAGAGCCGCCTGTGCGGCGTCGGTGTCATGACGATCCAGCAGGCCAATGATCTTGGCTGCTGCGGGCCGTTCCTGCGCGCGAGCGGCGTCCGCCGGGATGCCCGCATGACAAATTATGAGGCATACGGGGATCTTGATTTTGAACCTGTCACGGCGAACGAGGGAGACAGCTACGCGCGCTGCAAGGTCCGGATCGGGGAGATTTATCAGTCGATCGATCTCATCCGTCAATGTATCGCGAAAATGCCAGCGGGTGAGGTCCAGGCACCTGTCAGGGGTTTTCCGGACGGGGAGTATATGATGCGCATCGAACAGCCGAGAGGCGAGGCGCTGTACTATGTCAAGGCGAATGGGACGAAGAATCTGACCCGGTTCCGCGTCCGCACCCCTACCTTCGCCAACATTCCGGGACTGGTGGAAATTATGAAAGGAACCGAGGTCGCGGATGTCGCGACGCTGATTCTGACAATCGACCCGTGCATTTCCTGCACGGAGCGCTGACGGATGCATGCGCGGGAGATAGATAGGAAATGAGTTTAGCACAGTTTTCAAAGACAGCGATCAGGAACCTTTTTCACAAGCCGGTGACGGAGAAGTATCCATTCGTGCCGAAGGAATATGGAGAACGCACCCGCGGACATATTGAGAACGATATCAGCAAGTGTGTTCTCTGCGGCCTGTGTATGACGCGCTGCCCCTCTCATGCCATCACGGTAAACAAGGCAGCCTATACCTGGCAGATCAATCCGTTCAGCTGTGTCCAGTGCAATTACTGTGTGGAGGGCTGCCCGAAAAAGAGCCTCACGATGAAAAATACATACACCGAGCCGGACACGCAGAAGACCTCCATCGTTCTGAAATATTCCGCGGAGCGGATCGCCGAGGAGGAAGCAAAGCGGAAGGCCATGATCGAAAAGGCAATGGCGGCGAAGAAGGCGGCTGAGGCAAAAAAAGCGGCGGCAGCGCAGGAAACGGCTCCGGCCGGGACCGGGAAAGCGGAGGTGCAGTGATGTGCGTCGCCTATCCGGGAACGGTACTTGCGGTGAAGGACCGCACCGCGCTGGTCGACTTCTCCGGCACGAAGGTGGAGGCGCTCACCGGTCTTGTCAGCACAAAGCCAGGCGACCGGGTTCTGGTCCACGCCGGCTGCGTGCTGCAGGTTCTGCCTCCGGAGGAGGCGGATGAGATGCAGGCATTGTTTGATGAGATTGCCTCGCTCTCAGAGGAGGACATGAAGGAAACCGCCGGCTGACAGGCCGGCGCCATCTTTTCCCGCGGAGTGTTCGGACGGAACGTTGCCGTGCCGGGCGCCGCGGGATTTTCTTGTGAAGGCGACGAGCCAAATGCCATGATGCAAGCTTGCTTGCAGAGCATGGCATTTGGCGACCGCACATCATCGAGTGCGGAGCACGAGATGTGAAGGCGACGAGCCAGAAGCCATGATGCAAGCCTGCTTGCAGAGAAAGTTCAGCTCAGATATGAATAGAAACGATCTGGAACAGGTCAGAACTTTTTTACATGAATATGACGGACCGGAAATCAGGCTGATGGAGGTCTGCGGTACGCACACGGCGTCCATCGCGAAAAACGGCATCCCGGCGCTGTTATCTCCTGCTATCCGTCTCATTTCCGGACCGGGATGCCCTGTGTGTGTCACAGTGACGGATTATATTGACCGCCTGGTCTCTCTCTGCCGGTCACCGGGGACTGCCGTTGTGTCGTTCGGCGATCTTCTCCGGGTGAAGGGGAGTCAAATGTCCCTTGCCGACGCGAGAGCCTGCGGCGCTGACGTCAGGATGGTCTACGCACCGATGCAGATGCTGGATTTTGCGGCGCGGGAACCGGAGCGCACCTTTGTCTTCGCGGCGGTTGGATTTGAGACCACAGCGCCGGTCTATGCTCTGATGCTGGAGGAAGCAGGCCGCCGGGGACTCAGAAATGTGAAGTTGCTCACCTCGCTCAAAACAATGCCGGAGGTGATCCGCACAGTGGTCCGTGCCAGGACGCCGGACGGGCGGGGGAGAATCGACGGATTTCTGGCACCGGGACATGTCTGCGCCGTCACCGGGAGCAGTGAGTATCAGCAGCTTGCGGAGGAGACAGGGCTGCCGTTTGTGGTGTCCGGTTTCAGCGGACCGCAGCTCCTTGCTTCGATCGCGGCGCTTGTGAAGCTGCGGGGGCGTGGAACCTGCCTCAACTTTTATCCTGAGGTAGTCACTGATACGGGCAATGCGGAGGCAAAGGCTCTGTGTGCGAAGTATTATGAGCCGTGCGATGCCTCCTGGCGCGGGCTGGGCTGCATTCCGCGCTCCGGACTCCGGCTGCGGGAGGAGTACCGGACGCTCGATGCGGGCAGCGGCGGACTCGACGGCGATCACGCACCACGCGGCTGTGAATGTGCAAAGGTGCTGACAGGGCAGATTATGCCGGTGGAATGTCCGCTCTTCGGCAGGGTCTGTACGCCGCAGAATCCAAATGGTGCCTGCATGGTCTCCCAGGAGGGAAGCTGCTATAACTGGTATATTTCGGGACGGACAAGGTGAGTGATATGCTGGAAGAACGGATTACGATGGCACATGGGAGCGGCGGAGAGTCTACGGCACGTCTGATTTCAGAATTGTTTGCGCCCTGCTTCCATAATGAGTATCTCGACAAAATGACAGATTCCTCGGTTGTGCCGGGGAGCGGAAGACTGGCTGTGACGACAGACAGCTTTGTCGTCACGCCGGTGGAGTACCCGGGCGGAAACATCGGCAGACTTGCCGTATGCGGCACGGTGAACGATCTTCTGATGAGCGGTGCGGAGCCCAGATACCTGACTGCCGGGTTTATCCTTCAGGAGGGTCTGCCGGTTGAGGTGCTCCGGCGGGTCGTATCGTCCATGGCGGAAACCGCGCAGGAGGCGGGAGTCAGTATTGTCACCGGGGATACCAAGGTGATCGAGGGAAAGAAGGCCGGGGAGGGCGCCGGTCAGGAGCCAGGTCTCATGATCAATACGGCAGGGATCGGTTTTGTGCCGGACGGCGATGTGCCGGGCCCGGACCGCATCATGGCAGGGGACAAAATTCTTGTCTCCGGTACGCTCGGTGAGCACCATGCGACGATTCTTGCAAGGCGGATGGGACTAGACAACGAATCGCTCGCGAGTGACAACGCGCCTCTGGTCGAAATGGTCAGGGCACTCCGAAGCGACGGAATCCGTGTTCATGCGATGCGGGACATCACCCGCGGCGGGCTGGCCACCGTGCTCCATGAGTTTGCTGTTTCGTCCGGAAGGACGATGATCATTCAGGAATCTCTTGTCCCGGTGAAGCCGGCGGTGCGTGATTTCTGCGGCATTCTCGGTCTCGAACCGGTCTATATGGGAAATGAGGGGAAAATGGCTGTTGTGACGGCACCGGAGGACGCGGAGCGGGCGGTCCGTGTGCTCAGAGCCTCCAGATATGGGCAGGACGCCGCAATCATCGGCGAGGCGGCGGACACGGCGGATGGAAGGAACCCCGCCCTGATCTGTCGGACACCGGTCGGGGGAGAACGGGTGCTTGGGCCTCTCTACGGCGAGGGACTGCCACGAATCTGTTGAATCCGCGCCATAAAACGGATACAATGGAGCGCGGGATTTTGCCCGGAAGGAGAAAGACGAATGACACTTATCAGGAAACCGGTAACCGGCATGAAGGATATCCTGCCGGCGGAGATGGAGATCCGCGATTACTGCATCGGGATCATCAAGAAGACCTATGCGGAGTTCGGATTTCAGAGCATCGAGACCCCCTGTGTGGAATCCATTGAGAATCTGACATCCAAGAGCGGCGGAGACAACGAAAAGCTGATCTTCAAGATTTTGAAGCGCGGTGAGAAGCTTCGGCTGTCTGAGGCGAGGTCAGAGGCGGATCTGGTGGACAGCGGACTTCGTTATGACCTGACCGTCCCGCTGGTCCGCTACTATTCCAATCATGAAAACGAGCTGCCGACGCCCTTCAAGGCGCTGCAGATGGGCAACGTGTGGCGTGCAGACCGCCCGCAGAAGGGACGCTACCGCCAGTTCATGCAGTGCGACATCGATATAATCGGTGAACCCACCAATCTCGCGGAAATCGAGCTGATCACGGCGACCACAGCGACACTCGGCCGCCTCGGATTCCGGAACTTTCAGATCCGCATCAACGAGAGACGGATTCTCAGGGCCATGGCAAAATACAGCGGCTTCCCCGGGGAGCGGTTCGATGAGGTCTGCATTATTCTGGACAAGATGGACAAAATCGGACTGGACGGTGTGAAGGAGGAGCTGCTGGAGAGCGGCTTTGACGCGGAGTCTGCCCGCCGTTATCTCTATCTGTTTGAGGGGATGGAGAAGCAGGGCGATTCCATGGCGAAGTTGTCCTGGCTCGAGCAGGAGCTTTCCGGGGCCGGCGCGATTGAGCCGGATGTCATTCCGAATCTGCGGCAGACGATCGAGACGGCGGACCGGGTGAAGCAGGCGGAATTTGATATTGTCTTTGATCCGACGATCGTGCGCGGCATGAGCTATTACACGGGGACAATCTTTGAAATCCGGATGCCGGAGCTCGGAATCAGCTGCGGAGGCGGCGGCCGCTACGACGGCATGGTCGGTCGGTTCACGGGACGGGACGTCCCGGCCTGCGGCTTTTCCATCGGCTTCGAGCGCATCATCCTCATTCTCATGGAGCAGCACTTCGAGATCCCCGGGAAGCCGGGCAGGGAGGCGTTTCTGCTCGAAAAGGATCTGCCGTCCGACCGTCTTGCGGAGGCACTGTCGGAGGCGCGCGCGGAGCGCGAGGCAGGAAAGGATGTTCTTGTCGTGCGGATGAACAAGAACAAGAAGTTCCAGAAGCAGCAGCTGACAGAGCAGGGATTCACGGAATTCCGGGAGTTTTATGCGCGTCCGCTGGGGCAGGAATCGTGAACAAAGGATATCGCAGAGAAAATTTACAACAGGGCCGCTGAGACGGCTGTGTGCCGCGGAAGAAGACCGCGGCGGGAAGGATATCATATTATGATGCAGATGCGCACACACACGTGCGGAGAACTCCGGATCGGGGATGTCGGCAAGGCGGTGACGCTGGCCGGCTGGCTCGAGAATATGCGGGTGGTCTCCGGTTCCCTGGCTTTCGTGGTGCTCCGTGATTTCTACGGGACGACACAGATTGTCGTGGAAAATGATGAGATGATGAAGACATTCCGGGGCATCACCAAGGAATCCACGATTCAGGTCGAAGGGACTGTCCGCGAGCGTTCCAGTAAGAATCCGAATCAGGAGACCGGTGACATCGAAGTCGTTCCGTCCTCTGTGAAGGTCCTCGGGCGCTGCCGCTATAATGAGCTTCCGTTTGAAATCAACCACAGCCGTGAGGCGGATGAACAGGTCCGCCTCAAATACCGTTATCTGGATCTGCGCAATCCGGCGGTGAAGAAAAACATTCTGCTGCGCTGCCATGTTGTGGAGGCACTCCGCAAGGCGATGACGGAGCACGGCTTCCTCGAAATCACGACGCCGATTCTCACGGCCTCCAGCCCTGAGGGCGCGCGTGACTATCTTGTTCCGGCCAGAAAGCACCCGGGCAAGTTCTATGCGCTGCCGCAGGCGCCGCAGCAGTTCAAGCAGCTGCTGATGACGGCGGGCTTCGACCGGTACTTCCAGATCGCTCCCTGCTTCCGCGATGAGGACGCGAGAGGAGACCGTTCTCCGGGAGAGTTCTATCAGCTCGACATGGAGATGGCATTTGCCAGTCAGGAGGACGTATTCGCCGTCCTTGAGGATGTGCTGCCGCCGGTTTTCGCAAAGTTCGGAACCTGGCACAGAGCTTCCGGCGCGCCGTTCCTGCGCATTCCTTACCGCGAGGCGATGGAAAAGTACGGCTCGGACAAGCCGGATCTGCGCATCGATCTCGTGGCGCAGGACGTGACTGACATTCTGAAGGACTGCGGCTTCGGCCCGTTTGCTTCCAGGAGAGACCTGACCGATGAGAACGGAACGGTGACAGGCAGCGAGGAGACTGGCGTCCGCATCAAGGCCGTGGTCGTCTCGCATTTTGAAGGAACCCGCAAGTTCATCGACAAGACACTCGCGGATGTCGAGGTGCAGGCCGGCGCGAAGCCGTACTGGTTCCGCGTGGATGAAAATGGTTCGTTTGTGGGAGGTATCGCAAAATTTGCGGCGCCGCTGCAGGACGAGCTCACCAAAGCGCTGGGGCTCGTGCCGGGAGATTTTGTCGGCATTGCCGCGGGACGCCTCACGCAGGCACAGAAGACCGCCGGTGTTCTGATCAAGACGATGGGAGCCGCCGTTCCCGGCCACATGGACAGGGAGCAATACGCTTTCTGCTGGATTGTGGATTTCCCGATGTATGAGATCGGTGAGGAAAGCGGCGAGCTGGAGTTCTGCCACAATCCGTTCTCCATGCCGTCCGGCGGACTTGACACGCTGCTGAAGGCGGAGCGCGGAGAGATCGATCCGCTGAGCATCACGGCGGACCAGTATGATCTTGTTGTCAATGGCGTGGAGCTCTCCTCCGGCGCGGTCCGCAACCACGATCCGGAGATCATGGTCAAGGCCTTTGAGCTTGTAAGGCTCGGCGAGGAGGATGTCAAGAAAAAGTTCCCGGCCATGTACAATGCCTTCTGCTATGGCGCGCCGCCGCACGCCGGCATCGCACCCGGCATCGACCGCATGGTGATGCTACTCGCAGGGGAGGATTCCATCCGCGAAATCATTCCGTTCCCGATGAATAAGAATGCGCAGGATGTCATGATGGGGGCGCCGTCAGAGGTCACGGCTCACCAGCTCGAGGAGCTGCACATTCGTTCCACCGCGACGCAGGAAGAAATTCATGCGGATGAAGCGGATAAATAAAGAAGAGGTGAAATAATAAAGGAGCTGCCGCATTGCCATGCGGCAGCTCCTTTACAAATGCGGCGAGACAGAAACCGGGATGAAAGATTGCCTGAATCATGGCTCCTGGAGGTCATTCATCACCCCGCTGCGACGCACGGTTTCGTCCATCGGCAGAAAATAGAACAGTTCCGGCTTCATCCCCGGCAGAAGGGTCACCGCAGACATGCAGCAGCCGGGGGACGGAGGCGCGAGCTCCGTGAAATAGGCGGAAAGACGGGGCGGATCTTTGCGATCCCTGGACGGGTGGGGGACAATCATGTGCTCCATCCAGCGCACATCAAAGGTATTGAAGCCCTCGGAGAGGCCGCGCCCGGTAAATTTGGTATATGCCTCCCGGATGGTCCACAGCCGGAAAAACAGGCTGCTGCGTGACACATCGGTGGCGGAGGACAGCAGCATATTCCGGTCGGCGGCTGTGAAGAACCGCTCCGCGACATAGGGCCGCACCGGACGGATTTCCTGCACATCGATGCCGTTCAGCACATCGGAGACGGAAAGAACGGTGAAGTTTCCGGAATGCGAGATGCTGATAAAGAGGGAGGGAAAATCGGGCAGAACAGGCCGTCCGAAGCGCTGCACCTCCACGCGCAGCGGTTTTTCTGACTCTGCGAGCATGGACTCCGGAATGATGGCAGAGGGCAGCGGCATGGAGGCGCCCTGCCAGTGGATGGACGGGCAGCGGTCGGCTGTTCCCGGCTTCGAGAGAAGAAGACGGAGCGGTACCCAGTATGCAAGCTGATCATCTGCCATGCCGGGCGGTTCCTCCACGATTTTGCCACGGTCTCTGCAGAACCGCAGAATCGGGCAGGCGGAGAGAAGGTCCACTGCCTGCTGACGCACGTCAGGCTGCTGCAGTATTCTGTTATCAGTCACGTAGATATGCCAAAACATCATATACCAATGGTACTGAAAAGGTGCTATAATGTCAAAGTCTGTGAATCAGCGTTTGCGGCACTTTGCACAATGGTATGTGGCAATCACAGAGCAGGGCGGCCGCGGCAATTTTTCCGGTTCACACAAAGGAGATACCAGTGAAAAAACAGAAGAGAAACGCGGTGATCGCCCTGATTGTGATGATCGCCATCTTCCTCGGAGCGGGCTATCTGTCCCTGTTCGGAGTCGGTGAATTTCAGGAAGGCTCCATTCACGATGTGAAGCTCGGCCTTGATCTTGCCGGCGGCGTCAGCATCACCTACCAGGCGGTTGGCGATAAGACTCCTTCCGCGGAGGACATGGATGACACGGTCTACAAGCTTCAGAAGCGTGTGGAGCAGTACAGCACGGAGGCTGTGGTCTACAAGGAGGGGAGCGACCGGATCAACATCGAAATCCCCGGCGTGACAGACGCCAACAGCATTCTCGAGGAGCTCGGCAAGCCCGGTTCTCTTTATTTCATCCGCCAGACGGACGACGACGGAAATCAGAATTATCAGTATGATTCCAGCACCGGAAAATATCAGCTGACGCGCAGTCTGTCCGAAATCATCGACAGCGGAGACGCAGTTCTGAGCGGAACCGATGTAACCGATGCCCAGGCCGGGTACCAGAGCGACTCCATGAACAATCAGGAGATCGTGGTAGAGCTGACCTTTACCGATGAGGGCAAGCAGAAGTTCGCGGATGCCACGACAAGGGCATACAAGAACGGCGAGTCGATCGGTATCTACTATGACGGAGAGTTCATCTCCGTTCCGAAGGTGCAGAGTGCCATCACAAACGGACAGGCTGTCATCACCGGCGAGCGGACGATTGAGGATGCGAAAAATCTGGCCTCCACCATCCGCATCGGCGGCCTCTCAGTTGAGCTTGAGGAGCTCCGCTCCAACGTGGTCGGTGCACAGCTCGGCGAGGAGGCAATCAGCACCTCCCTCAAGGCGGGCATTGTCGGCATGATTCTGATTTTTGTCCTGATGATTGCCGTGTACTGGCTGCCCGGTGTGTGCGCCAGTATCGCGCTGCTGTTCTATGTATTCCTGGAAATTCTGATCATCAATGCCTTTGAGGTGACGCTGACCCTGCCAGGCATCGCCGGCATCCTTCTCTCCATCGGCATGGCGGTCGATGCAAACGTCATCATATTTGCCAGAATCCGGGAGGAATTAAAATCCGGCAAGACGGTGGATTCCGCCATCCGGATCGGCTACAACAAGGCACTGTCCGCCATCATCGACGGCAATGTCACCACGCTGATTGCCGCACTTGTTCTGGGACTGCGCGGCTCCGGCACTGTCAAGGGCTTTGCCCAGACGCTTGCCATAGGTATTCTTCTGTCCATGTTCACCTCGCTCTTTGTGACGAAGTGGCTCATGCAGGCACTGTTCAACCTCGGCCTCTCCGATGTGAAGTTCTACGGCGTCGGGAAGGAGCCGAAGAAGCTGAATGTGCTGGAGCACAGAAAACTCTTCTTCACCATCTCTGCCTGTGTGATCCTGTGCGGCTTCCTCGCGATGGGCATCAATGCGGGAAGGGGAAAGCGGGCCCTCAATTACAGCCTTGATTTTGTCGGCGGTACATCCACCAGCATCACGTTCGACAAGAGCTACACATTGAAAGAGCTGGATGACGAGGTTGTCCCTGTCTTTGAAAAAATCACCGGCGACGCCAATGTGCAGGTGCAGACTGTCACAGGAAGTAATCAGGTCATCATCAAGACCCGCAGCCTGGACGTGAGTGAGCGGGAGCAGCTGAATCAGCAGCTCGAGTCGGCGTTCGGTGTGAAGGAAGCGGATATTCAGAGCGAGACCATCAGCTCCACCATCAGTAAGGAGATGAAGGCGGATGCGCTTTCGGCCGTCATCATCGCCATGATTCTGATGCTGATCTATATCTGGTTCCGGTTCAGCGACTGGCGGTTCGGCGCCTCCTCGGTGCTTGCCCTGGTCCATGACGTGCTTGTGGTGCTGACCTGCTACGCGGTGATGCGCGTCTCGGTCGGTTCCACCTTCATCGCCTGCATGCTGACGATTGTCGGATATTCCATCAACGCGACCATCGTCATTTTCGACCGTGTCCGTGAGAATGTGAAGCTCATGGGCAGGAACGCGGAGATTATCCCGCTTCTTGATACCAGCATTTCCCAGACGATGTCCAGGAGTGTGTTCACCTCCATGACCACCTTCTTCATGGTGTTCACGCTCTATATTTTCGGTGTCTCCTCGATCCGGGAATTTGCCCTGCCGATCGGCGTCGGCATTATCAGCGGCACCTATTCGTCCGTATGCCTTGCGAGTGCTTTCTACTATGAGCTTCGCAGGATTTCCGCAAAGAAGGCAGCAAAATCCGGCGGAACAAAGGCGGCTGCGGCCGGAAGGAAACGCAGCAAAGGAAAGGTCTGAAGGTGGTGTTGATACGCCACTTTCCAATAGACTGACAGTTCGGGAGATGTCCGAAGCGGGCATCTCCTTTTTTATAAAAGCGACGAGCCAGAAGCCATGATGCAAGCCTGCTTGCAGAACATGTCTCCTGGCGGCCGCTCATCACCTGATGCGAACACGAGATGAAAAGGCGGCCGTACGTCACCTGGTGCGGGGCGCAGGATGGAAGGCAGAAATGTCATGGCAAAATGGTTTGAGATGCGCAGAGGTGGAAATTTTACAGAGATCGGACGGGTTTGCGGTATCTCTCCGGTCCTTGCGAGAGTCATTCGGAACCGGGG
>ONQW01000081.1:0-24249 GCA_900320025.1 uncultured Lachnospiraceae bacterium
CAAAAGAACCCGAAGAATCAGAAGATCCGGGATAATCAGAAAAGGCAGAGGGAGAAGCAGAGAAAGCAGCAGGATAATCAGCGGAAATAGAGGGGATAGTCAGAGAAAGCAGCAGGCGCGGCCTGCGATCAACAGGAGTAGCGGTCCACGAGGGTGGCCGCCACTTCTGTTTTTGTTATAGGGAGATTCGGATTCTCAATGCGGCGGACGAGGCGGAGGACGGCTTCCTCTCCGAGCGCACGTTTCGGAACGTTGATGGTCGTGAGCGGCGGGTCGATAACCTCGCCGGCGGGGAGGTTGTCGAATCCGACGATGGCGATGTCCTTCGGGATGCGTAAGCCGGCCTCCCTGAAGGCGCGCAGGGCGCCGGCTGCGATGTAGTCGTTCTCGGCAAAATAGCACCGCGCGAGGGGGTCTTTTCTTGCGAGGATCGTCTTCATGTCGGCGTATGCGCCGGTGAGAGACGGGGTCAGCTCGTGGACGATGCACTGGGAGGGGGACATACCTGCCTCGCGTATCGCCTTGTAGAAGCCGTCCGCACGCTCCCGGAAATTGTTGATCGGGAAGGAGGATTTGAGAAAGCCGGGCTGGGTTTTGCAGCGGGCGATGAGGTGGCGGGCGGCGAGATACGCGCCCTGTACGTTGTTGATGAGCACGGTGTCACAGAGGAAGGTCTCAAAATAGCTGTCCAGCAGGACGAACGGGACCTGCAGGGCGAGGAAGGGCCTGAGGTCTTCCGTGACCATCTCGGTGCCGAGGATCAGCACGCCGCGGCAGTCGGCGGAGAAGAAGGAGTAGAGATCGCGGCTCTCAAGATCGGACTCATACAGATAGGTGATGCGGAGCTTCCACCCGAGGTGGCTGCAGGTGTCGGCGATTCCATCCGTCAGTTCAGAGAAGAAGGGCGTGTCGCCGACGATGGCGCCGCTCTTTTTATATACCAGGAAATCAATTGAGCCGCCCTGCGCTTTTCTGTTCTGGATGCGGGACAGGTCATAGCCGTATTTTCCGGCGGCGAGTTTGACACGCTTTCTTGTCTCTGTGCTCACGCCGGGCTGATCGTGCAGTGCCATTGACACGGCGGCGGCACTTAAGTTCAGTTTCTTTGCCAGTTCCTTGGCAGTAATTCCCATGGCGTTTTCCTCCGGAAAAAGCATCGATGTCTATGCTTTCCATTATGATTTCAGGAAGGTTCAGTTTCAATGATTAAGTAAATAATTAAGTTATTAATACTGAATTTATGACTGAAATTAAGAGGCGGTTCATGTACATTCATAGTGACAGAAATGGCAGTGGGAAGCTGCAGAAGCAGGGAGGTTTGCCATGGGAGATCACATCAGAATCGGGTTTGCACCGACCCGGAGAAGTATTTTCAGTGCGCCGGATGCCGTCAAGTATGCGGATCTGACGCGAAAGAAGCTCACGGAGCTGGGGATTGATTTTGTCGATATCACGGATATCAACGCAGAGGGACTGCTGTATGACGACGCGGATCGGATCCGGATCGCGGAAAAGTTCCGGGCTGCCGGCGTGGACGGCCTGTTCCTCGCGCACGAGAATTTTGGCACCGAATATGAGTGCGCACGGCTGGCAAAGGATCTGAACGTGCCGGTGCTGCTCTGGGGCCCCAGAGACGAGGCACCGCTGGAGAACGGCATGCGTCTGCGCGACACGCAGTGCGGGCTGTTTGCGACCGGAAAGGTGCTGCGCCGGTTCGGCATTCCCTTCACGTACATGACGAACTGCAGGTTGGATGATCCGGAATTTGCGCGCGGAATACATGATTTCCTTGCGGTATGCAACGTCGTGAAAAAGTTCCGGAGCCTTCGGATTCTGCAGATTGGACCCAGACCGTTCGACTTCTGGAGCACGATGTGCAACGAGGGTGAGCTGCTCGAGAAGTACGGTATTCAGCTCGCGCCGATTCCGATTCCGGAGCTCACGGAGGAGATGACGCGGGTGAAGAAGGAGGAGGCGGACAAGGTTGCGGAGACGGTCGCCTATTGTCACAGCGCGATGAACTGCAGCATCCAGGAGGAACTGCTCGGGAATGTGGCCGCGCTCAAGGTGGCGATGAAGAATCTGGCGGCAAAATACGGCTGCTCCGCGATTGCGATTCAGTGCTGGAATGCTCTGCAGGGGGAAATCGGCATCATGCCCTGCGCGGCGAACTCCCTGCTGAACGAAGAGGGACTGCCGGTGGTCTGTGAGACGGACATCCACGGCGCGGTGACGCAGGTGCTTGTGGAGGCGGCTGCGCTTGGCGAGACGAGGGGGATGTTTGCCGACTGGACCGTCCGCGACCCGGAGGACGAGAACGGCGAGCTGTTGCAGCACTGCGGACCATGGCCGGTTTCAGTGGCGGCGGAGAAGCCCACCATCTGCGTGCCGGTCGCTTTTCCGTACAACGGCGCGGTCAGCGCGGAGGCGAAGCACGGAGCGCTGACGCTGGCACGGTTTGACGGCGACAACGGGGAGTATTCGATGCTACTTGGTCATGCGAGAGGCATTGACGGCCCGTACACGAAGGGAACGTATCTCTGGGTCAGGGTCAATAATCTGAAGCGGCTTGAGGCGAAGATCGTCGAAGGACCTTACATTCATCACTGCGTCGCGATTCATGCGGATGTTGTGCCGGTTCTCTACGAGGCGTGCAAGTACATCGGCGTGAAGCCGGATCTGTATGATCCGATCGAGGACAAGGTGAAGGCATATCTGCATGGCGAGGACGTCACCTTTGACGAGGTGTGACGCGGGTGCCGCGACAGGCGCGGCACCGGAATGATGGAGATCACTATGGAAAATCTGGAACGTATTGCATATCAGCTGCGCAAGGACACGCTGGACATCATCATGGCGGGCGGCGGCGGGCACATCGGCGGCGATATGAGCGTGATGGAGACGCTCGTCGCACTCTACTTCCGGGAAATGAATATTTTGCCGGAGAATCAGAATGATCCGGACCGCGATTATTTCATTCTGAGCAAGGGACATTCCGTGGAGGCATATTATGCGGTGCTCTGCGCGCGGGGATTTCTGGACCTCGAGGATGTGAAGAGGCGCTTCTCCAAATTCGGATCTCCCTACATCGGACATCCGAACAACAAGCTGGCCGGCATGGAGATGAATTCCGGTTCACTCGGGCACGGCCTGCCGGTGGCGGTTGGACTGGCACTCGGAAACCGTATGAGCGGACGCACGAACCGCACCTACGTGGTGATGGGCGACGGTGAACTCGCGGAGGGCTCCGTCTGGGAGGGCTTCATGTCGGGCCATATGTACGGCCTCGACAACCTCTGCGCCGTGATCGACCGCAACCATCTGCAGATCTCCGGCAACACCGAGGACGTCATGGCCCAGGAAGTGCTGAAGGACCGCGTGAAGAGCTTTGGCTGGCATGTCGTCTGCCCGGAGGACGGAAACGACGTGGACCAGATGATTGACGCCTTTGAAGAGGCGAAGCAGACCAAGGGACAGCCCACCTGCATCATCGCAAATACCGTCAAGGGAAAGGGATCGCCGGTCATGGAGAACAAGGCGTCGTGGCACCATCATGTTCCGACGCCGGAAGAATACGACGAAATCAGGAAGGACTTGGACGCCCACCTCGCGGCTCTTGGCTGAGCGGAATTTGTCCCTGACGAGTTTAGCTTGTTCGGGACAATGGACAATCCGGGAAAGGATGAATATGAATACGATCGCAAACAGGAAGGTGATCTGTGATGTGCTGATGGAGCACGCGCGGACGGATAAGGATATTGTGGTGTTGTGCAGTGATTCGCGCGGGTCGGCTTCGCTGGCGCCGTTTTTCCAGGAGTTTCCGGAGCAGTCGGTGGAGGTCGGCATCGCGGAGCAGGATCTGGTGGGGATTTCCGCGGGGCTGGCAAAATCCGGGAAGAAGCCGTATGCGGCGTCTCCGGCCAGTTTTCTGTCGACGCGGAGCTATGAGCAGATCAAGGTGGACTGTGCGTACTCGGATCAGAATGTGAAGCTGATTGGGATCTCGGGCGGAATCAGTTATGGTGCGCTGGGGATGAGTCATCACAGTGCGCAGGATATCGCGGCAATCTCGGCGATTCCGAATATGCGGGTGTATCTGCCGTCGGACCGGCATCAGACGAGGAAGCTGTTTGAGGCGCTGCTGCGGGATTCGAAGCCGGCGTACATCCGTGTGGGGCGCAATCCGGTGGAGGATGTCTACGACAGTGACGACTGTCCGTTTGTCATGGATCGGGCGACGGTGGTGACGGAGGGTGAGGATGTCACGATTGTGGCCTGCGGTGAGATGGTGAAGCCGGCAAAGGACGCAGCGGAGCTGCTCCGCGGAGAGGGCATCCGCGCGGAGGTGCTCGATATGTACTGTGTGAAGCCGCTGGACACGGAGACGCTTCTCCGGTCGGCGCAGAAGACGAGGGCTGTCGTGACGGTCGAGGAGCATGCGCCGTTCGGCGGGCTTGGCTCGATGGTGGCGCAGACGGTGAGTGCGGCCTGTCCGAAGAAGGTGCTGGAGATCGCGCTGCCGGATGCGCCGGTCATCACGGGAACGTCGAAGGAGGTCTTCGACTACTACGGGATGAACGCGGAGGGCATCGCGAAGAAGGTCCGGGAAGCGCTCGGGTGATCTGGGCTGTTATGCCGTGGCGCAGAATAGACGCAGGATGACAGGAAAGAGGCGGGAGGCGCTGCCCCGATGACAGGAAAGAGGCGGGAGGCGCTGCCCCGGTGCAGGCCGGTTTGCCCGGCATGGATCGGGAGCGACGTTTCCTGCATTTTCTGTGGAAGAGGGATGGCTGGTGATAAGCACTGGAGGAAAATTGGTGCTTTACCTGCGTTATGATGGAAGAGAGGGCATTGGTTCCGTATGGGGCAATTTTATCTTGGCATTGATCAGAGCACGCAGGGGACGAAAGCGGTGCTCTTTGATGAGGCCGGACAGCTTGTCTGCCGGTGCGACCGGGCGCACCGGCAGCTGGTCAGCGGGCAGGGCTGGGTGTCGCACGATCTGGAGGAGATCTGGGCAGCCACGTGCGGCGCGGTATCGGATGCGATCGGGAAGGCAGGGATTTCTGCCGGAGAGATCGCCGGCGTCGGCATCAGCAATCAGCGGGAGACGTCGGCGGCATTTGACAGGGCGACCGGGCGGCCGTTCTGCGATGCCGTGGTCTGGCAGTGCAGCCGGGCGGAGTCGGTCTGCCGCGCGCTGGAGGAGAAAAATCCGGGCCTTGCGGCGCTTGTCCGGCGGCACACCGGCCTGAATCTCTCGCCCTATTTCCCGGCGGCAAAATTCGCCTGGATGCTGCAGAATGTTCCGGAAGCGGAGACAGCGCAGCGGGAGGGAAGGCTCGCGCTCGGGACGATCGATTCGTGGCTGGTTTACAAGCTCACGGACGGGAAGGTGTTCCGCACGGATTATTCCAACGCTTCGCGGACGCAGTTGTTTGATATTGTCCGTCTGCGTTGGGACGAGGAGCTGTGTCACCTCTTCGGCGTGGAACCGGAGAGTCTGCCGGAGGTCACCGATTCGGACGCGTGCTTCGGCGAGACGGATTTTGACGGGCTACTGCCGCGGAAGGTGCCGATCCATGGCGTGCTCGGCGATTCGCATGCCGCGCTCTTCGGGCAGGGATGCTTTGCGCCCGGACAGACGAAGAGTACGTACGGAACCGGCTCCTCGGTGATGATGAACACGGGAGAGACGCCGGTGTTTTCGGATCGGGGAATTGTCACTTCGCTTGCCTGGAAGGTCGGCGGCCGGGTCAACTATGTGCTGGAGGGGAACATCAATTATTCCGGCGCGGTCGTGACCTGGCTCAAGGATGACCTGCATCTGATCGGGTCGGCCGGGGAGACAGGAGCGCTGGCGGAGGCAGCCAATCCGGCGGATACGACGTATCTGGTGCCGGCGTTTTCCGGTCTCGGCGCGCCTTACTGGAAACCGGATGCGCGGGCGATGCTCTGCGGGATGACGAGGCTCACAGGACGGAACGAGATTGTGCGTGCGGCGCTCGACAGCATTGCGTATCAGATCGGCGACATCGTCGCGGCGATGAATGCGGGAAGCGCAGGGGACGGTGCTGATACGAGGGGAAAGGATGCAGCACAGCCCGGGCTGCGTGCAATCCATGTCACGGAGCTGCGCGTCGACGGCGGGCCGACAAAGAATTCATATCTGATGCAGAAGCAGAGCAATACGCTGCAGCTTCCGGTGCTTGTTCCGGAGGCGGAGGAGCTGTCCGCGATCGGCGCGGCGGCCTGCGCCGGTATCGCGCAGGGATTCTGGAAAAAGGATGATATCTTCGGCGGCCGGCGGAGCAGGACCTACGTTCCGGATATCAGCGCGGCGGAGGCGGCGCGCCTTGCAAAAGGATGGCATGCGGCGCTTCGCAGAGCGGAGGGAACAGCGGACGGCAGGAACATGTGATGCACGGAGGCTGTGATGCCGGGCGTATCCACGCACATGATTGACGGTTAGGACCTCGGTCGGCAGGAACGCATGACTTGTGATATGCTGAGGGACAATTACCGCGGCAGCGCGTGTCTGCGGTCAGAGAGCAGAGATATAAATATAAAGGGAAAGGATAAGAGCAGGAATGACGGTAACAGGGTATCAGTACGAGACGGTGGAACTGACTTATGCGGCGGTGCCGGATGCGCAGAATGAGGCGCAGATCGACCTCGCGGCGGAGTTTACCTGCGCAGCGGATGGAAGCGTGACCGCGGTGCGCGGCTTCTACGCGGGAAACGGCACGTGTGTAGTTCGTTTTCTGCCGGAGCAGGCCGGCACCTATACGTACAAGGTGCGCGGCCTTGCGACGGACGAGGGGACACTTTCGGTGAAACCCGCGCGGGAAGGGCATCACGGCGTGGTGCGCGCCAGAGGCATACACTTTTATTTTGACGACGGGACGCCGTACTACGGATTCGGGACGACAGTCTACGCGCTGGCGTCTCAGACGGATGCGCTGATGGATGAGACAATTGAGACGCTCCGGCACGCACCGTTCAACAAGATCCGCATGTGCGTTTTTCCGAAGCATTATCAGTACAATCACAACGAGCCGCAGCACTACGCGTTCGAAAAAAATGCGGACGGGACATGGGATCCGGCTCATCCGTACTACGCCTTCTGGGATGCGTTCGAGAAGCGGCTCTCCCAGCTCTTCGAGGCCGGTATCCAGGTGGATCTGATTTTGTTTCATCCCTATGACAACTGGGGATTTGCCTCGATGCCGCAGAAGGATAATCTGATCTATCTGGATTATCTGCTGCGCCGGTTCGCGGCGTTTCCGGGCCTCTGGTGGAGCATGGCGAACGAGTACGATCTCTGCGCGGCAAAGACGATGGATGACTGGTATGAGATTGAGCAGTTTATCGCGGAGCATGATCCCTGGCATCATCTGCTGTCGAATCACAACTGTTTCCAGTATTATGACGCGGCGCGCCCGGCGATTACCCATATGTCGTGGCAGACGAAGCAGCTTTCCCGCATTCCGGAGATGCAGGCAAAATACGGCAAGCCCGTCTGCATCGACGAGTGCTGCTATGAAGGAAATCTGCCGGATCAGTGGGGCGCGATCTCGGGCGAGGAGATGACGGCGCGGTTCTGGCGGGCCACGGTGCGCGGGGCAGTCTGCACACACGGCGAGACATTCTATCCGGATGAGAGGGAGATTGTCTGGTGGGCCAAGGGCGGAAAGCTCGTTGGAAAGAGTCCGGCGCGGATCGCGTTTCTGCGGAGTATCGTTGAATCGCTGCCTGCGCCGCTGGAGCCGCAGAGGTCACAGCTGGAGCAGGTGATGGAGCTTGCCGGTCTGCCGGAGGAGCAGGTGGACCGGGTATTGGAGGAGCGGAAGGTTCCGCAGGATTTCGGATTCTTCCTGAAGAGCGCGCTGCGCATGAGTCCGGTCGAGGCATCCCGCTTCTTTGCCTGTGAGACGGAGGTCGTCGGCAGGACGGCGGATGACAGCGCGATTCTGCATTACTACGATATTCAGTGCAGCTGCAAGGCGCGGATCGAGCTGCCGGAAGGAAAGACGTACCGTCTCGAGGTGATCGATACCTGGAATATGACGAGACAGACCGTGCAGCAGAGCGCTACCGGGGAGGCCTGGGTGGAACTGCCGGGCAGACCGTGGATGGCGGTGCTGGCGACAGCGGAATAAGCGGAGTGAAAGAAACGCGGGAGCCGCCGGTCTTTGTCTGACTGGCGGTTCCCGCGTTTCAAGTGATGTGACTGGCGGATCAGATTGTCGGGGAACGTTTGAGCGGGTCAGAAGGCGAGTCCGGTGAGCTCGATGAGAAGGCCCCAGAAGACGCCGAAGCCGTACAGGACGGCTGTGATCTTCAGATTCTCCCGCAGGTGGTTGTTTGTGCGGTAGAGGACGAGCAGGCCGACGCCGGCGCTGACGAGCAGCCCGGCCATCATCTGTCCGGCGCCCAGCAGTCCGTCCAGGTAGAGCTGGGTGATCATGACGGATGAGGCACAGTTCGGAATGAGGCCGAGCAGCGCTGCAAGCAGTGTGCCGGCTACAGGCCGGTCTGTCAGAATGCCGGCGACCCGGTTTTCGCCGAATCCCTCCACGAGAATCGTGAGCAGGAGAGAAATCAGGAAAATAAACAGCACAATGTGAACGGTATGGACGAGGGCGGCATGCACAATGCTGCCCTCTTCTTCGTCCTCGCAGCCGCAGTGCTCCCGCTCGCAGAGATCGTGGATGCGCCGCTCCGTCTTGTACCGGTATTTTGTCAGACGAAGAAACTGGTCGAAGGCAAGACCGCTCAGGGCGCCGATGACCGCCTTGCAAAGCAGAATTTTCACTATGGTGGATACCGCGACCCGCTCGGATATCAGGATAGGCAGCATCTCGTCGGAGGTGGAGAGGAACACGGCGAGCATCGTGCCGATGGAGATCAGGCCGCCCGAATAGAGACTCGCTGCCGCTGCGGAAAAGCCGCACTGCGGGACGACGCCGACCGCGGCGCCCACGGCAGGGCCGAACCGGCCGACGCGCTGCAGAAGGTTCACAGACTTGTCCGCGGTCCTGCGCTCGAGATATTCCATCGCGAGGTACGTCACAAAGAGAAAGGGAATCAGTTTCAGGGTATCAATCCCCGCGTCGAGCAGGGCGTCTTTGATCATTGCAAGCATAGAGGCTTCTTTCTGGAAATGTTCCGGAGACTGCAGCAGGGTCTTGCCGCGGCCGGGTTGACAGTGACTGGAATTCGCAGCGCTTTGTCCCAAACGAGTTTAGCATGTTCGGGACAATTTTTGTCCCGAACATGCTAAACTCGTTTGGGACAATTTTTCGGAGGAAGCGGATATGGCGGATAATCAGACGTATATGCAGTATTTTGACTGGTACCTGGATAATAACGGTCTGTGGTGGAGGCATTGCGCGGCGAAGGCTGAGGCGATGCGGAGGATTGGCATTTCCGGCGTCTGGCTGCCGCCCGCCTACAAGGGTATGTCACAGGCGGATGTGGGGTACGGCGTGTATGACGCGTATGATCTGGGGGAGTTTGACCAGAAGGGCACGGTGCGGACAAAATACGGGACGAAGGAGGAGTATCTCAATGCGGTGGAGACGCTGCAGCGGAACGGGGTGCGGGTATTCGCGGACATTGTGATGAATCAGCGTCTCGGCGCGGATGAGACAGAGGATATCCGGGTGGTGGAGGTCGCGGAGAATGACCGGAATCATGTAATCAGCGGGGAACGGACGATCCGGGCGTGGACGCGTTTTTTGTTTCCGGGAAGAAAGGGGGCGTACTCAGAATTCACGTGGGATCACACGGATTTTTCCGGCGTTGACTGGGATGAAAACGAGAAGCGGCGGGGTATCTTCCGGATGGCGGACAAGGCGTGGAATGCAGAGACGGATCCGGAAAATGGAAATTTTGACTTCCTGCTGGGCGCGGATGTGGACACGGAGAATCCGGCGGTGATTCAGGAGACTGAGAAGTGGCTCATCTGGTATGTGCGGGAAACCGGCGTGAACGGGCTGCGGCTCGATGCGGTGAAGCACATTGGTTTTGATTTCTGCCGCAATCTTCTGCAGCATGTGCGGGAGGAGACGGGGAAGGCGCTCCCGGCGGTGGGAGAATATTGGAGCGGAGATGTCGCGAGGCTGGAGCACTATCTGGACTGCGCGCATCACGAGATGGCGCTGTTTGATGTGCCGCTTCACTATCATTTCTATGACGCATCGCACGGCGGCGGGAATTATCCGATGGCGCAGCTGCTGAAGGATACGCTGGTACAGCGGCAGCCGTCGTACGCGGTGACGTTCGTCGACAATCATGACACGGAGCCGGGGCAGTCTCTGCAGTCCTTCGTGGACCGCTGGTTCAAGCCGCTGGCTTATGCGGTGATCCTGCTGCGCAGAGACGGCGTGCCGTGTGTCTTTTATTCGGACTATTTCGGTCTGCCGCCGATGAAGATGGATCCCTGCCCCAACCTCCCGCAGATGATGGCAATCCGGAGGGATTTTGCCTACGGGGATCAGGTGGACTATTTTGACAACGACAATGTGGTCGGCTGGGTCCGGCGTGGGGACGAGGAGCATCCGGGCAGCGGCCTCGCCGTGGTGATGAGCGACGGCGCGGGCGGCGTCAAGCATATGGAAATGGGCAGCCGCTTTGCCGGCGCGGTGTTCCGGGATGCGCTCAACATCTGCACGGACGCTGTGACCGTGGGGCAGGACGGATGGGCGGATTTTGAGACCTCCGGCGGAAACGTCTCCGTCTGGCTGCCTGAGGCGGCGTACGACCAGATCAACATAGAGGTGTGAGAAAATTTTGTGAATTGCCCCTGACTAGTTTTACATGCTGATGTTATTTGTCGGTTGACGGAAGATATAACAAGATATAACACGAAATCAGAGATATAACAGGATATAACAAATTCCAGAAGTATGAGGCGTTCCGGGCGGGCAGGTGATCCATGCTTCTTTCATTTTGGCGTAAGATCGATCAGTTCCAGATCCAGACAGCAGTAGATGGATATGGTCATCCGCACATTCTCTTCTGATTCTTCTCCGTCTCACCTGTTCATGGTAACGGGTGTGCGAGGAACGGTAAGGAGTTCTGCCGAAATCGGTGCCGCAGGTCTGGAAATCCATCTTTCTGCCCGTCTTATCAATATTTTTTCTGGATTACTTTTCTTATGATGAAATCAGCAGGCTGTGGCGTTTCGTATTAGGAAAATTTTTGTCAGGGAAAGCAAATTTCTGTTCATGGCTCTGCGGGCGTGGCTGGTAGGATGAGATCTGGTGGTCTGTTCAAAATTTCCTGGAGGACTGACGAGTGGGAGGAAACGGGATGAGTGAGGCATATCTGGATGCGGCGCTGTCGCCGGAGGAGAGGGCAGAGGCGCTTCTTGAGGAGTTGTCGCTGGAGGAGAAGATCGCGCAGGTGCGCGGGGTCTGGGGTATCCGCGCGGAGATGTGGCAGGCGCAGGGGGAGGCTTTCCGGCAGTTCGTGCGCGATGGAATCGGGCAGGTTTCCACGCTGGCGGAGCGGGAGTGCCGCTCGCTGGAGGAGGCGGTGCAGGTTCAGAAGCTGTGTCAGGACGCTGTCATGGCGGAGAGTCCGCATCATATTCCGGCGGCGTTTCACATGGAGGGTCTCTGCGGCGCGTTCATCACAGGCGCGACAAGCTTTCCGGCGGGGATCGGGCGTGGCGCGTCGTTTGATCCGGCGCTCGAGCGGAAAATCGGCGGGACGGTGGCAAGGCAGGAGCTGGCGTAATCGGCGGGACGGTGGCAAGGCAGGAGCTGGCGTGCGGGATCACGCAGGTGCTTGCGCCGGTGCTGGACATCTCGCGGGATTCCCGGATGGGCCGGCAGGGAGAGACGTACGGCGAGGATCCGTCGCTCGCCGCTGCGATGGGCGCCGCTTATACCGCAGGCGTGCAGTCGGCGGAGGCGGGCGGGCGCCATGCGGATGCCTGCGCAAAACATTTCCTGGCATTTCATGATTCTCTGGCGGGCATTCACGGCGCCAGCGTGGAGATCGGGGAGGCGCTCCTTCGGGAGGTCTATGCAAAACCGTTCGAGGCGGCGATTGCGGAGTCAAATCTGCGCGGCGTGATGCCGAGCTATAACAGTGTGAACGGTATGCCGAATTCCGCCTCCGCAGAAGCACTCACGGGCCTGCTGCGGGATGAGCTGAAGTTTGGCGGCTGTGCGATTTCCGACTACGGTGCGGTCGGAAATGTGCATGATGTCCAGAAAATGGCGGAGACCAGGGCGGAGGCAGGACTCTGCTGTCTGCGCGCCGGAATGGACTGCGAGCTGCCGGACGGCAGTGCGTTCGGAGAGGCGGAATTCCGGCAGATACTGGAGCAGGAGGCGAGGCGGGCGGAGGAAGGTCTGCGCGCCGATACGACAAATACGGAACGAATGGAAGGCGCGCGGTGTGGAACGGGACAGGCGGCGTGTGCCGCGGAAGCATCCACCTGCACGGATCTGCAGGCGCTTGATCAGGCGGTGCTGCGCATTCTCACGGCAAAATTCCGCATGGGCCTCTTTGAACATCCGTACCCGCTGGAGGGCGACGCGCTGATGAAGGCGTTCCACCACGACGAGGACGAGGAAACCACACTGCAGTCCGCACGGGAGTCGCTGGTACTGCTCCGCAACGACGGTGTGCTGCCGCTGCGGGGAGAAAGAGTGAACGCGGCACAGGGCACCAGGATGAAGATTGCACTCATCGGACCGCATGCGGCCAGCGCGAGAGCATTCTTCGGCGGATACACGCATCTGTCCATGGTCGAGGCGATCCATGCGGTCGCCAATTCGACGGCCGGCGTCGGCGCGTCCGGAAGCACGGAGGGCAAGGAATTCCTGCATGTGCCGGGAACGCAGATTCAGAGCGATGAGACGCCGGAATTCGAGGCGCTGCTTGACTGGATCAAGCCCGGATGCCCGAGTCTGCTGGAGCAGCTGCGCTGTGATCTGCCGGAGGCCGACATCCGGTATGCGCACGGATACTATATTGCCGGGGATGATGAGAGCGGCTTTGAGGAGGCACTCAAAATCTGCGCGGACGCGGATGTCATCCTGCTGACGCTGGGCGGAAAGCACGGCTCCTGCTCGGTGGCATCGATGGGAGAGGGCGTCGATGCCGCGGATATCAATCTGCCTGCGGCGCAGGACGCATTCATGCGGAAGGCACACGCGCTCGGCAAGCCGATGATCGGCCTTCATTTCAACGGGCGCCCGATCTCGAGCGACACCGCGGATGCCTGTCTCGACGCTATCCTGGAGTGCTGGAATCCCTCGGAGATGGGAGCAAGGGCGATCTCGGAGGTGCTGCGGGGCGTTATAGACCCGTCGGGAAGAATGCCTGTGACCACTGCGCGCAGCGCCGGGCAGATCCCGATTTATTACAATCACCCGAATGGTTCGTCCTGGCATCAGGGGGACAGCATCGGATTCCGCAATTATGTCGATCTGTCCCACCTGCCCAGATATTATTTTGGCGAGGGTCTGTCCTATACGACGTTTGCCTATTCAGATCTGGTCGTCCGGGCAGAAGATGACCCGGACCAGAATGAGAATCGGGCGGACGGGAGGGAGATCTCTGTCGATCCGTTCGGAACGGTCGGCATTTCCTGCCGGGTAAGGAATACCGGGGACCGGGACGGCACGGAGGTGGTGCAGCTCTATCTGCAGGATGTCTATGCCTCTATGACGAGACCGGTGATGGAGCTTGCAGGTTTCTGCCGTGTGGCGCTGAAGGCGGGCGAGGAGCGTCTCGTCACATTCTCCGTGGCGCCTTCACAGACCGCGTTTTTCGGTGCGGACGGCGCATGGCGGATTGAAAAGGGAGCGGTCAATGTGCTGATTGGACACGCCTCCAATGACATCCGCTTGCGGGGAAGCTTTGCGATCAGCCGCACGGCGCGCATCGAAGGGCATGACCGGAAATTCTATGCGCTGGGGAGGGTATGATGAAGCTGAGGGAAGGAGCGGATCTGATCCGCTTTATCAGAACCATATCGAACTGCCGCGGGGGTGTGTGGTACCTCTCGGCGGAGGGGGATCGCCTGAATCTCCGCTCGACGCTCTCACAGTATCTCTTTGCGGCGTCGTCGGGCAACAGACAGTTTCTGCACGGAGGAACGGTGCAGTGTGAGGATCCGGACGACTGGGCTGTGCTCAGGGAATTTCTGGAGTAGAGGAGGGATGCCGCAAAGAACGCAGCACCAATATCCCGATCCATGAGAAAGCCCATTTGGGCGTTTCTCATGCGGATGCCGCAAAGAACGCGGCACGGGTACAAAAATGGTCAAGTTTGTTTAATGATTGTACATGAGAAAGGGAACGCCGCTGATATCATTCTTCATAGAAAGAGATGAATTGCTGCAGGGAACAGTGTTTCGGCCGGGTGGAATCCGTCATGAAACAGAAAAACTCCGGAGGACGGGGAATGAAACAGAGAACTCCGGGGGACGGAGAATGGATGACGGACCGGATCTGGCACGTGCGGGAGCTGACTGAAGCTGACAAAAGCAGAGCGACATGGTTTCGCACACGAACGGGATTGTCCCCGCGGCAGCAGGCAGGTATGGAGGGTGAGAATCATGGGTTTTGGCAGGAAACAGGAAAAGCCGATGGTAAATGAAAATGCCGGAGGCGCAGGGCAGAACAAGGGACAGGCAGAGAGAAAGAAGAAAGAGGACAGAGTCGGATTCGGGACCGTGATGCTGTGGCAGAGCCGTACCGTCTCCACGACCATTGTGACCCTGCTCTATGGCTTTCTGATGATTTACTGCACAGATACACTGAAGGTCAATGCGGCGCTGGTTGCAGGCATGCTGATGGCATCCAAGGCAGTAGACGGCGTCACGGATGCGTTTGCGGGTTTTATTGTGGACCGGACGAAAACGAAATGGGGCAAGGCGCGTCCTTACGAGGTATTTATCCTGGGACTTTGGCTGTGCACCTGGCTGCTGTTTTCCACGCCGGTCGCATGGAGTCAGATGTTGAAGGCAGTATGGATCTTCGTGATGTATTGCCTGGCCAATGCCATCTGTACTACCTTTCTCAATGCGGACAATACGGTCTATCTGGTCCGCGCGTTTCATGAGAAGCAGATTGTCAAACTGACTTCCTACGGCGCGGTGGTTCCGATGCTCACCGGTCTGGTGTTTAACATCGCTTTCCCGGGACTGATGGCCCGCATTGCCACAAGTCCGGCTGGTTGGTCCCGCCTGGTCGGCATGTTTGCGGTTCCGTTTGCAGCCATCGGGCTTCTCCGTATGTTTGTTTTCCCGGAGAAATATGATGTTGATGCGCAGGCCGGGCAGACAGAGCAGGTGAAGCTGAAGGATATCGTCACATGCGTCCGAACAAACAACTATATTCTGATTCTTGCTTTCATGACGCTTGTTTTTAATTTTGTCTGTAACATGGGCGTCAACGTTTATTATTTCAGATATATCGTCGGCAATGTCGGGCTGATGGGCGTGACAGCTGCGGCGCAGGCGGTTGTGATTCCGCTGGCCTTCCTTTTCCCGAGACTGATCGATAAATTTTCAACGGCCAGGCTGATGACGGTGGGGTTTCTGATTGCCGCGGCGGGCTATCTCCTGAATTTCTTTGCCGGATCCAATATCGTACTGCTGCTGATCGCGGCCATTCTGACCGGAGGCGGCACGGTGCCGGCCAGTATGCTGGCGGCGCTGATTATTATTGAATGTGCGGACTACAACGAATGGAATCATCATCCCAGGATGGAGGGGACGATGAGTTCCATCAACGGACTCGCAGGCAAAATCGGTGCCGCGGTGGGAACAGGAATTCTCGGTGTTCTGCTGACGGCCTCAGGCTTTACGGGAGATGCCGCCACCACGCCGCAGTCCTCCCTGGTCATGATCCGCATGCTGTTCTCCCTGATTCCGATGGCACTCTATATCCTGACTTCTCTGACGCTGCGCCAGTACAAGCTCACGGAGCAGCTTCCCCAGATCCGGGAGGACATCAAGGAGAGAAGAGCAGCCAGAAATACGGCGAAGACAGGTGCTGACTGAACGTTGTCTGGGAAGCAGCGGCAGAGGAGCTGGTATTGACCCGACCAACCGGGCAATATGGAAGAAGGGAACGGCCTGAAGCAACACCGGGTATCGCGTCATAGTCGGTATCGAAAAGCGCTGAAGGAAATAAGAGAAAACAGAAGCGACTTGTGTATCCCTACAGTATGTCTATGTCCCGCGGCATACTGCGGGGATTTTGCTGTACACTGAATAAAGAGAATGAATAGGAATGCTGCATTTGAATGACATTGCCGCCGACGGGGCAGGGTTAAGCCGGTATCAGTGGGCAGAAAAGGGGGACGAGGATGGGAGCAGTAGCTGTTCAGGAGAGAATGCGGCTGGTGGCCGGAGAATTATCCTGTCTTGGCATCGGCACATGGTGCTTTGGCAGAAAGGGAAATCTGTTTTATTCCACATGCACTCAGGAGAAGGAACTTCTCCCTCTGCTCCAGGTCGGCATTCTGGACCGGATTGTCAGAGAAGTGCCGGAACAGAAGGGTCCTAAGCTGCTCAGCGACGCGCTGGGGCTTCTGTGGTGTGCGGAGAATGTCCCGATCCAGGAGGGCGGGGCACTGCTGATTGTCTTCGGGCCGGTTTGCTACAGCGAGGTGACCCTCCGGAGCCTCGAGGAGAGACTTCGGGAGATGGAAGTGTCCATCGAAATCAAGAGTCCGCTGTTCCGGGTATTCCGACAGATTCCGATTCTCAGTACGGGGGAGATTCAGCGGCTTGCCGCGATGTTTCATTTTATGATGACGGAGGAACGGACAGGGGGAGAGACTGTATGGGATCATGCCGGGCAGGCCCTGCCGGAGAAACAGTTGGCTCAGGAGGAGCCGGAGGAGCTTGCGGAGGATCGAAATGCCTATGCGGAGGAGATGATTCTCGGCACAATCCGGGAGGGCACCCCGGACTATCGGAGGATCATCAGCGAGAGCGGTGTCCTGGGAAATGATCTGATTTCCAAGTCAGGGAATCCGCTCCGCGATGCGAAGAACAGTCTGATCGTTTTCAGCACCCTGTGTGCCAAAGCGGCAGTCGAGGGAGGAGTTCCCGCCAGCAGAGCGAGAGACCTCCGGTGCTCCTATATCAGTGGATTTGAAACCTGCCGGACCATCAATGAGCTGGTACAGGCCGGGGACGCGATGCTTGCTGATCTGGTGGAGCGGGTGCGGGAAATCCACCGGGAGCCGGGGAAATCAGAGGCAGTCCTGCAGTGCTGCGATTACATCCGTTCGCATCTGCGGCAGCCGCTGTCCGCAGAGGAAATTGGGAAGCAGCTGGGGTATGCCGGGTACTATCTGACGAGAAAATTCACGAAGGAGACCGGCATGCGCATGACGGATTACATCAACCAGGCGCGCATCGAGGAGGCGAAGATCGAGCTTCTCACCACGAGAAAGCCGATTCAGGAGATCAGCGATGAATTCCAGTTTGGCACAAGGAATTATTTTGGCAAAATCTTCCGCGAGCAGACGGGCATGACGCCCGCGGCGTACCGGGAGAGGGGACGCGTGAAGGGACAGCAGCCGACAGCCGAAAAATGACAGGAAAATCCACAATTGACGAAGAATGACCTATCCTGTCGAATTTATGTACAGGGAGAGGAAGTGCCTTCTTCTATACTTACAGCAGTGATGAAACTTAGCTTGAATGCATCTGCACATCTGCGGGATGTTCCGAAAGAAGATGATCGCAGGGATGGGCTGGGAGTAGAGGAGGCTGTCATGACGAACGATATCTATCATGCTGGGGACGATGCCCGATTCGCGCATCCGGTGTTCGACCGGGAGGAGGATCGCCTGCGTCCGGTGGAGGGCGGGGAGCCGCTGCCGTATCACTATATTCACGGGCGGTTTGAGGAAGAGACGGGGGTGAAGTTCTCCTTTTATATTCCGGCAAGGGAGAATTTTGCGGGGCGGTTTTATCAGTATCTCTCCCCGTTCCCGGGACCGGACGAGGAGCTGGCGTCGCTGGAACCCTCCGGTGTGGACGACAAGGTGGCGTTCTGTCTGGCGCACGGCGCGGGTTTTGTCGAAACGAACATGGGATCGAAGGCATGTTCACCGGGCCGGCGGAGAAGGGAATCATCCAGAAGTCCAGCGGGGAGGCGGCGGAGCTGTTTCGCCGCACGGTGATGGAGCGCTACGGGTGCGGACGTCCATTCGGATATGTCTACGGCGGGAGCGGCGGCGGATACAAGACCATGTGCTGCATTGAGCACAGCGACTGCTTCGACGGCGCAGTTCCATATGTGATCGGGTCCCCGGCATCGCTGCCGAATACCATCTGTCTGCACGCACAGGGGCAGCGCACGCTGCGCCGCGTGTTCGGCAGAATTGTGGACGCGCTGGATGCAGGCGGCAGCGGGAATATGTACGAGGGACTGACCGCGGATGAGGCGGCGATGCTCCGGGAGATCACGCGCCTTGGATTTCCGCCCAGAGCCTGGTATGTGGAAGCCATGGGCGTTGTGGACGACGGATCGCTTCCCGTGCTGATTCCGGGAGTCAGAGCAGCGGATCCGGAGTATTTCCGGGACTTCTGGACGGTGCCCGGCTATGCCGGCGCGGATCCGGACAGCAATTGTGTTCGGGACCGGCTGCAGTTCAGAAGCCAGGTCGTCTCGGTCCACACGCTGGGACAGGAGGACAGCGGCGCCGATGACGGACCGGACACGAGGAACGGAGTGGATACAGCCTGGAAAAAGCTGCTGACGAAGGGAGTCCGCAATTTCCTGGAGCTGGAGCAGGTCCCGCCGCGGGATGCCTATCTCAAGGGCTGCTCTATCGTCGTTGAGGATGGAGAGGCGGCAGGAAGCCGCATGCTGCTTGGACGCATCGAGGAGAATTTTGCTGTCGTCGGCATGTGCTTCGGCGCGGATCATCCGGAGGAGATTCTGGCGAGGATCAGGCCGGGAGATACGGTGCGGCTCGACAACTCCGATTACATCGCGATTCAGTCCTACTATCGCTATCAGGTGCCGGACCGCAGCTTCCACGCATGGGATCAGTTCCGCGGAACGGACGGAGCGCCGCTCACGCCGCAGCGCGCGTCCGTGATGGGATTTCATATGAACGGGACCGGGTATCCGCAGAATGGGAATCTGCAGGGGAGAACTATCGTCCTGGAGGCGCTGATGGATGAGAGCAGCTGCCCGTGGTGCGCGGACTGGTACCGGAACAAGGTGATCAGGACGCAGGGGGATGACCGGAATCTGCGCGTTTACTTCATGGATCACTGCATGCATGGTGACGAGACGGGGCTGGGAAACTCCAGAGTGGTCAATTACATGGGCGCGCTGCGGCAGGCACTTCTGGATGTGGCGGACTGGGTGGAAAAGGGAAGGGAGCCGCTTCCGGATACAAATTACCAGATAGAGGAAGGCATTGTCCGCGTGCCGGACACCGCAGCGGAGCGCGCCGGCTTACAGCCGGTCGTGCAGGTGACCGGCGAAAATGGGAAGGACTACGTTCGCGTCAGGACGGGGCAGCAGGTTGCGGTCGTGGCTCGCGCGGAGGTCCCCGCGGGGCAGGGCGAGATCGTCCGGATGGACCTCTCCTGGCAGGACGGAGACAGGCTGCGCGATCCGGAGGCTTTTTCTGAGAATGTCTCATTCCGCCATGTGGCGCCGGCAGACGGCACGTCCGATGCGGCTGCAGCGACGGCGGTGCACCGGTACGAGAAACCGGGCACTTACTTCGTCTCCTGCAGAGTGATGTCCTCCCGCGATCCGGAGGATCCCTATACCAGGGTACAGAACCTCGGCCGGTGCCGGATTATTGTGGAGTGAGGAAATTGTCCCTAACGAGTTTAGCGTGTTTGGGACAATTTTTGTCCCAAACATGCTAAACTCGTTAGGGACAATCGGCCGGATATTTGTTTCCGGTTCGGAAAGGGGTTACGTATGAAGATTACGCATTGTCAGGTGAATCATTTGAATGAGCCGCTGGGGTTTTCCTATGGAGAGGCGCCTGTCTTTCACTGGGTGGTGGAGGACGCGGCGGGGACGAAGCAGACGGCGGCCAGGATTGTAGTGGAGAAGGTGGACCGCTGCACCGGGAAGCGGGAGGCTGCTGCCGACACGGGATGGAAGGCGCAGGACAGTCTGGCTGCGCCGGTGGCTGTGGCGCTCGCGCCGCGGACGAGGTATGTGTGGACGGTGGCGGTCCGGACGGACGGCGAGGTGAATGGTGCGCCGGAGGAGGCGGTCAGCGGGGAGCATTTCTTCGAGACGGGCAAAATGGATGAGTCCTGGACGGGAAAGTGGATTGCCGCGGAGAACACGGAGGAGCCGAGGCATCCGATCTTCTCGAAGGAGATCCGGACGGCAGCAGGCAGGACTGTGGCAGGTGCGCGGCTGTATATTTCCGCTGCCGGGCTGTATGAGGCGGCCTTTGACGGAAATAAAATCGGCAATGAGTATCTGACGCCGTACTGCACGAACTATCACGCGTGGTTCGAGGTGATCACGCACGATGTGACGGATCAGATAAAGGGGATCGCGGGCGGCGGGAGCGGCGTGCTGTCCGTGATGCTCGGCAATGGCTGGTACAACGGCAGGTTCGGGTTCACACCGGATCCGGTTCCGCACTTCAAGGGCGGGACAAAACTCATCGCGGAGCTGCATATCGCGTATACGGACGGCACGGAAGAGGTGATCGGAACGGATGAGAGCTGGGAAGTGACACGCTCGAATCTGATCTTCTCCAACATATACGACGGCGAGCAGCGGGATGACACGCTCCCGGCGGTGCCCGCGGAAAAGGCGGTGCTGGCGGAGGCACCGGAGGGGGCACTGAAGGACCGCCTGTCGCTTCCTGTGGTGGTGAAGCACGAGCTGCCGGTGAAGGAGCTGATTCACACGCCGGCCGGGGAGACGGTGCTCGATCTCGGCCAGAATCAGGCCGGTATCTTCCGACTCCATCTGCATGTGCCTGCGGGAACGAGGGTGCATCTGCAGGTCGGAGAAGTGCTGCAGCAGGGCAATTTCTACCGCGACAATCTGCGCACGGCGAAGGCGGAGTACATCTATATCTCCGACGGGCGGGAGCTGGATCTCGTTCCGCATTTCACGTTTTATGGCTATCGCTATGTGAAGGTGGAGGGAGTGCCGGATCTGAAGGCAGAGGATTTCACGGCGCTCACGCTGTATTCCGACATGGACCAGACCGGCGGCATGACGACCGGACAAGCAAAAATCAACCGTCTGCTGCTGAATGCGGAATGGGGCAAGCGCAGCAATTTCCTCGATGTGCCGACGGACTGCCCGCAGCGGGATGAGCGGATGGGCTGGACAGGAGATGCCGAGGTGTTCTCACCGACGGCGCTGTTCCAGAGCGATGCTTATGCGTTTTACAGGAAGTATCTGTATGATATGGCGACGGAGCAGGCTTCCCACGATGGCATGACGCCCGATGTGGTTCCGGCCTTCGACGTCTATTCCTGCGCCTGTGCCTGGGGCGATGCCACGACGATCATCCCCTGGAATATGTATCAGTACACAGGCGACGATTCGATTCTGCGGCAGCACTATGATGCCATGAAGGCATGGGTGGATTACTGCGACCGCCTCGATGCGAAGGACTGGGGCTGGAGAAATCATTTCCACTACGGGGACTGGCTCGCGCTCGACGGCGGCGGTGCGGTGGATGAGTGTCTCGGCGGGACGGACGAGGGATTCCTCGCGGAGGTGTACAAGCTGTACTCCACGGAGATTGTCCGCGATACCGCGGCGCTTCTCGGCAGGACAGAGGATGCGGCGGAGTACGGCAGACGCTGCGAGACGGATCTGGAGGAGATCCGGAAGGAGTATTATTCTCCGACCGGGCGCAGCTGCATCGACACGCAGACAGCCTATCTGCTGGCGTTAAAATTCGGTCTCTCCACCGATCCGGAGCGGATGAAGGAGCGGCTCATCCGGAAGCTGAACAAGAATGACAGGAATCTGCAGACCGGGTTTATCGGCACGCCGCTCCTCGCGGAGGGGCTGACCGAATGCGGGCGGTCAGACATGGCCTATCATCTCCTGTTCCATGAGGAATTCCCGGGCTGGCTCTACGAGGTCAATCTCGGCGCCACAACGATCTGGGAGCGCTGGAACAGCATGCTGCCGGATGGCTCGGTGTCCTCCACCGGCATGAACAGCTTCAATCACTATTCCTATGGCGCGATCGCCACATGGCTGTATGAGCGGGTCGCGGGCCTGCGCCGGGATCCGGCGGTTCCCGGATTCCGCAGAGTGCTGTTCGCGCCGCTGGTGAACTGGAAGCTCGGCCATGCGGAGGCGGAGTATCAGTCCGCAGCCGGTTTCTGGAAGTCTGCGTGGGAGGTGAAGGACGATCATACCCTGGAAGTGCATCTGACTGTGCCGTTCGGCTGCGAGGCACAGGTGACACTGCCTCATTTTGATCCCGCGTCCCTGAAGGACGGCGCGGAGAATGCCGCCTGCCGCACCAATCCGCTGCTGCAGCGTCAGTCCGGCAGCGATTTCCTTGCGGGTCCGGGTGAGTATTGCATCACCTACAGGACGGATGTGCTGCTCCGCAAAGTCTACAGCACCCGCATGCCGATCCGGGAGCTGCTGGAGACGCCGGAGGTCAAGAAGGTTCTGATGGAGCTGATTCCGCAGATCACGCAGCTGCCGGAACAGTACCGCGGCATGGATATCCGCACCATGGTCGGTCTGCGCGGGACGGTGACGCCGGAGATGGAGAAGCGGTTTGACGAAATCGACGCCGCGCTGCGCAAGGTTGAGGTGTGAGAAATCCTCACAAAATTTGTCTCTGACATATCAGAAGGTGGTGCTCCGGTGCGGGGCACTGCCTTTTTGCTATGGCGGGCGCGCATCACCCGGTGCGGAGCACGGGATAATGAACGGAGGGCAATACCATGATGAAAGCGCCGGCCAGTCAGGCGGATATGAGGGAATATGTGACGCTATTGTTTAGCGTATTTTAATGTCCGCGGAGGGATGCAGATGGTATGATTTTACTTAGAGAAAACGGTCATAAGCGATAAACAGCTGCAGATGAGAACGGCCTTTTCCCGTGCCCCGCTGCGTGAGCGCGGCGGAGTACAGAGATGGGAAACGGCAGGAAAGCGCCTTTTAGGTGGCATTGTTGCTTCGGCCTGCGCGATGGGGGATGGCGATGTCCTACATTGAATTCAGAAATGTTGTGAAGGAATACCGGACAGGGGAGACGGCGATCCGTGCGCTGGACGGCGCGGATTTTGCTGTCGAGAAGGGAAAATTTGCCGTGATTCTCGGCGCGTCCGGCGCCGGAAAGACGACCGCACTGAATATCCTGGGCGGGATGGATACGGCGACCAGCGGCGAGGTGATTGTGGACGGCGCGGATATTGCGCGATACAACAGGCATCAGCTGGTGACGTACCGGCGGCAGGATGTGGGGTTCGTCTTTCAGTTCTACAATCTGGTGCCGAATCTGACTGCGCTGGAAAATGTGGAGCTGGCGGTGCAGGTGTGCAGCGACCATCTCGATCCGGAGGATACGCTGGAGAAGGTGGGATTAAAGGAGCGCGCCGGCAATTTCCCGGCGCAGCTTTCCGGAGGCGAGCAGCAGCGTGTCTCCATCGCAAGGGCGCTCGCCAAGAATCCGAAGCTGCTGCTCTGCGATGAGCCCACGGGAGCGCTCGACTATGTGACCGGGAAACAGGTTCTGCAGCTGCTGCAGGACACCTGCCGGAGGGAAGGGATCACCGTTCTGCTGATCACCCACAATTCCGCGCTTGCGCCGATGGCGGACCGGCTGATCCGGTTCCGCAGCGGCCGGGTGATAGAGACCACAGACAATCCGCACCCGGCTCCGATCTCTGAAATTGAGTGGTGAGGCGGATGCGGGGCGGCGGATCATTCTCCGGAGACAGTGCTTCGAACCGGACGGAAACTGCAGAGCAATTTCGGGCTGAATGCAGAGCGGAGCCGTCGGAGAATCCGCGGCAGATACGGGACGTAAACTGCAGGACAGGCAAGACGGGCAGCAGGACGCAGGCATACCGGATGAGGAAGACAGCGAAAAATACAACCTATCATGCATACCGGAAGGATATAGGCAGAAATATCAGCCATGGGAAGAAGAGGTTCTTCTCGATCCTTGTGATTACCATCCTCGGGGTCATGATGTTCTCCGGGCTGCAGGCCTCTTGCCAGGATCTGCGAATCTCCGCAGATCAGTTTTTTGATGCGC
>ONQW01000081.1:24254-25620 GCA_900320025.1 uncultured Lachnospiraceae bacterium
TGATGCGCAGAAGCTGCACGATCTCATGGTCCGGTCGACCCTCGGGCTGACGGACGAGGATGTGGAGGAGCTGTCGGGGGTCGGCGGCATCGCGGCAGCGGAAGGGATCTACAGCGAGGAGGCGGACGTCTTTCTTCTGAACGGATCCTCCACGAAGGTGGAATTCCGCACGCTCAGCCGGAGCGGGATAGACGAGCCTTATCTCCGCATGGGACATCTGCCGGAGCACTCCGGGGAGACGGCGGTCACGGAAAAATTCGCAAAGGATACCGGGCTTGGGATCGGCGACACGGTGCGGCTGAATACGGGGGCGGACAGCCATCTCACCCGGGCAGCCTTCACGATCACCGGCATCGCCGTGGATCCCACAGACGTGGATAACCCCTTCGGCTCCGTCTCCTACCGCAGCGCGGAGAGCGGAACGGACAGAGCGTTTATTTTGCCGGAGGCGGAGGACAGCGATGTTTATACGGCGGCGGTGCTGCGGATCGATGGCGCCGCGGAGGTCAATTGCTACACCGGGAAGTATGAGGAACTGGTGCGCGGCGTCCGGCAGGATATCGAGAACACGGTGAAGGCGGGGGCGGAGAAGCGCCGCACAGAGACCGTGAAAGCGGATGCGCAGGCGGAGTACGACAGGCAGGAGCAGTCGGCGCAGGATAAGCTGGATGAGGCGAAAAAGAAGCTGGACGACGGGCAGGCTGAGCTCGACAGCAGTATCCGGGAGAATGAGGTGAAACTCGCGGATGCCCGGGCAAAACTGGCGAATGGCCGGAAGGAGATCGAGGCGGGGGAGAAGAAGCTGGACGCGGCGGAGCAGGACCTGGAGACGCAGACGGCCGCGGCGGAGCAGCAGCTGAGGGATGCCCGGCAGCAGATCTATGAGACGGAGCTGGGACTGACGCAGCAGCTGGCGGCAGGCCGGAATGAGGACCAGATCAGGGCACAGATTGCGGCGCTTGATCAGCAGAATGCGGCACTTGTGTCAAAGCAGGAAATTCTGGAGGAGGACGCTGCGGACGGCCGCTCTGCGATCGCACAGCAGCGGCAGCAGCTTGCGGCAAAGCAGAAGGAACTCGGGGAGAAGGAGAAGGAACTGAAGGAGGCCGGGGAGGAGCTTAACCGAAAGAAGGCGGAGGAAGAGAAAAAGCTGGAGGACGGCCGGAAGGAATATGACGAGGCGGTGAAAAAGGCGGACGCAGAGCTCGCGGACGCCAGGGAGAAGATCAGGGATCTGGACAGCGCGGTCTGGTATGTGCAGGACCGAAGCTCGCTCTCCGGCTGGCAGAATATCCGGAGCGATGCCGACTCCATCGAGTCCATCGGCACTGTTTTCCCGATCATATTTTTCGCCGTTGCGATTCTG
>ONQW01000004.1 GCA_900320025.1 uncultured Lachnospiraceae bacterium
TGTAGCAGTCCTTGAACACACCGCCGTCGCAGGCACAGATACCGGCTGCAACAACGACCTTCGGATCAGGCATCTGATCATACAGCTGCTTCACCACCGGACGATTCTGATAATTTACGCCGCCGGTGATCAGCAGGATATCCGCGTGCTTCGGATTGCCCGTGTTGATGATTCCAAAACGCTCCAGATCATAAACCGGAGTGGTGCTGGCCAGCACCTCGATATCGCAGCCATTGCAGCTGCTGGCATCATAGTGCAGAAGCCAGGGAGATTTTGACATCTTAGCCATAGTTTCCTTCCATGCCGCAGAGCGCTCTGCGGACTTGTCACCGGCATGTGTTGCTCACCGGTTCACCAGAAGCAGCAGAACCAGCAGGTTGGAGCCTCCAAAGACAAAGGTTGACACCCAGCAGGTCTTGAACATGGTCTCCCACTTGACGCGGGGAAAGACATTGTCAATCAGGTTCTCCAGGAAAAAGACAGCCAGCGCGGCGAGGACCGCCCAGAGAATGCTGACCGGATGGCGGTCAATAAAGAACAGCCCTACAATCGTGAACATCAGGGCTTCCTCATACCATTCCGTCATCTCCGTGATCCCCATGATATTGCCCGAGAGATCCGTTGTGATTCCCTTCACCATCTCCTGATGTGCGTGGTGGGAGGTGCTGACGTCAAACGGGGATTTTCTCAGCTCTACAATCAAAATAGTCAGGAACCCGATAAACATGCCGGGCATACGGATGATCGCAGGAACCTCCGCGTGAATCAGCGCCCGGACCATGAAGGACCCGGACGTGCCGGCATCCAGTGTCGTGGACAGATAGAAGCCGATCGCCATGATCAGGAGCATCGGCTCCGTGCACATCAGCTGCACCAGTTCCCGCTGTGAACCCATGCCGCTGTACGGACCGGATGCGCTGGCGGCCGCCATGCAGAAGAACATTTCTCCCAGCGTCAGCGTAAACAGCGACAGCAGGAAGTCATTTCCGGTGTAGATCAGAATGCCGGTGAACACCACAAAGACCATGTGTCCCACAACCAGGATCGACTGGAAATGATTGACTATGCCGGCCCGTTTCTGAAACAGCTTGGACAGGTCGAAGAACGCCTGCCGGATGGGAGGACCCTGACGGCCCTGCATTCTGGCAGAGACGAGACGGTCCAGACCGGACAGAAGTCCTCCGCCGATCGGGCCGATCACAAACACATACAGCAGGCCGGCGATGATTTCGATCCACAATGCTCTGCTCATCAGAAGCCACCTCCTATCGCAAGGATCATAAAGATCGTAACGGCTGCCGCAGAAATCACCAGGCACGGCTTCATGAGAACGAGTTCTCCGAACCACTGTGTGATATACCAGTTGGCCAGATAAAGCGGCTGAGGCTCTCCGTAGGAGTTGATGAAGTGGCGGTCATCTCCTGCATTGACGCCGTTCATGTAGGTCAGGACCTCCTTATCCTTCTCTTCCTCGCGGATGCGGTTCATCACGCGGGCGAACAGCGGTACCATAGCGAGCAGAATCAGCATGATGATCATGATCGTCGCGTCACCCGAATCAATCACATCCGCGATCTGTTCCCCGACAAACATCTGATGGAGCACCGGCTGAATGATATTTCTGCTGATCACAGAGAACAGGAACATCATCAGAATGATCAGGGACGACAGCGGAATGATGGCGAGCCATTCCGTCTTCTCGAACCGGTCGTCAGGCACTCTCTCCGTATGATGGAGCACCGCGAACAGCTTGCCGAGCCATTTGGTCCAGTAGAACGTAGTGGTCGCGGAGCCGAAGGCAAGGAACAGGATCAGGGCGATGTTGTTGGCGTCGACAAAGCTCTTCAGGGCAGCCCACTTTGCGACGAGCATGCCGAACGGCGCAAGGCACATCCCGCAGATGCCGATGATCATAGCAGAGGCGATCTTCGGCGCGCGCACGATCAGACCGTGCATATCCTCAATATTGCGGCTTCCTGTCGCGTTCTCCACTGCGCCAACGCAAAGGAACATCAGAGATTTGGAAACCGCATGGAACAGGATCAGCATCATCCCGGCCCAGATGGATTCCGGCCGTCCGACACCGGCGCAGGCCGCAATCAGTCCGAGATTCGACACCGTGGAATGCGCGAGAACACGCTTCCCGTCGCTCGTCGCAATCGCCATCAGGGAGGCCGCAAAGAATGTGAAACCACCGATGGTCATCACCATATATCCCGGCAGGGTATCCGCCATCACCGGGCCAAGCCGCAGCAACAGATACACGCCCGCCTTGACCATGGTGGCAGAATGCAGCAGGGCGCTCGTCGGCGTAGGCGCAACCATCGCGCCGAGCAGCCATCCGTTGAACGGCATCTGCGCACTCTTCGTGAGCGCGGCGAAGGCGAGACATGCGACCGGAAGCATCACAAGTGTCTTCCCCGCCGCGGAGGTGTCCGCGGTGATCTGAGAGAGATTTGTCATGTGAAGCTGAAGTGTGCAGTACAGAATGGCGATGGTAAACCCGAGTCCGCCGAGCAGATTCATCCACAATGCCTTGAACGAATTGGCGATGGACTGCGGCAGCTTGTTGTACCCGATCAGCAGGAAGGAGCAGACGCTCGTCACTTCCCAGAAGAAAAAGATCCACCCGAGATTGTCCGAGAGCAGAAGGCCGAACATGGCTCCAAGGAAAACGAACAGCATGGCGAGAAACCACGCGCTGCGCTCCGGATAATCCGTGTGGTGCTGATGATAATCCCGGATATACCCGTTCGCATAGCAGCAGATCAGTCCTCCGACGATGCCAACCACAAGGCACATCATCACCGTCAGATTATCGATGCGGATATAATGCATATTCTGTGCCAGAGAAGCCGCCTCGGACTTTCCTGTGACATCCAGCCACACGACCGGGAGCGTGCCGCCCGCCGACAGCAGCAGGACATAATATTTTTTATACCGGATGCCGTAATAAAAGACTGCTCCCATCAGGAACAGCTCGCCGAGCATGACAAGCACATTCGGGATTCGCGGATCGGTGAGGAACAAATTCTCCGCCCCCGCATGACTGCCCGGCAGAATGTGATTGTCGGTCCAGGCGCAGGCCGCAAGCGCAATCACTGCTGCGATAATGATCATACTGCAGCAGATCGATACCGCGGTTCTTGCGGCAGACGGCTTCCTCATACAGAGCATCAGAAGCGCCGCGGCAAATGGAAAGAAGATCAGAAATACAACGAACTGCATAAGAAGCCCCCTGTTGTATCCTCAGATATTGGCACACTGGCACAGCGATCGGGCCGCCATTGCGCTGTTCTTCATGCAAAGTGCATCACAGGAAACTTTATCACTATCACGCGGTAAAATCAAATTAGAGGAATCGCTTCTGATACAATCAGAGAAATCGTTTCTGATACACGCTGGCTGCCACCTCCTCTGCCAGTCCCTTCAGCACCAGATCCATCATATAGCGGATGGCATCCTGCGTCCGGATCTGGCAGTGAAGCCTCGTCTCCGCCGAGTGGATGAGAAAGGACAGATCGCACAGATCCCGCTCCCCCAGCGCCTCATAGAGCGAGCGCTCCGGCTCCTGCAGGCTGATTTTTTTGAGATAATCCGGCGCAAACGTCTCATCCTCCGCAGAGCGGCGCACGCCCGTCACCGCTTCGATGACATCCTCCGGACAGGTGGCGATTCCCGCGCCCTGCCGAATCAGGCGGTTGCATCCTACGGCAAGCGGATCGGTTATCCGCCCCGGCACCGCATAAAGATCCTTCCCCTGCTCCAATGCAAAATCCGCTGTGATCAGCGATCCGGACCGTTCCCTCGCCTCCACCAGAAGCACAAGGTCAGACAGTGCCGCGATGATACGGTTTCTGGGAGGAAAGAGGCCTGCCATGGGTGCCGTGCCCGGAGCATATTCCGACAGAACACCGCCCCTGCCTGGAAGGGCGTCATAGAGTTCCCGGTTTTCCGCCGGGTAACAGATATCCACCCCGCAGCCCAGAACAGCAAAACTTCTTCCTCCAGCTCCGACTGCCGCCCGCTGAGAGATGCCATCAACGCCTCTTGCCATGCCGCTGATGATCTGAATTCCATTCTCCGCGAGCTCCGTGCCGAACTTCATCGCCATGTCCCGTCCATAGGCGGAGGCCATCCGTGCGCCGACGATGGCTACCGAGGGAGCAGCATCGTCCGGCAGCGCTCCCTTCCCGTAAATACCGTAGGGACTGTCTGGCATCCGGCGTAGCCGGTCCGGAAAGGCTTCGGCGTCCCTGTCGAGAAACCAGATTCCGGACGCGGAAAGCTCCCGCTCCTCCCTGAGCGGATCTCTGTGTCGCTCCCGCAGAAGTCTTTCTGCGATGCCATCCTGCTTTTCCGCCTTCTCCGGAAAACTCTCCCTGCAGATCTCCCGCAGCTCCGCCTCCGGCATGCAGAAGATCTCTTCCGCAAACTGACGCGGATCCTGCCCCGTCAGTTCGAGGAAGGTATCCCGAAGCTTCTGAATCGTCCCCCGCCGGATACCGGTGCCGGACAGCCACAGCGCATAAGGCCTCGTCTGTCCCTCAGGCTCCTGATGTTCCGTGTCTGTCTCCTGTTGTTTTCTCTCCCTCCCCCGGAGTCCCCTGGTACCCTCCCGATTCCCTGAGCATCGTGATACTTCCATCTCCGCTTTATCCGTCGTCCGTTTCACTTCCATCTGCCCCTTTCCCCTGTCAATGACTTCAATTTTGTCCTCTATGCCGCATGTCTCGCGGTGCCCGCATGAGAAACGACCGGCTGGACGTTCCCCTGTATTGAAGCATTGGTACCGCATGTCCAGCGGCACCCGCGTGAGAAACGGCCGAATGGACATTCTCCCGAATCATGGCATGGTGCTGTGGCACCAGGGTCCGCTTCTGTCACGCAGGATTCCAGTATTTTCGATCCGCTGTCCGGTACGCAGCCGCCTCGGTCAGATGCGCTTCCGTTATTTCCCCGCTTCCCTCCAGATCGGCAATCGTGCGTGCGACCTTCAGCATGCGGTGAAACGCCCTGGCCGAGAGTCCGAGACGGTCAAACATCTGGCCGACAAACCGTTTCTGCGGCTCCCCGAGTCTGCAATATTGATCCACCATCCCTGCATCCATCTCCGCGTTGCACCGGATGCCTGTTCCGGCAAAACGGTCTTCCTGAATTTTTCTTGCCGCGATCACCCGCTGGCGGATCGTCTCACTCCGTTCCTCCTCTCTGGGTTCCATCAGCTCCTGCACCTTCACACTGACGACTTCTGCGCACAGATCCATCCGATCGAGAATCGGGCCGGAAATCCTCGAGAGATATCGGGTGAGCTCCGGCTTCGTGCAGCGGCACCGCTGATCAGGATAGTATCCGCAGGGGCAAGGATTCATCGCGGCGATGAGCTGAAATCTCGCCGGATATACATAGGTACCGGTTGTCCTTGCGATTCTGATCTCATGATCCTCCATAGGCTGCCTCATCAGATCAATCGTCTCCCTCCCGAATTCCGGAAATTCATCCATGAACAAAACGCCGCGGTTTGCCAGTGTGATGATACCAGGACCCGGCACAGCTCCGCCTCCCGCAAGAGCCGCTCTCGTCACCGTGTGGTGCGGCGCCAGAAACGGCCGCTCCGTGATGAGACACTGTCCCTCCGGAATCATACCGGCGACGCTGTAAATGGCCGAAATCTCAAGACTCTCCTCCCGCGTCAGCGGCGGAAGAATGCTTCGGAACCGCTCCGCGAGCATACTTTTTCCTCCTCCCGGCGGGCCGATCATCAGAACGTTATGAAAGCCTGCAGCCGCGATCTCCAGCACGCGCTTTGCCGCCTCCTGCCCGTGGATTTCAGCAAAATCCGGCATTTCAGTCCCTGTATTTCCGCTGAGCAGAGCAGCTGCGTCCACTTTTCCGGGCCGTATGACACGGTTTCTGGAGGCCCGCGGCTCCAGCAGATACCGGATCATCTGCCTGACCGAGCGGACGCCGACAACATCGACATCTGGCACAACAGCCCCCTCCATGGCGTTCTGCTCCGGCACAATCACGGTGTGGCATCCGTGTGCCGCCGCACGCTCCGTCATAGGCAGCACGCCCCGGATCGGCTTGACCTCTCCGTCAAGTCCCAGCTCCCCGGCGATCATCACCCCTTCTGTATCCTTCCGCGCGACGACGCCGAGTGCCGACAGAATTCCTGCCGCTACCGCCAGATCCAGAATCGCGCCCCGCTTTGGGACATCTGCCGGAGAGATATTCACCGTAATACGGGACGCCGGGATGGCGATCCCCGCATTCCGCAGCGCAACACGCACCCGCTCGCCGGATTCCTTCACCTCCGATCCGAGGAATCCCACCATCGTGAATCCCGGCAGCCCGTCCGCGATGTTAGTCTCCACCTCCAGCAGGCAGGCATTCAGTCCGAACACCGCGCAGGTTTCAATACTGCTGTACATGAACCGTTCCCCTTTCCTTTCTGCTGATGCAGCTGGATATCCTTGCCGCAGCAGCAGTCGCTTAGAAAATTTTATGCGGCTGAAAAGACATCTGATAAAAAGAAAATGAAAGAAAATGAAAAAAGACTGGAGAGAAATAAAAGACCCGGTCACGTTCGCATACATGCGCGTACATGACCGCAGAGAATTTCCTTTAGAAGTTTTTATCCGGCAGGTGCCGCTGAGAACGCGGCTCGAATATCCCGATACATATCCCGATACGGGGAAAAACCATTCGGGCGTTTTCCTGCGGGCGCCGCTGAGAGTGCGGCTTGTTATACAAGAATGAGATCAGAAGCCGCTCCCGCTGTCGATGCGTTTCTGCATCGCATCCGGGTCCGCGGCAAATTGGATCGCGTGATTCCGGTCGATCATCCGGCTGTGATACAGCTGCAGAATGGAATCGTCCATGGTGACCATTCCGGACAGACGGCCCGTCTGGATCACCGAATTCAGCTGCCAGGATTTTGATTCCCGGATCATATTCCGGACTGCGCTGTTTGTCCGCATCACCTCGAAGGCGGCAATGCGTCCGCTGCCATCCGCCCTCGGAATCAGCTGCTGGGAGATCACCGCCTCAAGCACTCCGGCCAGCTGAATCCGGATCTGCTGCTGCTGATAAGACGGGAAGATATCGATCATGCGGTCAACAGTACTCGCCGCACCGATCGTGTGCAGCGTCGAGAAAACCAGATGGCCCGTCTCCGCCGCGGTCACAGCGATGCTGACCGTATCGAGATCGCGCATCTCACCCACCATGATCACATCAGGATCCTCGCGCAGAGCCGAGCGGAGGGCGTCCGCATAGGAATCCGCGTCCAGCCCGATCTCCCGCTGGTTCACGATGGACCGGGCATGGCGGTGCATGTATTCGATCGGATCCTCCAGCGTGATGATGTGCATCTCCCGCGTGGTGTTGATCCGTTCCACGAGAGATGCCAGTGTCGTGGACTTGCCGCTCCCTGCCGGTCCTGTGACAAGAACAAGTCCGTGATTGAGTTCCGTCAGCTTCGTCACAGACTCCGGGATTCCCAGTTCCTCCGGTTCCGGCACATCAAAAGCCACAAGGCGGATGGCGAGCGCCACCGAGCCTCTCTGCCGGTACACATTGAGGCGGTACCGTCCGGTCTGTGGAATGGAAAAGGACAGATCACACTCCCCATGCTGTGCGAAATGTTCCTTCTGCCGCTCATTCAGCAGTTCAGCTGCAATGGTCTCCGTATCGTCCGGTGTGAGACGCGGAAACCCTTCCGCATCGTACAGGCCCCCATCGATCCGGAGCTTGGGCGGAATGCCGACTGTCAGATGGACATCGGATGCATTCCGCTCGTGTGCAGTTTTCAAAACCTCCCGAAGATTGATCATGTAACGCTGCCCCAGCTGTCAGCGCGGCGTATAGCCCGCCGGATATACCATCATTCCATTTGCATCCACCTGGACCGGGATGCCTGCGTTGTCATAGAACACCTGGTTGGTCACCAGCTTTCCATCAGGACCGAAGTAGAACCAGCCGCCGCCGATGTTATGCCAGCCGATCTCGAGAGCACCATTCGTGCCAAAGAAATACTTATCCTTGCCAATGACCACAAGTCCTGTCTGCATTCTGCCATCCGGAGCGAAGTAATAAACACTTCCGCCGACCGGCACCAGTCCCTTCTGCATCTTGCCGTCCGTCCCGAAATAATACACCGATCCGGCGATAGTCTGCAGACCAGTCTGCATCTTGCCGTCCGTGCCGAAGTAATAGGTGTCCGCACCGATTGTCGCAACACCGGTCTGCATTCTGCCGTCTGTGCCGAAGTAATATACAGCGCCATTGATCGGCACAAGCCCTGTCGTCACCGCACCCGTGTTCGGATTGAGATAATACAGAGCACCGTCGATGGTCTGCCAGCCGAACAGCATCTGCCCGTTCTTCGGGCTATAGTATGTCAGGTTTGCTCCGTCCTGGTACCATCCGGTATACATTTTGCCATCCGCCGCAAACAGATAATGCTGTCCCTCGATCACCTGCCCGCCGATGACTGCAAGCCCGTCGCTGCCGAAGTAATACATGGTGCCTTCGATATTGCCCCATCCGATCAGCGCCGCACCGTTCTGTGCCGGGTCGAAATAATACAGTCTGTTCTGCCCGTTGTTCAGCCAGCCCGTGTAGCACGCCTGCGAGTTCGGGTCAAAATAGTACATCTTCCCATCGATCGTCTGCATGCCGGTGACGCGCTTGTAATTCTGATAATAGTAAGTGTTGTTGTTCCGGTGATCCCATCCCGTCGCAATGATGGAAGAGAAATAGTCCTTGATGCAGGAATCCATATCTACTCTGCCGCTGATGCCGGCGACGGAGCCGTGGCTGGAATACTGCCACATCGCAACAGGGCCGGGATAGTCACACACCGAATTGTACTGTGCGACCCATTTATCCCAGGACACCGGACCCATGCGTTCCACAAACCAGTTTCTGCTGGTGTAAACCATGGGGGTGTAACCGGCGCTGTAAATCACAGAGCAGAATGCATTGACAATTGCCGCCTGATCCGAGGGCGACACCCCGATGAGAGACTTGTCCTCAAAATCGATCGCAATCGGGAAAGAGACCGTATAATTCGCGCATGCATTTACTACCAGATTGGCATCCGCCACAGCCTGCGCCGGATTCTGTGCAAAGGTATAGCAGTATACGCCTGTCCGTATCCCGGCTGCCGCCGCAGAAGACATATTATAGCCAAAATAGCTGTCAATCCCGTACAGCGTGTTGCCGCAGCGAACCATGGCAAACGTGATGCCGGCGTTCTTGACCTGCTTCCAGTCAATCGCGCCCTGATAGGAGGAGACATCGATGCCCGTCTGGGCCGCCTCGGACTCGATGCCGGCATGCGGCGCAAACAGCGCCAGGAAAAAGGCTGCCGCCAGAGCTGCCAGCAGGGAAATCAGCCTGCCGCCGCTTCTTCCGGAACCACCCTGCCGTCCGGAAGAACCTTCCGCAATGCTGAGACGCCCTTCCTGCTTCATACTCTGATTTTCTGTGTTCAATGTTCTCTCCCCACTTTCCATCCGCACGGCCGGAACATATCCGGCCGTGCGGTACGTACTTTTTGATTCGGATTGACTTCCGGTGGAACCCGTGCGCCACCACAGCCCCCGCGCCGGTTCACCGTGACAACTGCACCGCCTTTGCTGCAGCCGTCCGCGAGCGCGCTGTAGAAATAATATTAGACGGCGCCGACTGTACCGTCAATGACAAATCAGGTAATTTGTCAGCAAAACAAAAAATCCGCCATCACATAATTGGACAGGTCCATGCCTCGTTCCGTGAGGCGGATTCGTCCGCCATCACGCACAAGCAGTCCCTCCCGCTCGTGTGCCGCAATCACTGTTCCATATACACTCTGCACGGAGACGCCGAATGTCTTTGCAAACAACGCTTCTGAGATTCCCTCCGTCATGCGCAGGCCGAGGAACATGAACTCCTCCATCTGTTCCTCCCTTGTCAGACTCTCAGGTCCCTCACTGTACTCACGGCCGGGCGCCCTGCAGTATCTGTCCACATCGCGGATATTTGTAAACCGCTCGTTTCCGAAGAGCGACGCTGCACCGGCGCCAAGTCCGAGATATGGATGACGCTTCCAGTACCCGATGTTATGGAGACATTCCCGCCCCGGCCGGGCAAAATTGCTGATTTCATACTGCGCAAGCCCATGCGCCGCAAGAAACCGTCCTGTGAAGTGAACCATTGCCCGCTCCGTCTCCTCATCAGGAATTCCGGGCAGAGAAGGATCCTTCTCTGTCCCCTCTCCATACATCCGGTAAAACGGTGTCCCTTCCTCCACGATCAGACTGTAGGCAGAGATGTGCTCAGGGCTGAGGCGCACGGCTCTGTCCAGGCTGTACTCCCAGCTCTCCATGGTCTGCCCGGGAATGCCTGACATGAGGTCCAGATTCAGATTGTCAAATCCTGCAGCCCTCGCCAGCTCCACCGCACTGGCCGCCTCCTCCGGGGAATGAATCCGTCCGAGCGTCCGAAGCTCCCCCGCATCAAAGGACTGTACCCCGATCGAAAGCCGGTTCACACCGAGCCTTCGCATCTCACGGAGCCAGTGCTCCGTCACCGTGCCGGGATTGCATTCCATAGAGATCTCGGCGTCTTTCCGGATTGAGAAACAACCGCGCAGTGTCTCCAATATCTCTGCCGCCTGATTTTCCGTGAGCAGGGAAGGAGTTCCTCCGCCGAAATAGACGGTGTCCGCTGTTATTCCCTCTCTCATCCGGGCTGCCTTCTCCCGGATTTCCTGAAGCAGCGCATCGACGTAGCGCTGACGTTTCTCCGGCCCGGCCGGTCCTGACAGAAAGTCACAGTACAGGCACTTTCTCACGCAGAAAGGAATATGAAGATACAGACCGACCCGGTCCTCATACCGTTCCGATTCATAGTCCGTCAGTTTCAAGCCCGGCATCCTCTCTGTTCTGTTCCGCGCCGTCATCGTCCTGTCCGCCGTCATCGTCCTGTCCGCCGGCCGGCGTGAGCCGGTCCGTCAGAATCCGGATACCATTGAGCTCCGTATCCGGCTGCAGCGGGATCAGAATAAACTCCCTTCCGTCGATGACGCGCGTCGTGATCATGTCCGCCATCTCGCTCTTCACCGTGATCGAGACACTGGGGGCCTTGATCTGCATGGTGGAGGTCCGGGCGAGACTCTCCGCGGTGAAGGAACCGCCTGCGCCGACCGCCTCCTCGAATTTTGAGGCAAAATTCTGCATCGACTCCGGTGCAGCGCCGCTCTCCTGCAGAATGCGCGACACCTCCGTCCGGCCCAGCTCCAATGTGCCCGGATTGTCCTCGTCCTGCTTCACCATCTGCACGAGATTGTCGGAGACGGTCTTGACGTTTTCAAAGGTACAGTCCCGCCCCAGCGTCTGCTCCACCAGGTCAGAAAACAGTTCCTTCTGTGCCTTCTCCGTGATCGGCATGTCCGATCCGACGATGCCATCCATCAGCTCGGGATGACATTCCTCCTCTTTTCTGGAGTAATAGAGGACAGAATGAATATCCGGCTCCCGGTCCGTGAACGCAGGGAAGAGAAAGCCGAGCATGGGCATCTGCACACCGAGGTCCCCCGCTTTATTCACAAAGGTCTGATTCAGCGCGTCAAAACACAGGCCCTCCTTCACCTCCGCAACAGGGCAGATGCAGCAGACAAAGAAAGAATATACATAATCCGACGCATCCTCCATCACGAGGCCGTCCGATGTTTTCTTCGGAATATCATAATTTCCATGTGCCAGAAGCACCAGATGCCTGCCCGCATCATCCAGCTTGTCCAGAATACCGGTGCAGAAATCATGAATCATCTGCCGGTCGTCCAGCCCGGACTGGAGGAGGGCGTACATCGCCGTCTGTCTTCCGCCGGCTTCCTCCTCCTTGAGCGGAAATTCCAGATCAAACAGATTTTTCCCCTGCTTTCCGGAGAGCACCTTCCGGAACAGTTCACAGTATTTTGCCTGTTCCTCGTCCGGCAGCGCCAGAAACGTCTCGTCCAGATCCAGAATAATCTCCCCATCCTCGCCGGCAAAGCAGCCGCCAATTTTGTCGATGACACACCGCCGTCCGCCGAGAATCCCGCGGATCTCCGCAATTTCCTTCTTATCCATAACAACAATTCCTTTCTTCCGGATGTTTTCCACAGCACGAAGCCTCCAGGACCCGTCAGGTTCTGGAGGCTTCGTGCTGTGGGAACGCTGGTTTCTGCCTTGCAAGGAATCCGGTTTTCTTTCTCAGGAACAGCTCCTTTCACCGACTGGGAGCCAAAGTCTGTTCCGGTGGAAACCGCCCCGCCATGACAGCAGATCCGTCAGGTTAACGGCCGATCTTCGGAAGCAATCCCGCTTTCTTGAGCGGACCGCGGACAGCCAGGTAAACAAGCACGGTCACAACCACAGACAGCGCCGCATTGACCGATGTCGTCAGGAGATTCAGCTTGAAGATGGCATCCGCTGCGCTCTTTCCGAGAATCAGTCTCTTATATATATAGCCCAGTCCGGGATCCGCGATAATATTGATACCGAGACCGCAGACAGAAGCTGCGATGGTTTTAAAGACAAGCGCTTTCCTGTCTGTCTCTGCACTGATATGGAGCACCTTATGTCCCACAAGTCCGGTCACCAGACCGATGAGAAGCTTGCAGAGAAAGGTCTTCGGCGCATAGACGACATAAACCGGGTCCAGAAGATCGCCGATCGTCATGCCGATGGCTCCGCCGAGGCCGCCCCAGAATCCGCCGAGCAGCAGCGCGCCGATGGCGACCACCGCATTGCCGAGATGAAAGCTGGTGGCATCTCCCCCGACATACAGCTTGATCTGCAGGAAGGTGAACACAACATAGGAAAGCGCCGCAAACAGCCCCACAAATACAATCCGCATCACCGTGCGGTGCGCGGCGGTCTCCTTTGCAGCTGCACTCTGATTCGTGGTATTCTGTGCTAATTCTGTCATAATACTCTCCTCCTCACCCGGCGTTTCATGCACACCGTCTGTTTTTTCCTCTGTCAGGGGAGAGTATAGCACGAACTGGAATGTTCAAAAGTGCCAATATATGATATTTTGACCAGTCCACTTTTAATTGTCACTGTCGAGCCGAAGCACATTCATAAAGGCTTCCTTTGGAATTTCCACGCTGCCGACCATCTGCATGCGCTTCTTGCCTTCCTTCTGCTTCTCCAGAAGTTTCTTCTTGCGGCTGATGTCGCCGCCGTAGCACTTGGCCAGAACATCCTTGCGGACCGCCTTCACCGTTTCCCGCGCCACGACTCTGCCGTTGACCGCCGCCTGGATCGGGACATCAAACAGCTGCCGCGGGATCTCACCCTTGAGCTTCTCGCACATCTTTCTGCCTCGCTCATACGCCCCCTCCTCATTGACAATAAAGGAGAGCGCGTCCACCGGCTCCTTGTTCACCAGAATATCCATGCGGACAAGTTTTGCGGGCTGATATCCCTTCAGCTCATAGTCAAAGCTCGCATAGCCGCGGGAGCGCGATTTGAGCGCATCGAAGAAATCATAGATAATTTCATTCAGTGGCAGCTCGTACTTCAGAATCGCGCGTGTTGTCTCAATGTAGTCCGTGGAGAGATAGACGCCCCGGCGCTCCTGGCACAGCTGCATGATGGGCCCGATATATTCCGTAGTGACCATGATCTCCGCGTTCACGATCGGCTCCTCCATATGCTCGATCTCGGTCGGATCAGGCAGATTGGCCGGGTTCGTGAGATCGATCACAGAGCCGTCAGTCTTATAAATCTTATAGACGACACCAGGCGCTGTCGCGATGATGTCAAGGTCATTCTCCCGCTCCAGGCGCTCGAGCACCACCTCCATATGAAGCAGGCCGAGAAAGCCGCAGCGGAATCCAAATCCGAGTGCGAGGGAGGTTTCCGGCTCAAAAGTCAGGGCGGCGTCGTTGAGCTGTAGCTTTTCGAGCGCGTCCTTGAGGTCAGGATAGCGCTGTGAATCCGCCGGATACATACCGCAGAACACCATGGGCTGCGCCGGCTTGTACCCCGGCAGTGCCTCGCTGCAGGGTCTCGCCGCTTCCGTCACGGTGTCGCCGACCCGCGCGTCCTGGATGTTCTTGATGGAAGCGGTGAAGTATCCGACCATGCCGCATCCCAGCTCATCGCAGGGAATGAAGCGGCCCGGTCCGAAATATCCCACCTCCACGATATCCTCGAGCGCGCCGGTGGACCACAATCTGACCTTCATGCCCGGCCTCAGGACGCCGTCCCGGATGCGGACAAAAACCACGACACCGCGGTAGGAATCATAGATGGAGTCAAAGATCAGCGCTTTCAGCGGCGCCTCCGGATCCCCCGACGGCGCCGGCAGCTTATGAACCACCTGCTCGAGCACCTCATGAATGCCGATTCCGTTCTTGGCTGAGATGAGCGGCGCATCCTGTGCGTCGAGACCGATGACGTCCTCGATCTCCTCGCGGGTCTCCTCCGGTCTCGCGGAGGGCAGATCGATCTTATTGATCACCGGGATGACCTCCAGATCGTGATCAATGGCCAGATAGCAGTTTGCCAGCGTCTGTGCCTGAATGCCCTGGGTGGCATCCACAATCAGTATGGCTCCGTCACAGGCAGCCAGCGACCGGCTCACCTCATAGTTGAAATCGACATGACCGGGCGTGTCGATCAGGTTCAGGATATATTCCTCTCCATCGTCTGCATGATAGATCAGGCGGACCGCCTGCGACTTGATCGTGATGCCGCGCTCGCGCTCGATCTCCATATTGTCGAGGACCTGATTTTCCATCTCCCGTTTAGTCAGGACGCCTGTCATCTCGATCATGCGGTCAGCCAGGGTCGACTTGCCGTGATCAATGTGTGCCACGATACAGAAATTGCGGATTCTCTGCTGAACAGTCAGGGACATGGTATTCTCCATCAGGGTTATCATCTCGTGCTCCGCACTCGTTGTTGTGCGGTCGCTTTTCAAAAAATCGGCAGAAGATCCTCGAGAGGGCTCGGATCTCCTGCCGATACATGATCATTTCTCCTGCCGCCCCGGGCTTGTTGTCCGCGGCAGCTGCAAGATGTATTACGCTTCGATCTTGTTCACAGACACGGAAAGGCGGGAAACCTTTCTGGATGCGGTATTTTTCTTCAGAACGCCCTTGGAAGCGGCAGACTCAATCTTGGAAGTAGCTTCCTTCAGCGCTGCTGCAGCAGCATCCTTGTCCTTCGCTTCTACCGCCGCATTGACCTTCTTGACTGCGGTCTTGACGCTGCTCTTGACAGACTTGTTGGCCTCGGCCTTCTTGGCGTTGGTGATGATTCTCTTCTTGGCAGATTTAATGTTCGCCATCTCTATTCCTCCATGAATGATACTCATGATTCCAGATAATCCGGGTCATGCTGCCCGGACAGGCGGAGACACGTGCGTCTGCCGGCCGCATACGCCGTATATTGTATCGGTCCCGCCCGCAGTTGTCAACGATTTTGCGCCGCTTTGCCGAAGATTTGCACCAGATTATGCAACAGATGCAGCAGATTCTCACTCAGATCCAGCCGCAGCTGAGATGCATCTGAATCCAAGCCATCTGCCGGTTGGAAAGCCGCATACAGACGTCTCCTCAGGGATTCGTAAAATCCAGCACCGGCTGCGCAGGCCGGCTCTCCGGCTCAACGCTGACGGCCTTCAGAATCATGCCTTCTCCGGTCACAACATCGTAGCCCTCCTGGCTGACCCTGGAAAGTCCGCGGTACGAAATGTCACCCGGCGTCACCTCCGCCGTGACGCGCACATACTGTCCCGCCATCAGTTCATCCGCCCTGTCATACTGCACGACATTGCCGAACATCCGGATGTCATTGGCGCAGCATCCCATGATCGGTCTGGCGCTGATGAAATATCCGCCCGGAAAATCCGCCGGCTTCACGACATCAGCCAGGAACTGCACCCGCTTTCCCTCGTACCAGTCCGGATGATCGAAAATATCCTGAAACCAGATGGCATAGTTGATCCCATCCAGCACGATCGGGTCCGCCTGAATATCATATGGCAGGTCCTCCGCCTCCGCGGTGTCCACCTCGCCGTCCTTGTCCTCAAAAATCAGTTCCGCATTCGGGTTGATTGCCTTCAGATTCCGCTTATACCGGATCAGCGTCTTCTTATCGATGCCATCGCACCGGTTCACCATGATGAGTTCTGTATTGCGGATCTGCTCCCCCAGCAGGCTTTTCAGGTCACCGTTGCCAAAGTACATCGGGAAGGTGGATGCGTCGATGGTCGTCATTTCCTGCTCCAGCATCCATTTCTTCGGGATCCGGAATTTCCGGAAATCCCACATTCCGTTCCATTCAATCAGAATGCGCTCCGGATTGTATTTTGCATCAAGTGCCATCAGCGCCGCCGGTGTGAAATCATCCACACTTTCGATTTCTTCCTTCACGGTATTGGTCGCCCGGAGCAGCTTCGGACCGTAACCGACCTCGCCCTCCTCACAAGTGATGAGAAGGGTTGTGCCGTTCGTCCGGAAATACGGCTGCCCGATCGTGTACGCAAAGAACGACGTCTTTCCGCTCTCCAGAAAGCCATTGATGACATAAACAGGTTTGGCCATAGTGTGTCACTCCGATCAGTTCTTGTCGTGCTTCTCAAATAGGGCATCCAGCGCGTCGTCGTCCAGATCCGCGCCGATGACACAGATTTTGCCGGTGACGTCCGCTGCGCCGCTGCGCACATTGCTTTCCTCCGGGACGTAGTCAAAATGAATCCAGCTCCCGTCCTCCGCAGGCAGCATGCCCTTCGCGCGGAGCACCGTACCGTACTGGCCGCTCCCCAGCTCCGCGAGGCAGTGCTCCACCTCGTCCTTCGTATACCGGGCAGGCGTCTCCATGCCCCAGCTGCCGAACACTTCGTCCGCGTCATGCTCGGAGTGATGGTGCGTCACGCCGTGCTCGTCCGCCTCCGCGGCACCCTCGTGATGATGGTGGTGGTGATGATGGTGCTCGTGCTCCTCTTCACCGTCTTCATCCTCTCCTTCATGATGACTGCCGTGTTCATCATGATCATGCTCATCCCTGTGATCATGGTCCTCGTCATCATGGCCGTGCTCATCCTCATCCTCTCCGTCGTGATGATGATGGTGATGATGGTGCTCCTCCTCTTCACCGGATGCCAGCACCTCGTCGAGCAGCTCCTTCTGAAGGTCATGATTGCCCTCGATGGTATCGAGCACGGTCCGGCCGTCCAGCTCAGCCAGCGGTGTCGTAATGATGACCGCACGGCTGTTGTGCTCCCGCAGAAGCGCCACCGCCTCCTCAATCTGCTGCCCGGATGCCCTGTCTGTTCGGGTAAGCAGGATGGTGCCGGCATTTTCAATCTGATTCAGGAAGAATTCGCCGAAATTCCGGATATACATTCTCGCCTTTGTGGCATCCACGACGGCAACCGCACTGTTCAGCTCCATATCGGTGCCGGCCGCGGCATCGTTCACCGCCCTCATGACATCGGACAGCTTTCCCACGCCGGAGGGCTCGATCAGGATCCGCTCCGGGTGGTACTGCTCCATCACTTCCTTGAGCGATCTGCCAAAATCTCCGACGAGCGAGCAGCAGATGCACCCCGCGTTCATCTCACGGATTTTGATGCCGGACTCCTTCAGAAATCCGCCGTCGATGCCGATTTCGCCGAACTCATTTTCAATCAGGACAACCTGCGTGCCCGCGAGCGCTTCCTTCAGCAGCTTCTTGATCAGGGTAGTCTTGCCGGCTCCAAGGAAACCGGACACAATGTCGATCTTTGTCTTTGCCATTTCCATACCTCACGCCGCACCTGCCGCGGCCTCTTTGAACCTGAACCTTTGCAGCGGCGCGCGGACTGTCCTTCTCCGCACGCCGCTGCAAAGATTTCTACATACAAGTCAGCTCCCGCCCGCGGGAGTCATTGATAATAAAAAGGGTGAGCAGGACTGTAAGCCGGGTTATGTCATTCAAGATGATCATCTGTCTAGAGCCTGCGTTGCCACAGACTTCAAGCGACCCACCTGAGGACATGGACGGGCAGCCCGTGGTCCTCTGTTCGGTCTTGCTTCGGATGGGGTTTACAATGCGCGCCCTGTTGCCAGGCCGCCGGTAGTCTCTTACACTGCCCTTTCACCCTTACTTTCCGCGCCGGAGCGCGGGAAGCGGTCTGCTCTCTGTTGCACTTTCCCGGGAGTCGCCTCCGCCGGCCGTTAGCCGGCATCCTGCCCTGTGAAGCCCGGACTTTCCTCACCTGCGCCCTTTCGGGACCTGCAGCCGCGATCATCCGCCCTGCTCACCGCTTGTCTACTTTAGTAAGCACTTCAGAATTTGTCAAATAGTTCCGTATCAGCACACACAATAGTTCCGTGCCGGCGCGCGCAGCAGTTTCGTATCAACCCACATAAAAATCCCGCGTCAGCGCACGCCGAAGCACCCGCCTCCCACGAACTCCCGCAGAAGGGAATTCTTCGGCACGGCCGCCGTGTCCACACCCACAAAGTAGTCCAGAAACTTCAGCAGCCGCTTGGCCTCGTAGTACTCCGGCTCACCCGGATGCACATTGTAAAGCTCCGGCTCGGCGAACTGCTTCAGCACGGAAAGCTCGTAAATCAGCACCGAATTGAACGTGACATCAGCGTCGTCCTGATATGGGAAGATATACTGCTCCTCCCCCTCCCGGACGCTCCGCCAGGCCCGGATGGTCTCCTTCGCGGAATACCCGCGCGTCCGGGCATCGCGCACCATCCGGCGCAGGAGCCTTGCGTCCGTCGAGGGAATGCGGTTGTGCTCGTCGATATTGAGACTGGTGAGCGCGCTCGTATAAATTTTGAACTTGTTTTTCTCCGGAAGCGCCTCTGTGGTCTTCGGATTGAGGCAGTGTATCCCCTCGATGATCAGGACATCCTTGTCCCCCAGCTGCATCCGGTCGCCTTTATATTCCCGCCTGCCCGTCTTGAAATTAAAGGTAGGCATCTCCACAGCCCTGCCCTCCAGCAGGTCGCTCATATCGTCCCCGAACTGTTCGAGGTCAATCGCCTCAAGGCATTCGAAATCATAATTGCCGTCCTCATCCACCGGCGTTCTGGAGCGGTCGACAAAATAATTGTCGAGGCTGATGATGTGCGGCACGAGTCCGAACGAGCGGAGCTGAATGCCGAGCCGGTGCGCAAAGGTCGTCTTGCCGGACGAGCTCGGCCCGGCGATCAGCACAAACTTGACCTCCCCGCGTTCGAAGATCATCTCCGCGATATCGCCGATTCTGCGCTCCTGCAGCGCTTCCTGGACCAGAATCATGTCGCTGATCTGTCCTGCGCAGATCTGGTCGTTGAGATCGCCGACGGTGGCGATGTTCACCCGCTCTCCCCACTCCGTGGACAGGCTCAGCGTGTCAAACAGGTTCTGCTGATCTGCAAATGCATCGAGACGGTCCGGATGCTCCATCGTGGGAAGCACAAGGACCATACCGCCGCGGTAAGGCATCAGCTGGAACAGACGGACATATTTTGTGTTAGGCAGCATATAGCCGTAGAAGTAATCCGAATAGCCATCCAGATTGTATACGTTAATCGTCGACCCCCGCCGGTAGTGGAACAGTTTGACCTTATCCTCCATCCCCTGCCTTGCGAAAAGCTCAATGGCATCGTCGATCGGATAGGTCTTTTTAGTGATGGGAACCGCTCTGTCGCGGAGCTCCTCCATCTTCGCCTGGACCTTCTGCGTGAAGGCAGCGTCCACCTCCCCATCCAGGCCGTGTACAGAGCAGAAGAAGCCGTTGCCGAGTGCAAACTCAATCTTGACATGCACGCCACGTCCGCATAGTGCGTCGACAGCGCGCACCAGCAGCAGCTCCGCGGTTCTGCAGTAGGTGTTGAAGCCCGTGGGCGTTCTCGTCGTGAGAAACGTCAGAACGCCGTCCCTGTCCACACGTTTGCCGAGTTCGCGCATCTTTCCATTCACCGTGACCAGCGCAATCGTGCCATCGTGTGCGCTCTGGTACTGGTCCGCGATCGTCTCGTAGAGCGTTCCCCGCTCAAAATTTCTGGTCACCCCGTCAATCATCAGTGCCGGCATGCCGTCTTCCTCCTCTCCTCTGTTCTGTCTTATCTTTCTGCGTCCGTTATATCTCCGTGTAAGGCTCCCCCTGCTCCGATTCCATCACCGCGATCTCCGGCACCTCCCGGTTCAGGAAATCCTTCATGTACGGAAGGAACAGCTTCTCGACTCCGAAATGTCCGGCGTCGATGACCGCAACGCCCTTCTCCACCGCATCGAGACCCACATGATGCGTGATATCGCCGGTGACCATGACATCCGCACCTGCTGCCAGCGCCCTGTCGATGTCATCCTTGCCGCTGCCGGGCAGAATCGCCGCCGTGACGACGGGCTGGTCCGGATCTCCGTAGCAGCGCACTCTGGCCACATGAAAGGTATCCCGCACCAGCGCCGCAAAATCCCGCAGCGGCATGTATCCCGGCAGTGTGCCGATCCTGCCCAGCCCCTCATGCGAGATGTCGTCCTCATAGGTGACCTCGAGCACCTCCCGGTTCTCCAGCTTCAGCTCGTCCGCTGCCGCGTCCGCCATCCCCATGATGTCAAAATTCGTATGGCAGGCATAGTAAGCGATATCCCTGCGCGCCAGTTCCAGAATCCGCCTGCCGATATAATCCGTGTCATTCACCTGCTTCACGCCGTGGAAAATCATCGGATGGTGCGTGATCAGCGCATCCGCGTTTCTCTGCACAGCCTCTTCGATCACGCGGTCCGTCGCATCCACGGCGAGCAGGACGCGCTGCACCTCTTTGTCCGAGCGCCCGCAGAGAAGTCCGACATTATCCCAGTCAAGCGCGAAGCTTTTCGGACAGAGTTGCTCAATCTCCTCCATCAGCTTTGACATCCGCATGAAAAGTACCTCCGAATCGTCTCAATATCTTCCAGTGCCTGCTCAAACTGGCGCCGCTTCCCGGCATTTTCTGCCGCTAGTCCATCCAGAATCCGCCGGAGGGCAGGTTCCCTGAAATCCAGAAATGCCTTCAGCACACCGTCCCGGTTCTTCAAAAGAATCGGCCCGTAATAATCGTCGATGCGCTCTCCAAGACCGGACGTGGCCATAGGAGCGCTGCGCGCCGCGCGGATCACCGGATAATATTTCCCCTGCTCCTTCACCATGCGCTCCGCCGTGATCCCGAAGGGGAGACGCCGGAGAGCGGCCCTTACTCTGTCCGGGTCCTTCTGCGGCTCGAGAATCAGCTCCTGAAAGGAGGCCGTCTTCTCCGGTTCCCGGAGCAGAATATCCGCCATCATCTGTCCGCCCATGCCGGCAATCACAAGGCTGTCCGCCTCACCGGCCTCATAGGCGTCAAGCCCGTCCGACAGCCGGAACACAATCCTGTCCCCCAGATGTTCTCTGACAGCATTCTCCTGTGCCCTGGAGAGCGGTCCCTCCCTGAGATCCATGCCGATCGCATATGGGACGGTCTGATTTCCCAAAAGATATAAGGAGAGAAGACCATGATCGCAGCCCACGTCTGCAAGCCGAAGCCCCGGCGTCACCAGAGAGGCAATCACGAGAAGGCGTTCTGATAATTGTCTGTTCATCGCTCCAGCCCGCCTCACATCCTGCGTCAGTCCAGATAATCCTTGAGCTTCCTGCTGCGGCTCGGATGGCGGAGCTTGCGGAGCGCCTTTGCCTCAATCTGCCGGATGCGCTCACGGGTGACATTGAATTCCTTGCCCACTTCCTCCAGCGTCCGCGCCCGCCCGTCATCCAGGCCGAACCGCAGACGCAACACCTTCTGCTCACGGTCCGTCAGGGTGTCGAGGACCTCCTGGAGCTGATCCTGCAGCAGACTGAACGCTGCGGCCTCCGCCGGAACCGGAACATTGTCATCCTGAATGAAATCGCCGAGATGACTGTCCTCCTCCTCGCCGATCGGCGTCTCGAGGGAGACCGGCTCCTGCGAAATTTTGATAATCTCGCGGACCCGCTCCACCGGGATGCCCATCTCCTTCGCAATTTCCTCCGGGGTGGGCTCCCGCCCCAGCTCCTGCAGCAGCTGCCGGCTTACGCGGACCAGCTTGTTGATGGTCTCCACCATGTGAACCGGAATGCGGATGGTGCGCGCCTGATCCGCGATCGCACGGGTGATGGCCTGCCGGATCCACCAGGTCGCGTAGGTCGAGAACTTGAAGCCCTTGCGGTAATCAAATTTTTCAACGGCCTTGATCAGTCCGAGGTTGCCCTCCTGAATGAGGTCAAGGAACAGCATGCCGCGGCCGACATAGCGCTTCGCAATACTGACCACCAGGCGCAGATTTGCCTCCGCGAGGCGGTTCTTCGCCTCCTTGCCGGACGCAATCATTCCCTTCAGTTCGCGGTTTGTCTTATCCTTCAGGACATCCAGCGCCTCGCCCTTGAATCCGAGCTCCGTCAGCTTTGCCTCGTCCCACGCCGCATCGTCCGGTGTCTTTGCGATGGCGTCCGGCGTCTTTGCGCCGGTTTTGCGGAACAGCTCCTCGGCCCAGTTTCCCGCCTCCATGCGCTTTGCCAGGTCAATCTCCTCATCAGCGGTCAGCAGCGGAACCTTGCCGATCTCCTTGAGATACATCCTCACCGGATCCTCAATATTCACGCTGTCCGCGACCGCGTCCATGTCGATATTCAGATCCTTGTCCGCCTCGTTGCTCTCCTCCTCGTCCATCAGCTCATCATCGCTGGGGCTGTCGTCGATCCCCTCCGGAAGAGAAATCACAATGCCGTTTTTATCGATTGTGTTATTGACGACCTCCCACTGGTCGTCGTCCAGGTCCATTCCGTCAAAAGCGCCGTCAATCTGGCTCTGCTCCAGAACGTTTCTGTTCTTCTTGCCGAGCGCCACCAGATCATTCAGCTTTTTTTGAAATTCTTCCTGCATCTTTTCGTCCATACTTACGGTATCCTCACTTTTCTCTTATTCTGCGGAGGGCTAAGCCCCGCGCACGCTGAAATGGACCTTCCTCAGATTTTCCAGCGATTTCTTGTTCCGAATGATATTCTTCAGGGCATCCGGGGAACCGGCCTCAGCCTTTTCCTCGCGCTCCACGCTGCCCTTCTTCACCGCATATACGATGTCCCGGAGCGCCTTCTCCCGCTCCTCCCTTCCATTGGGGAGCGTCAGCTCTGCATGAAAGAGCGCCGCCGCCTCCTGCTGCTCCGCCTCCTCGGTAAATAGGCCGATGATCTGCGCCGGCTCGGATGCCGTGCCGGGTGATGCCCAGAACCGCTCCGCCGCGATGCGGCAGACGCCCTCGGAGAAATCTGCCGGCGTCAGATACCTCGCCACCTGAGGGATGAGCTCCGGCTCGTCCGCAAGCCAAGTCAGCAGGTAGCGCTGCGAGGGCAGCGAGACATCCGCATCAGGCGCAGATTTTGCTGTCCGTCCCGCCGGTGCCGGACGATCCGGGATCGGAATATCCCCGAGGCCGTCCTCCACCTGTGCGTATGCGCCGACCATCCGGCGCAGCGCCTCCTCGTCGATGAAATACTGCTGCGCGACGGTCCTTAGGTAGTTCTCCCGTTCCATCTCGTCCGGAAACTGGCCCAGCATCCGCGCCGCCTCGCGGCAGAAATCCGTCTTCTCGGACGGATCCTGCATGTGATAGCGCTTTTCTGCCTGCCTCAGCTCGAAGAAAAACACGTTCTCCGCTTCATCAAGCCGCTGCTGGAATGCCTCCGCGCCCTCCGCCTTGATAAACTCGTCCGGATCCTTGTGCGGCTTCAGATTCAGGACTCTGGCGCGCAGCCCGGCCTGACGCAGCACCTGATTGTTCCGGAGCGCCGCCTTCACCCCCGCTTCATCGCTGTCATACGACAAAATAATATCCTTCGCGTACCGCTTCAGAATCTGTGCCTGTCCGGTCGTGAAGCTCGTCCCGAGCGAAGCCACCGCCTGTGTGAAGCCGGCCTGATGCATGGAAATCACATCCATATACCCCTCGCACAGAATGAACTGATTCTTCCGGCTCCGCCGCGCAAAATTCAATCCGTACAGATTTCTGCCCTTGTCAAAGATCGGCGTCTCCGGCGAATTGAGATATTTTGGCTTGCCGTCCCCCATCACACGCCCGCCGAACCCGATCACCCGGTTCTCCACATCCATGATGGGATAGATCACGCGGTTCCAGAACTTGTCATGCAGTCCCCGCTTCTCGTCGTGAGCAGCCACGCCGGATTCCAGAATCACATCGTCCGCAAAGCCTTTTCCGCGCAGATACCGCACCAGGTCCGAATTGCTGCCGTCCGCATAGCCAAGTCCGAAATGGGACATCGTCTGCGGCGTCAGCTTTCTCTCCGTGAGATACCGCATGCCTGCGGCGCCGCGCGGCGACCGGAGCAGATGATAGTAATAGGTCGCTGCTTCCTTGTTCACCGCAAACAATTGATTGCGCCGCTCGATCTGCGCACGCATCTGGGCGCTGTACTCCATCTGCGGCAGCGCCACGCCTCCCCGCTCCGCCAGTGCCTTGAGCGCCTCCTGAAACGAGTAATTCTCATACTTCATCAGGAACGTGATGACATTTCCCCCGGCGCCGCAGCCAAAGCAGTAGAAGATCTGCTTGGACGGCGAGACCGAGAAGGACGGCGATTTTTCATTGTGAAAGGGACAAAGGCCGAAATAATTGGCTCCCTGTTTTTTCAGTTTGACGTACTGGCCCACAACATCGACGATGTCATTGCTGGCCCGCACCTGTTCCACAATCTCATCCGGATAATACAAAATACTTCTCCCAGAACCTCCGCGTCAGCGGTTCCAAGTCTTCGGAATGTACAGCTCCTCATAACGTTCAATCGCGAACCGGTCCGTCATGGCGCTGATATAATCGCAGACCACACGCTCCCGTGAGTCTCCCTCATCGAGGCGGCTTAACATATACCGCGGAAGTACATCAAGGTGCTCAAGATAATGATCATACAGCCGTTCAACCAGAAGCTCTGCCTTGTGTTCCTCCCCCTTCGCCTCCGGATTTGTATAGACAGCCTCAAACATAAACTGCCGGTAACGGCGGAAGGCAGTCTCCGTCTCTTCAGACATCCGGATCTCCGGCTTTCCCTCGCTTGTGGTGATGATGTCATGAATGAAATGATCCAAACGCTCGTTCAACGTATGCCCTAGCACATCTGTGATCTGCGCCGGGACGCTTTCCTCTGTGAGAATCCCGCCGCGGATGGCATCGTCACAGTCATGATGGAGATACGCGATTTTGTCTGAGAGCCGGACAATCTGTCCCTCCAGTGTGCTCGGCATGAGACTCATCTGATGGTTCAGAATTCCGTCCCGCACCTCTCTGGTGAGATTCAGACCTCTTCCATCCTTCTCCAGAACATCCACCGTGCGCAGAGACTGCTCGTTGTGCCGAAATCCCTCCGGGCATACCCGGTTCAGAACACGCTCCCCGGCATGGCCGAACGGCGTATGCCCGAGATCGTGGCCGAGTGCTACCGCCTCCGTCAGATCCTCGTTCAGCCTGAGCGCCCGCGCAATGGTCCGTGCGATCTGTGACACCTCCAGCGTGTGTGTCATCCGTGTCCGGTAGTGATCCCCGTCCGGCACGATGAAAACCTGCGTCTTATCCTTGAGCCGGCGGAAGGATTTGCTGTGAAGGATGCGGTCCCTGTCGCGCTGATAGACAGGGCGGATATCATCCCGTTCCTCCTCCCGCAGTCTTCCCTTTGAATCCACACTGTGTGATGCCCACGGAGCAAGAATTTCCTGTTCTCTCGCCTCAATTTCTTCCCGAATGGTCAATGCCTGTCTCCCGGTTATGATGAAATCTGTACTGAATGATCCCTGACAATTATATCGGCTTCATAATACTTATTCTGCGTGCTGCGGCAAATTCCTTTTTTTATACTAAAAAGGGAACCCATTTCTGGATTCCCGATCTCGTGGGGCGGAGGGGGCTCGAACCCCTGACCTCTTCCGTGTGAGGGAAGCGCTCTCCCGGCTGAGCTACCGTCCCGCATGTGAAGACTGCTCGCCGCAGCCCTGCGTGTTATGGAAAAAGCCGGGACACTGTTTCCCGGCCCTTCGCTGCGGAAGATGGGACTTGAACCCACACGACATTACTGCCACAAGATCCTTAGTCTTGCTCGTCTGCCAATTCCGACACTTCCGCGTCCGTAAGCCTTCGTTGGATCACTCCTTCAAAGGGAGTGCAGGAAAAGGGACTTGAACCCTCACTGTATTGCTACAACAGGCACCTGAAGCCTGCGCGTCTGCCAATTCCGCCATTCCTGCGCGACAAATGTTATAATACCCGAAAGCCATCAGAGTGTCAACCGGAAAATGCCGGATATCCATGTCTGATTTTCGTACTTTCTCAAACGCACTGCCGTTTCCGGCAGTGCGTTGTGAATGTCACGTCATTTCTTCGTCTTTTTCCCGAGCGACAGCTTCTTCCAGCTGTCCGAGGGGCACATGGTAATATAGGTTTTGCCCGGATTCAGTGTCACCACCGCCCCGGTCTCCGTGAAATATTTTGTCGGATCCGTTCCGGCATTCTTCGTCCACAGAATCGGGATGGCATATCCCCTCGTCAGAAAATAGCCCGGCTGATTGGCCGCGAGGCAGTTGTAGATCAGATACCCGTGTTTGTCGAGCACAGAAATAGAACAGTTCATGATTATGACGTTATCAAAACTCACCGTTTTGCCACTGATACCGTCCCGGATCAGCGTTCCGTGCTGGTACAGATCGTACGTTTTCGTTTTTTCATTGTAAACCAGCTTCGTCCGCGTATTGGCATACGGCAGGCTGACAGAGGAAGCCTTTTTTGCATCCTTTCTCTTGTTCAGCGTCGTACCTGTCTTTGAGAAGCGGAAATGCTCCTTTTTGGCTTCTTTATTCATTGTCTTCGGGTACGAGGGCGAGATGCCCGCCGCCTTCATGCGCCGCCGTGCCTCTCCCGCCGTGATGAATTCCGTGAATTCTCTTGCCTTGCCGTTCGAAATCCGCGTAAAGCCGCCGGAGAGATGCTGAATTGCCGGATCCTTGAAATAGATATCGTTGTAATATGGTCCGCCGTCATGGCATAGCACCGCGCTGTATTCCTCGGCGAGCAGAATGTTGGTCGGCCGCGTGCTCCGAATGCTGCCGATCCGCGTCACCTTATTGTAATCCTTGTAGATTGCCATCAGCCGCGTGATCCGGTTGTTTGCCGTGCTGTTCACCAGCTCGTACACAATGTCGGCATCCTCCAGCCCGCAGTGCGGCAGTGCCCGCTGATCATCATCGATCATCACCGCAATCGGACGCTGGTTCCTGAGTTCAGTACTGATCTGCTTTCCGGTCAGCTCACAGGCGTAAGTGGACTTGCCGGATTTCGCAGATTTGGACGCGCCAGCCGCCTCCACCCGGAAAGACATCACGAGACAGAGTACAGACACTGCCATCACCGCGAGCCATGCTGCCCGAACCGCCCCCGCATTCTTCATCGCAGCCCCCTTCCCGCAGGATTTCCCTGCCAGAAATCATACAGACTGCCGCCCCACCGGCAGTCCCGATCCGCACAGTATCAGAATAGCACACTCTGTGTGCCGTGACATAAAACAGAGAAGAGGAAGAAGAGAGAAAATGAGATGCTCCATAACACAAAAAACTGCCGAGCAATTCACTCAGCAGTTCTTCCTTAAACTAGCCCGTACGGGACTCGAACCCATGATTCAGCCTTGAGAGGGCTGCGTCTTAACCAGCTTGACCAACGAGCCATATTCACCTGCGCCTCACCGGCGCAAGTGATATATTACCGTATCTTATCCTTCCGCGCAAGAGAAATTTTGGAAAAAATTTGTTTTCCTATTAGAATCGCTATTCGGTATAAATATAGTTTTAATTTCGTTTCATCATAGTCATGCCATTTGCCGATTTTTCCCTTTCGTTTAGCCCTGCGCACATACCTGCCGATCCCTGCTCCCGTTGCCTGCATGCCGTCCGATGCAAGAATGTCCAGTACTTCATCCGGCTCTGCCGCAAGGAGACAGACATCACCACGGCGCGTACCGCGCCGCGGAAGTACCATCTCTCTCAACGTCTGCGCAGGCATTATCCGCTCAGAGTCTCCGAATTGCCGGGCCGATTCTTCTCGCGCTGCTCTTCTCAATAAATTTACCGGGGATCACAAGTGTCCCCACCTCCGACTTCGGATCCCGGATTTTGCGCAGAATCATGTGAACCGCCTCGCGCGCCATCCGGCTCTGACTGATTTCATAGGTGGTCAGCGTCTGTGCCAGCTCCGTATTCAGATAGTGGTCAAATCCGACGACAGAGATATCGTCCGGGACGCGGTATCCTTCTCCATTCAGCTTGTGCACCAGAACGTCTGCGGTCAGATCACAATTGCAGAAGAAGGCTGTCGGCATGACCTCCGGAAGCCTGAAGTCATCCTCATAGAATCTGACATTTCGGCTCCACTCGCGGTCCTTGACGATCCAGTCCTCCCGCAAGGGAATCCCGCGCTCCATCAATGCCTTGTAATAACCAAGGAAGCGGTCATCGATGGAATCCGTCACCAGCCTCGTGCCGACAAAGCCGATCCGGGAATGCCCCATATTCAGCAGATAGCTTGTCATCTCATAGCCGCCCAGCAAGTTGTTGCTGACCACGCTGTCATGCACATCGAACCGTCCGTTCGCATCAAGATAAATAAGCGGAAGGCCCAGATTATCCTCCATGAAGTGCCCGTAGCCCCGGGAAAAATCCCCCAGAATAATGACGCCGTCCACCTTGCCTGCATAGGCGAGCTGCGGAATGATGTTTCTCTGCTCGCGGTCATACCCGATCAGTTCCAGCACGGCAGTGGAACCGACCGCCTGCGCTGCCCTTGCGACCTCCTGATACAGCTTGGAATAAAAGGACTGCCCGCGGTCAAAATACTGCTCGGAGACAAAGACGCCGATCGTATAGCTTTTGTTTTCCTTCCGGCTCAGACGGGCTGTATTTCGGACATAGCCCATCTCCTCCGCAAGCGCAGTGATTTTGCCGCGCATCTCCTCGCTGACGCCCTTCTGCCCTGACAGCGCCTTGGAAACCGTCACGGCACTCACGCCCAGCCTTTTCCCGATATCTGCAAGCTTCACTGTTTTCGACATAACGCTTCTCCATTCGAAAATATGATATGGTTAGAACAGTCTCATCGCGATACTCTGCCGCTTCCCGCGCGGTCATGGCTGATTCCTCCCTGCTCTCACGCATCTTCTCCGCCCAGGCCACTTCCGAAGAGATCAAACAGCGAGATCTGATCCGTCTCCGGCAGACTGCCCAGAATGCCAAGCCGGTCCATGAGATCAATGTTTGTCTGCGATACCTTTGTGCGGCTGCGGAAATCATTCTTCGAGGTAAACGGTCCGTCCTTGACTGCCTCCACAACCGCATCCGCCGCCTTCTCTCCCATGCCGTTGATGCTGACCAGCGACGGCATCAGCGTGCCGTCCAGAATCTGGAAGTGACGGCTCTTCACCTTCGCGAGATCAATCGGAGTGAAGTGGAAGCCGCGCGCATAGAACTCAAGGACAAGCTTCGCATCGTCCATCATGGCCTCCTCCTTCGGCGTCAGCTTTTCCTTCCGGCCGGTCTCCTCGACCCAGCCCTTGAGCTTCGTCTCTCCCTGGGCCATCACCTCGTAATCAAAATCCGTGGCGCGGATGGAGAAATAGGCGCAGTAGTACGCGAGAGGCTGATGAACCTTGAACCAGGCAATGCGCAGCGCCATCATGACATAGGCCGCCGCATGCCCCTTCGGGAACATGTATTTGATCTTCTCGCAGGAATCGATATACCAATCCGGCACGCCGTGCTTTGTCATCTCCTCCTTCCATTCAGGCCATTCCTTCACCTTACCCCCGGCCACCTTGCCCTTGCGGACACGCTCCATGATGGTGAAGGACAGAGAGGGATCGAGTCCCTTGGAAATCAGATAGCTCATGATGTCATCCCGGCAGCCGATACAGGTGAGCAGTGTGCAGTCCCCGTTTTCAATATGTGTTTCCGCATTTCCAAGATACACATCCGTGCCGTGGGAAAGACCCGATATCTTGACAAGCTCGGTCATCGTCGTCGGCTTCGTCTTTTCTAGCATGCCGATGACAAATTTTGTTCCAAACTCCGGAATGCCCAGCGTTCCGGTGGTCACGCCGCCGATCTCCTCCGGCGTCACGCCGAGCGCCGCCGGGCTCTGGAAAATGCTCATCACCTCCGGGTCGTTCAGCGGTATCGTCATGGGATCAACCCCGGTGATATCCTGCAGAAAGCGGATCATGGTCGGATCATCATGGCCGAGAATATCAAGCTTGAGCAGGTTGTGATCGATCGAGTGATAATCAAAATGCGTGGTCACAATGTCGGTCGTCATATCGTTTGCCGGATGCTGCACAGGTGTGAACGTATTGATATCCTCGCCCACCGGCAGCACGACGATGCCGCCCGGATGCTGCCCGGTGGAGCGCCTCACACCCACTAGATGCGGCACCATCCGCTCGATCTCGCAGCCGCGTTTTGCCTCGCCGCGCCGCTCATAATATCCCTTGATATATCCATACGCCGTCTTGTCGGCGACGGTCGCGATTGTCCCGGCCTTGAACGTCTGTTCATGGCCGAAGATGACCTTCGTGTAGGCATGTGCCTTGGCCTGATACTCTCCGGAGAAATTGAGGTCAATATCCGGCTCCTTATCTCCCTTGAAGCCGAGGAAAGTTTCAAACGGTATGCCGAAGCCGAGACCCATCATTTTCGTGCCGCACTTCGGGCACATCTTCTCCGGCAGATCAATACCGGTGTTGAGTTCGTTTGCCCTGACCACATCGCTGTCCCAGTCCGAATACTTACATTCCGGATTCGGGCACAGATAATGCGGCTGGAGCGGATTGACCTCCGTGATACCTGCCATCGTCGCGACAAAACTCGAACCAACCGATCCTCTCGACCCGACCAGATAGCCGTCCTCGTTCGATTTCCAGACCAGCTTCTGCGCGATGATATACATCACGGAGTAACCATTCTTGATGATGGAGCCGAGTTCCTTCTTCAGTCTGGCCTCGACCACCTCCGGCAGCGGATCGCCGTACATCTCGTGTGCCTTCCGATAACAGATCTCCGTCAGCATCCCGTCCGAATTCGGGATCACAGGCGGACACTTATCCGGGCGCACCGGACGGATGGCCTCGATCATATCCGCGATCCGGCGGGGATTGTCGACGACCACCTCCTCGCACTTTTTCTGTCCGAGGTAGGCGAATTCCGCCAGCATCTCATCTGTCGTTCTCAGATACAGCGGTGCCGGCTCCTCGTCCGTCATACCGATGCCGTCCTGCAGAATCGTGCGGTATATCTCATCCTCCGGGTTCAGGAAATGCACATCGCAGGTTGCGCAGACCGGCTTGCCCAGCTTCTCGCCAAGGTCCACAATTCTCCTGTTGATCGCCTCGATATCTTCTGTCGTCCGGATATCAGGATATCTTTTTTCGCCATCTCTCCCTGAAGCCTCGATCAGAAACTTATTGTTTCCCGTCGGCTGTATCTCCAGATAATCGTAGAACTGCGCAATACCGGTGATGGCCTCCTCCGAACGGTTCTCCAGAATCGCCTGGTACAGCTCTCCGGCCACGCAGGCGCTCCCCACCAGGATTCCCTCCCGGTGTCTGGCAAGAAGGCTCTTCGGAATGCGCGGCTTGCGCTGAAAATACGTGAGATGGGAGGCTGAGATCATCGTGTACAGATTCAGCCGTCCCGTATTATTCCGGGCCAGCAGAATGCAGTGATACAGCGGATTCAGGTGGCGGATCACCTCCGGATTGCTCTCCGTCAGCCGGTTCAGATCCCGATACGTCTCCACGTGGTCCTTTTCCAGCATCGGCAGAAACTTCAGAAAAATATCCGCCGTGCATTTTGCGTCGTCCGAACCGCGGTGATGGCTGTCGAGCTCCACCGAGAGCAGTTTGGCGACGGTGTCGAGGCGGTAATTGCCGTGCCCCGGCAGCTCCGCCCGCGCGATGCCGAGGGTATCGATCGTGGAGAAATCGCAGGGCAGGCCCTGTTCCCTTGCCTTCGCCCTGATAAAACCGATGTCGAAGGCGACATTATGCCCTACGAGAACGCATCCCTGACAGAAGGAAAGAAACGCCGGTAGTGTCTCCTCGATCGATGCCTCGTCCTGGACCATCTCATCCGTGATGTGGGTCAGCTGTGTGATCCGGTAGGGAATCGGAATTCTGGGATTCACCAGCCGGGTGAATTCTTCCGTGATACACGCCCTGCGGATCAGGCTCCCCGGCTCTTCTGAATCCGGATCCGGCTGGTTCACAAAACGCACCTTGTAAGCGCCGATCTCAATAATCCGGTCGCGCTCCGGGGAAAAGCCGGTGGTCTCGAGGTCAAACACGACATAATCGCGGCCGTCAATCCTGGTATCGGGCGATTCGGCGGTGCCGTACTCTGCCACCGGTTTCAGATCGTCCACCAGATAGCACTCGACGCCGTATATCACCTTGAAAAATTTCTGCTCATCCACAGGCGGCTCTCCGGCCGCCTTGCGGCGCTTGTTTTCTGCGGAGAGCAGATCCTCCCGGAGATGGTTTGCGTCCGGGAAAGCCTGCACATTGCCGTGATCCGTGATCGCAATGGCCGGCATTCCCCACTCGTAGGCCTGTCTGACAATGTCCTTGCATTCCGAGACGCCGTCCATGTCGGACATCTTTGTGTGACAGTGAAGCTCCACGCGCTTGCGCTCACTGTGATCCCTGCGTTTTTCCGTGAAATCCGGGATCTTCATGATGCCTGTGATGGCGCCGATCACAATTTCATGATCGAAGGTGTCCATCTGCGTCATGCCTGTGAGCCGGACGAATGTTTCCGGCGTGAGATGCTGCAGAAATTCATCCGCATCCTCCGTGCCGATGAAAATTTTGCAGTAAATGGAGTCTGTGAAATCCGTCAGCGTGAATTTCACAATCGTCTTGTTATTCCGGATGTCCCGCCGGTCCACCGAGATAACCTGTCCGTGCACCGTGACCTGTCCGATCTCGCCGACAATGTCCCGCAGCGGGATGTTGGCTGACGACTCATCGATCTCACGCCCATAGAGGCAGTCCGGATTGTCCGAGCGGCGGTATCCGCGCGCATATCCTCTGTCCCGGCCGCGCGTCTGGCCGCCCGATGTTCCTTTGCCCCTGCCGTTCCGGGTTTCTCCCGTGTACGAACCGCGTCCCTCCGGTCTGTTCCCGGCTGTCTGCGCACCGCGGCTGCCCACACCGGCAGCACCCGTGCCGCGCTGCCCGCTCTGTGCCTGCTGACTGCTCCCGGCTTCCCGGCCGCCGGATGCCGGGACGCCCTCCCGGGCAGAGCTGCCATGCTCCCCCTCCGCTGTCATCCAGGGTGCGGTATCGCCAGCAAAATCCGCACCTTGCTGCGCTGCGGCCTCTGTCACCGCAGGCCCGGCTCCGCTCCCACCGCCGGACATACTTTCCCTGCTGTCCGACAGGATCGGCTGCCACTCCTGCTTCTCCACACGGTGCTCATGCTTTCTTTTCTCATACAGCAGGCGAAACCGCGCCGGAACGCCGCAGCGGTCCCGGAAGACCCGCTCCAGCGCGTCCTCCATGTCAGGACCCATTTTCCTGGTGAAGCAGCAGTCCTCCAGCCTGACCACAATTTCCCCGTCATCCGGGCAGGAGACCTCCGCCTCCCGGAAATAATGACCTGCGATATGGGAATCATGAGAGAACTCGCAGCAGAGAGAGTCATAATACTCCTTCATCAGCTGCTTCGGCGTATACTGCCTCGAGAGCTGATACTGCTCCCGGATATAGACCTCGACCCGGTCGTGTCCGGCCTTCTTCTCCGCGGGGCCGAATACCTGCCGCTCCAGCTCCTCCTGCATCCGGTAAATCTGGTTCTTGTGAATGAGATGCCCGGAATCAAGGACGACCTTAAAGCGGCTGTGCGTGGAATCGCACGCCAGCCGCTCTATCTCAGTCTCCGTAAACAGATCGCGCAGATCTGTCTCCACCTTCAGTTTTGGAAATACTTCAAAAAAAGCCTTGCTCATGGTTCCTCACAGAACGTTTTTCCGCCCGGGATCCTCACACCTGCCGCGATCTCCGCGCCGGTACCCTCCCGGCATCCGCGGCGGAAATGCCCGAATGCGCTCTCATCGCCATCACTCGGCCGGCCAGTGATCAAGCTCGTCCTTCAGCGCGCCGAGCAGCTGATCCTCCGGAAGCTTCCTTACTATCTCGCCCCTGCGGATCAGAAGTCCCTCGTGCAGGCCGCCCGCGATGCCAATGTCCGCCTCTCTTGCCTCGCCGGGTCCGTTGACCGCGCAGCCCATGACCGCCACCTTGATGTTGAGCTTTGGATAGTTCTGAACCATAGCCTCCACCTGGTTGGCGAGATCGATGAGATCGATCCTGGTCCGGCCACAGGTCGGACAAGATACCACCTCGATTCCCTCCCGTCTCAGTCCCAGGTCGCGGAGAATCTGCTTCGCGGTGTAGACCTCTTCCACCGGATCTCCGGACAGAGATACCCGGATGGTGTCCCCAATCCCCTCGTACAGGATAATGCCGAGTCCGACCGCGCTCTTGATCGTCCCGCCGCGCAGCGTCCCTGCCTCCGTGATACCGACGTGCAGCGGGTAATCCGTCCGCTGCGCCAGCAGCTCATGCGCCTTCACACACGTCATCACATCAGAGGATTTGATGCTGATCACAATCTGATCATATCCGCACCGCTCGATCATCCGAACCTTGTCAAGAGCACTCTCGACCAGTCCCTCCGGCGTCACGCCGCCGTATTTTTCCACCAGATCCCGCTCCAGGGAACCGGAATTGACACCGACGCGGATTGGTATCTGATGTTCCTTCGCACATCTCACCACGGCGTCCAGCTTCTCCTCGCCGCCGATATTGCCCGGATTGATCCGGACTTTGTCCGCCCCATTCTCCATTGCCGCGATCGCCATGCGATAGTCAAAATGAATGTCGGCCACCAACGGAATATGAATGCGCTTTTTGATCTCTCCGATCGCTTTTGCCGCCGCCTCATTCGGCACCGTGCACCGGATGATCTCGCAGCCAGCCTGCTCCAGCCGGAGAATCTGCGATACCGTCGCTTCCACGTTTTCCGTGGGCGTATTCGTCATAGATTGAATGAGAATCCGGTTTCCGCCGCCGATCGGACGCCCTCCGATTCTGACCACGCGTGTATGATCCCTGTAAGCCATGTCTGCCTCCCCGCCGCCAGTCTGCGGCTATGATCAGTGAAAAAACCGGCCGATATCGTTGAACAGCACCACCACCATCAGTGCCATCAGAGCAATGATACCGGCCAGATGGACCATGCCCTCCTTTTCCGGCGGCACCGGTCTGCCGCGCACCGCCTCGATCAGCAGAAAGATCAGCCTTCCTCCGTCCAGCGCCGGAAGCGGCAGCAGATTCATGACCCCCAGATTCACGGTGAGCAGCGTGGTGAGATTGAGAAAACTCAGCAGGACAGTGGAAATACCATAAGGCTTTGCCTCCGTGTAGGTGTCGTCCACCGCTTTAACAACTCCCACCGGCCCGCTGAGATCGTTCATGGAGAAATGTCCCCGGAAGATCAGTCCGAGCGAGCCGTAGGTCGCCCGCAGCCAATACTCCACTTCATACCAGCCATACTGGAATATCTGCAGGGCATTGCAGCGCATCAGTGTTCCGCCGCCCTGCAGCCCGATATAATACCGGCCATCCTCCGCGTAGTATTTTGGCGTGAGTGTCACCGTATGCTTCACGCCGTCCCGGCGGAACGTGACGGTCAGCGGCTCGCCGTAGTTGAAAACAGAGGAAAGACTCACCTCGCGGTAGACATGAATGCTCCGCCCGTTGATCCGTGTGATCACGTCGCCGGCCTCAAGGCCAGCCGCCTCCGCCGCGGAATCCGGCATGACACTCTGCACCACCGGCAGATCTGTACCGCTGAATGCAACAATAATCACCGCAAGCAGATAGCCGAGAAGAAAGTTCGCGAACGGACCGCCCAGCACCGTTGCAATTCTTGCCCACACCGGTGCATTCGGAAAGGAGTGCTCGTCCGTCACACGCGCGTGTCCCTCGTCACTGCCATCATCGGGAATCATTTCCATGCCGTCAAAAATACAGGCACCACCGACCGGCAGCGCCTTGATGCAGAAATCTGTGTCTCCCCGCTTTTTATGCCAGAGGGTCGGCCCCATACCGATATCAAATTCGTTGACCCGGATCCCATTCCGTCTTGCGATCAGAAAATGCCCGAACTCATGAGAGATGACAAGAATACCAAAGATCAGGATAAATACCAGAATACTCACTATCATGCAGAAAGAGTCCTTCTAACATACGATCTTGCCTCCTGCTCGGCGGCAAGAATCTGATCCAGCGTCGGCTCCGGTACCGTCCGGTGCGCGTCCATGGCGCCCTCGATCAGATCATAAATCTGGAGGAACCAGATCTTGCCCTGCAGGAAACAGCGGACCGCTTCTTCATTCGCTGCGTTGAACACGGTCGGCATCGTTCCGCCCGCGTCGGCCGCGCGGTACGCGAGCGGCAGTCCGCGGAATGTCTCAGTGTCCGGCCGTTCAAAGTGCAGATCCCCCACGGAGAACAGATCCAGCTCCGGCACCTCCGCAACCGGTCTTCTGTCCGGATAGAACAGGGCATACTGAATCGGCTGATGCATATCCGGCCTTGACAGATGCGCCATGATGGAATTGTCCTCAAATTCCACCGCGGAATGGCACAGACTCTGCGGCTGCACATAAACCTCGACCCGGGACGACGGCACGCCGAATAGCCAGGCCGCCTCCATCACCTCGAGTCCCTTGTTCACAAGGCTCGCGGAATCAATCGTCACCTTGCTTCCCATGGTCCAGTTCGGGTTCTTCAGCGCATCCGCCGCGGTCATCCGCACAAGCTCCTCCCGCTTTCTGCCCCGGAAGGTTCCGCCGGAACAGGTGAGAAGGATTTTCTTCACGCGTTTCCGCGGCTCTCCATTCAGGCACTGGAAGATGGCGCTGTGCTCCGAATCCACCGGAAGCAGCCGGACACCGGCCTTTTGTACGGCAGGCATGATCAGATGCCCCGCTGTCACCAGTGTTTCCTTATTGGCAAGCGCAATGTCCTTTCCTGCAGCGATGGCCGCAAGCGTCGGACGGATCCCGATCATCCCCACTACGGCATTGACAAAAAGATCCGCCTCCGGGATCACCGCTGCCTCCAGAAGGCCGTCCATCCCGGCCAGAACGCGGACCGGCAGATCCGCCACCCGCTCTTTCAGCTCCAGCGCCGCCTGCTCATCAAATAAGACCGCTGTATCCGGATGAAATTCACGAATCTGCGCCTCCAGCGCAGCGGCATCATGCCCGGCGGCGAGCGCTGAAATATGAAATTCCTCCGGCCAGTCCCTGACTATATCCAGCGTCTGGGTTCCAATTGACCCTGTTGAGCCGATGATCACCAGATTTTTCATGCGATTCTCTGTCTTCTCCCTTTTCCTGCGATCCGCAGCTCACCGGAGTGCCCGCTCAATCAGAAGCACACCGAGAAAATAGATGATGGGCGCCGTAAATATCACGGAATCAAACCGGTCAAGAATCCCGCCGTGTCCCGGAATCACGTCCCCATAATCCTTGATGTTGTGATTCCGCTTGATCCCTGAAGCTGCGAGATCACCAATCATACTGATCATGCTGCCCACCACGCCGATCACGACAAACGCAGCACGGAAATCATGCGTCTCCTCCGGGTGCCGGATTGCCATGAACATCGACAGCAGGAAACAGAACAGCGTCGAGAGCGCCACCCCTCCGACTGCTCCCTCCACCGTCTTCTTCGGGGAGAGCACCGGTGCCATCTTATGTTTTCCGAATGCGCGCCCCGCAAAATAAGCCCCTGTGTCACAGATCCAGGTGCAGAAGAAGATCAGCGTATACACATAGATTCCATAGGGCAGGCAGCGTGCACGAAACACAAAGCTCATCAGAACAGGGACATAGAGGAAGGCAAACTCCGCTGTCATCACCTGATCCGCATGAAACTTCGGAAATGTGAAGACATATGCCGCCATCAGGGCAAGAAGCAGCAGCAGCGCGATCAGTACGGTGAAAAAATCCACATTCACCCGGTCCCGGAAAAAGATCAGAACCGCATAATAGACAAAGACTGCGAGATAACCCAGTATCTCCAGAACGTTTGTCCTGTCGCGTTTTTTCAGAAGATCGACCGTGATCGGCTCCGTCTCCTCTCTGTGCTCCGCCTCAATGCCTCCCGGTGTGAGAACACCTGCCGCCCGGCACAGCTCATGAAAACCGATCAGAGCACAGACAAGAAGCACCAGCCCCGCCGGCACGCCGCCCGTGAGGCCGACAGCCACTGTCACAATTCCAAGAAAAATACCACTGATTATCCTTGTTTTCATCTCACATACCTGCGCTGTGTTCCCCGCGCCATATTTCCAGCGGTGTGTTCCGCAGTAAAGCCGCGCCCGGTCCGCCCGTTCTCATGGCAGCAGAACCGCACGGCATCCGCATCACTGCATCAGCCCGCCCATGCGCCGCTCTCGGTGCCTGTAAGCCTCGACCGCCCTCTCCAGTTCTTCCTTATTAAAATCCGGCCATGTCACATCGGTGAAATAATACTCCGTGTAGGCACACTGCCAGATCAGGAAATTCGAGATGCGCTCTTCCCCGCTCGTCCGGATCAGCAGATCCGGATCCGGAATGCCTGCCGTGTCGAGGTGATCCGAGATGGTTTCCTCGGTGATTTCCTCCGGCCGCAGCAGTCCATCCTGCACCTGCCTGGCAATCTGCGCCGCAACGCGCCGGAGTTCATCCCGTCCTCCATAATTGATGGCGATCTGAAAGCTTATCCCGGTATTATTCCGCGTATCCTGCTCCAGGTTCCGGATTGCCTCCTGCAGATCCGCATCCAGTATGGTCTTGTCTCCGATGACCCGGATTCTGACATTATTCTTTGCACATTTGGCAAGACTGGTCTTCATGTAGGTCCGCAGCAGATTCATCAGCGTCTTCACCTCTGCCTGCGGCCTCGACCAGTTTTCCGTCGAGAAAGCGTAGACCGTCAGATAGCGGATACCCATATGATCCGCATCCTCCAGAATCTGTTCCACGACCTTTGCGCCCTGATAATGCCCCGCCGTGCGGGGAAGCCCGCGTTTTTTTGCCCAGCGGCCATTGCCGTCCATAATAATGGCGACATGCTGCGGGATATTTCGATCTGTTTCAGCCATGCCTGTCCCCATGCCGCCCTGTCTGCGGCGCCGTTTTCCGGTCTCAGACCGTCATGATCTCCTTCGTCTTTGCCTCGATCACCGCGTCGATTTCCTTGCCGTATTTATCAGTCAGCTTCTGCAGCTCGTCCTGCAGATCCTTCACCTCATCCTCCGAGATGCCCTCGGCCTTTCCGGTCTTCTTCAGCTCCTCATTGCCGTCGCGGCGGATATTGCGGACAGCTATCCTTGCTTCCTCGCCCCGCTTCTTCACGTCCTTCCCCAGCTCCTTTCTGCGGTCTCCCGTGAGCTCCGGGAAAACCAGACGGATGCTGGTGGCGTCAGAAACCGGCGTGATGCCGATATCAGAAGCCAGAATTGCCTTGTTGATATCCTTGATCAGCGTTCTGTCCCACGGGCTGATCTGGATGATCCGTGCCTCCGGCACCGAGACATTGGCGACCTGCTGAATCGGTGTGGGCGTGCCGTAATAGTCCACGCGGAGCTTGTCAAGCACATGCGGGTTGGCTCTGCCGGCACGGATGGTCTGAAGATCGGTCTTCAGAAACTCCACTGCCTTCTTCATCTTCTCATCGTATTCCTTGATACGCTCGTTCATGGGATTCCTCCTTGCGCGCTGGTCTCTGCAGCGCGGATTTTGATTTCTGTGTATTCAGTCCGCCGTGATGATTGTCCCGTCAAAGTCCTCTTCACCGCTCCGGACGGCCCTGACAATGCTGTCCTCTCCCTGCAGGGCAAAGCAGCGCATCGGCATTCTGTTGTCCCGCGCGAGAATGGAAGCGGTCATATCGACAGCCTGCAGGTTCTGCGCGATGACATCGCCGATGGAAATCTTGTGATACCGTTTCGCGGACGGATCCTTTGCCGGATCGGCATTGTAGATGCCGTCAATGTTCTTGGCCAGCAGAATGTAGTCTGCATCCACCTCGATCGCACGCAGCACCACTCCGGTGTCTGTCGAGAAGTACGGATGCCCTGTCCCTCCGGCGAAGAAAACGACCGTGTGCGTGGCAAAATACGAATTTGCGAGATCCTTTGTGAACAGCTCCGTGATGCCCTCGATCGCAAACGGCGTGAGAATACTGGTGGAAAGTCCCTCGCCGCGGAAAATCTCCGAGACATAGAGGCAATTCATGACGGTCGCCAGCATGCCGATCTGGTCGCTCTTGACGCGGTCAATTTCCGTGCCGGTGCGGCCCCTCCAGAAGTTGCCTCCGCCGATGACAATGCCGATCTCTGTGCCGTCCTCCGTCAGCTGCTTCACCTGACGCGCCACCCGGCGGACCACCTGCTCATCAAAGCCTGTATGCTTCTCCCCGGCGAGCGCCTCGCCGCTCAGTTTCAGAATAATTCTGCTCATGCTGCCTCCCGTCTTCCGCTCTCCGGAAGCTGTTGTCTGACGCTATGATACCATAATCCCTCCGGGCAGGAAAGAAAAAGCCCCGCCGTTCGCTTCCGCTTGCACTGCCCGGAACACAATGCTACAATAATCAGGTTTGCACGAAGGAAAACGTTTTTACGTCTATAAATGATGTCAGGAACAGAACGTCTGCCACGCTTCTATATAATATGCTATTATGTGCCGCTGACATCGCAAGGAGCAGAATATGATCAAAACAAGAGAGGATGTCCGTAACGTTGCCATTATCGCCCATGTCGACCATGGCAAGACGACCCTGGTGGACGGACTGCTTCGTCAGAGCGGTGTGTTCCGCGCAAATCAGGAAGTACAGGACCGCGTCATGGACTCCAATGCCATCGAGCGGGAGCGCGGCATCACCATACTTTCCAAGAATACTGCCGTCTACTACAACGGCGTCAAAATCAATATCGTCGACACGCCCGGTCATGCGGATTTTGGCGGCGAAGTCGAGCGCATTCTGAAGATGGTCGACGGCGCCATCCTGGTCGTCGATGCGTTTGAGGGACCTATGCCCCAGACACGCTTTGTCCTCTCCAAGGCAATGGACCTCAATCTGCCGGTCATTGTCTGTATCAATAAGATTGACCGCCCCGGTGCGCGTCCTACGCAGGTCATCGATGAAGTGCTCGAGCTTCTGATGGATCTCGGCGCGAGCGACGAGCAGCTCGACTGCCCGTTTGTCTTTGCCTCTGCCAAATCCGGAATTGCCACGCTCGACCTCGGCTCCCCGGGCGTGTCGATGAAGCCCCTCTTCGACACCATCATCAATTCCATTCCCGCCCCGAAGGGCGATCCGGACGCCGGCACCCAGATGCTGATCTCCACCATCGACTACAATGAATTTGTAGGCCGCATCGGTATCGGCAAGATCTCCAATGGCAAAATCCGTGTCGGTCAGGACTGCGTTATCGTGAACCATCACGACCCGGACAAGCAGAAGAAGGTCCGCATCACAAAGCTGTATGAGTTTGAGGGACTGAAGAAGGTCGATGTCCAGGAAGCTTCCTTTGGATCCATCGTAGCCGTCTCGGGCATTGAGGATCTGAAGATCGGGGATACCATCTGCTCCCCGGAGAATCCGGTTGCCATCCCGTTCCAGAAAATTTCCGAGCCCACCATCAGCATGGAGTTCCGGGTCAACGACTCCCCTCTCGCAGGACGGGAGGGCAAATTCGTCACATCCCGCCATCTGAGAGACCGCCTCTACCGGGAGCTCAACACCGATGTCTCTCTCCGCGTCGAGGACACCGACTCGACCGATGCGTTCAAGGTATCCGGCCGCGGCGAGCTGCATCTGTCCGTTCTCATTGAAATGATGCGCCGCGAGGGATATGAGTTTGCCGTCGGCAAGCCGGAGGTCATTTTCAAGACCGATGAAAATGGCAAGAAGCTCGAGCCTATCGAATACTGCTACATCGACGTGCCCGAGGACTACTCCGGCGCGGTTATCAGCAAGCTGTCCGAGCGCAAGGGAATGCTCGTGAACATGGGCACCGCTCAGAACGG